>CAXSDW010000065.1:0-19956 GCA_964236235.1 uncultured Chitinophagaceae bacterium
GGAAGCAGGCACTTTATGCGCAACAAGCTTACTGCTTTTGGCGGCCCGGATGGCGGCGATGGCGGAAGAGGCGCTCATATAATTTTACGCGGAAATAAAAATTTATGGACGTTACTTCATTTACGATACTTTAAAAATGTATTGGCCGAAGATGGAGAAAATGGAAGTAAGAACAATTGTACCGGTAAAGATGGTAAAGATATCATTATAGAAGTGCCGCTCGGAACTATTACAAAAGATGAACAAACAAATAAAATTGAAGCAGAGATTTTAGAAGATGGCCAGGAAGTTATATTGATGAAAGGCGGCCGCGGAGGACTTGGAAATTCAAACTTTGCAACGCCTACAAACCAGGCGCCCGAACATTCGCAGCCAGGCGAGCCCGGGCAGGAAGGATGGAAAGTATTAGAGCTGAAAGTGTTGGCCGACGTGGGTTTGGTAGGTTTTCCTAATGCCGGCAAATCTACATTACTCTCTGTAATAACTGCTGCAAAACCCAAAATTGCGGACTATGCTTTTACAACATTAGTACCTCAGCTTGGCATGGTTGAATACAGGGATCATAAAAGCTTTTGCATTGCAGATTTGCCAGGCATTATTGAAGGCGCTGCTGAAGGCAAAGGTCTTGGTCACAGGTTTTTAAGGCATATAGAACGTAATTCAGTTTTATTATTTCTTATACCTGCGGACAGTAATAACCATAAAAAAGAATTTGAAATTTTGCTAAATGAGCTGAAAGAATATAACCCTGAATTGCTTGATAAAAAATACATTATTGCTATAAGTAAAAGTGATATGCTTGATGACGAGCTAAAGCAGGCGATTGAAAAAGAATTGCCTGAAAATATTCCACATCTATTTATATCGTCGGTTGCAAACCAGGGTTTGGTTCAATTGAAAGATTTACTTTGGTCAGCATTAAATTAATTCGTTTTTAAGATAATATGCGATATATAACGGTCTTTGTAAGTATATTTTTACTTCTATTTTCAGAAATGCTGTTTGCCCAACAAAATGAGATCAGTGTTATGTTAAACGGAAAAATAATTGGCAAAAGTGTAATAGAAAATGATTCGTCAGTTAATTTGAACATAAGCCGGCAGAGCTATGATACTGCAACAGAAATGGAACTTGTTTTAAACAAAAAACCCAATCATGTTTATAAAACCACTTTACAAATTACAAATGCAAAAGAAGAGCAGCTATGCTTAGCAAATGAATCTTTAAGCCGGCCGGGAACTTATCCTGTGAATCTTTCGCTTTTGCATAATAAGTCTTCAGATGTTGAAATTATAAAAGTGTTTTTGTTGCAAAATCCTGCTAACAAAATGATGTCTCTACCTTCAAGAAGAACATTAGTAGCGGAGCTATATATAAAGTAAGATGACCCGAAAAATACTTTATTTTATCAATCCAATATCTGGCACAACCCGCAAAAATTCTTTTCAAAAAATAATCTCTCAAAAAACTGCAGAGCAAAAAATTCCCTTTGAAATTTTACCTGCAGAAAGAAATGGGGAGTATTCTTATTTAGCCGAAAAAGTTAGAAAAGAAAACTTTACAGATGTTGTTATTTGCGGAGGTGATGGAACGATAAATCCAATTGTAAAAGCATTAATTGGCATTGAACTGAACATTGGTATAATTCCCGCAGGCTCAGGAAACGGGCTAGCTCTTGCAGCTAAAATTCCCAAGAATATCGTAAGGGCGTTGCAATTAATTTTTGAAGGATCCGCTACAAGCGTTGATGCGTTTTATATAAATGAGCAATTCGGCTGTATGCTTTGCGGTATTGGCTTTGATGCACAAGTAGCACATAGTTTTGCATTAGAAAAAAAAAGAGGATTTGCTACTTACATTAAGCAATCAATAAAAAACTTCATCAAAGCATCTGCTTATGATTTTATTGTTACAGTAAAAGAAAATACGTTCTTAACAAATGCTTTTTTTATAAGTATTGCCAATAGTAACCAGTTTGGAAATAACTTCACCATTGCGCCAAAAGCCAGTTTAAATGATGGTTTGCTTGATATAATTGTAGTAAAAAAAATGAGTAAATTAAGAATGGTTTTGGCCGTTTTAAAACAAATAACATCAGGTGAGGTAAGGCATAACGAAGAAAGTAATTTCCATAAAAAAGAAGTGCTTTATTTTCAAACTAATGAATTAATTATTCTAAATCCATTGCTTGCTCCTTTGCATATTGATGGCGATCCTGCTGAAACATCTGATAAATTTTCAATAAAAATTTTACCTGCTGCTTTTAAATTATTAAGACCATAATTAAATTAATAATTACGCAGTTCTTAGCCAGTTATAAAACACCGATGAAATCAATGTAGAAGAAAGCAATAAATGTAAAGGCTGTGCAACAGATGGCATCTTAAAATAACTCATAATTATCCCTAACAGAATATTTCCTGTTACACAAAAAAGAATAAGCCATGTAGTAGTTTGCAGAGTTCTATATCTCTTGTAAAGAAAAAAAAGGTAAATACAAATACCTGCAATTACAATTGAAAATGTTCTGTGTATATAAAAAATATAATTCAATTTGCTTATCCATATTTCTCTTTGGTTGAAATTCAAACCTGCAGATATATGATCTATTTGTTCTCTCACCTGCGTACCTAAAACGATTTGTATAAGTAATAAAACAATCGCCAGCATTGATAGTGCCTTAAGCTTTTTATTATCTACATGTACTTTATCAGAAGAACTGAAATGGATGATAGTAATTGCTAATGCAGCAATAACTAACGCAACTAACATATGCGTTGTAACCTTTACTGTTTCAAGGTTTGCTTCTACTACTTTACTACCGAGCCAACCCTGGAAACCTGTTAATAAAAGCAATCCTAAAGAAAGCCAAACTAATTTACGATTGGAATTAAAATATTTAAAACTCCAAAAAAATTGAACTGCTAAAAGCAATCCAAGTATAGCACCAAGCAAGCGATTTATATATTCAATCCATGTATGATAAGGATTAAAAGATGTGTCAACATATTTGAACGCATATAATTCTTTATAATTTACCGGCAGCTGATCTGCATTAGTTGGCGGCACCCATCTTCCAAAACATTTAGGCCAATCAGGGCAGCCCATACCACTCTGCGTCATCCTTACAACTCCCCCGGCAATTATCACTAAAAAAACAGTTACTAATATCACTTTTGAAAATTGCAAAAAAGATGATTGGGAATTCATTGTGCAAATCTATTCTACAATAAAAATCTAAATGAGTTTGTTTATTATTTATTTTTGGTGCAATGTTGCTTCCCTTCTTTCACAACAAATTTTGCGAAGCCGGTATTGACGAAGCCGGCCGTGGATGCTTTGCCGGGCCCGTGTTTGCGGCCGCAGTTGTATTGCCCAAAGATTTCCATCATCCATTGTTGAACGATTCAAAACAAATGACTAAAGAAGAAAGAGATATGCTGAGGCCGGTTATTGAAAAGCAAAGTATTTCTTACTCAGTTGCAATGGTTGATAATGAAGAAATAGATTGTATTAATATTTTGCAGGCTTCTTACAAGGCAATGCATCTCGCTTTAAATAAATTAAAGCATAAGCCAGACTTATTATTGGTTGATGGCAATCGCTTTAAGCCTTATGAAAGTTACCCTCACAAATGTGTTATAAAAGGAGATGGCATTTATACATCTATTGCTGCGGCAAGTGTATTGGCAAAAACATATCGTGATGCATATATGCAAAAGCTGCACAGAAAGTATAAGATGTATGCCTGGAAAAGTAATAAAGGTTATGGAACTCCGCAACATCGCTCAGCCATAAAAGATCATGGTTTATGTGAATATCACCGCAAAAGCTTTAATATTTTTGCAGCAAAGCTTTGGCTATCTGACTGCGATCCTGATTAATTTTTCTTCTCAAATCTATAATTTAAAAACGTTCAGATTAAACTCTGATGGAAAGCTTCTGTCTGTTATCTGTAACAAACTTTTTAAATATTAAATTACTTTTATGAAAGGAAAATTATTAATTGCTGCTATTATGTTTGCATTCAGCATAAGCAGTGCAAACGCACAAACCAGGCATCGCTCCGCTAACCAAAAACATCGTATTACTCAAGGTGTAAAAAGCGGTGAACTTACCAGGTCTGAAACTAAAAATCTTATTGAAGACAAAAAAGACATTCATCATGAAGTAGCACTTGCTAAATCTGATGGTAAAGTAACTCGTGGCGAAAGAAGGATTATTACAAAAGATCAAAACAAGGAAAGCCGTGAAATATACCGTAAAAAACACAACGGCAGGGTAAGATCTTAAATAAGTTGTTCGTGTGGTTTTATTGGCCTTTGCGTTAAAAACGCAAAGGCATTTTATCCTTCCCATGTTCCTGCTCCCTGCCTTGTAACGTGCCAGTCATCAGTTGTGCAATCAATAATAGTTGACGGCGTCATTCCACCCATGCCTCCATTGATAACAATATCTACTGTATGTTCAAACTTTTCATAAATTATCTCAGGATCAGTGTATTCTTCAATCATATCTCCCGGCAAAGTTGTACTCAGGATTGGGTCGCCTAACGTTTCTAAAATACTTCTGCAAATAATATTATCCGGTATACGAATACCCACTGTATTTTTTTTGCTTTTTAAAATTTTGGGAACTGATTTGCTTGCCGGCAAAATAAATGTAAAGGGACCGGGCAAATATCTTTTTAGCGTGCGATACAGAGGCGTATCAATGCTTTTTGTATAATCACTTAAATGACTCAAATCTTTGCAGATAAAAGAAAGCTGTGCTTTTTGCGGATCAATATTTTTTATTTTGCAAATTCTCTCTATAGCTTTTTGCTGCGCTATGTCGCAGCCAAGACCATAAATTGTATCCGTCGGATAAACAATAATGCCTCCGCTTCTAAGGCAATCGGCAATTTGTTTTAACAGCCTCGGTTGCGGGTTTTCAGGATGAAGTTGTAAAAGCATATTGACTGTGAAGATAAAAAATATGGATTAAACTTTGATTTTACTGTCAGCCAATTATGCATCATGAAATCGTCTACATTTGCAACAATTTTTAAAAAGATAAAAAAAAGATATGTCCCTTATTTCACTTGGCTCTATGGCGTTTGATGCTATTGAAACTCCTTTTGGCAAAATAGATAAAATTGTAGGAGGATCGGCAACTTATGTTGCTTATGCTGCAAGCCAATTTGTGAAGCCGGTTTTGCAAATATCAATTGTAGGCAATGATTTTCCTGTGGAAGAAATGAATGAATTAAAAAGCCGTGGTGTACAATTAGATGGTGTGGAAATTATTCCGGACAAAAAATCTTTTTTCTGGAGCGGCAAATATCACATGGATATGAATACACGTGATACACTAATTACTGATCTTAATGTATTAGCAGATTTTAATCCGCAAGTGCCGGAAACGTACCAGGGCGCCGAATTTTTAATGCTGGGAAATGTGATGCCGGCTTTACAAATAAGTGTAATAAATCAGCTTAAAAAAAGACCTAAGCTTATTGTTCTTGACACGATGAATTTTTGGATGGATACTGCGCTTGAGGATTTAAAGAAGGTATTAAAAATGATTGATGTTTTGTTAATAAATGATACCGAAGCAAGACAATTAAGTGGTGAATTCTCGCTGGTTAAATCAGCAAAAAAGATATTGGACATGGGACCAAAATTTCTAATTATTAAAAAAGGTGAACATGGTGCTTTGCTCTTTCATGAGAACCATGTATTCTTTGCTCCAGCCTTGCCGCTGGAAGATGTATTTGACCCGACAGGTGCCGGTGATAGCTTTGCTGGTGGCTTTATCGGGCATATTGCTAAAACAAAAGATATAAGCTTTGAAAATATGAAAACAGCTATCATTGTTGGTTCTGCAATGGCAAGTTTTTGTGTTGAAAAGTTTGGTCCGCAAAGATTAAAAGAAATTTCAAAAAGAGATATTGATACCAGGTTAGCAGAGTTTGTTCAGCTTGTAAACTTTGATATTGATTTAGTATAATCTATTACATGCTTGAAATTATTGCTATAATTTATTTGTCACGAAAAATTGGCCACCTTGCTGAAAGCAAAGGTTTAAAGCCGGTTAAATGGAAATTTCTACTTGTAATTGGTTGGATACTGTTTGAGTTAATAGGCTTTCTTGTGGGTGTTATTCTCTTCGGAAAAGATAATCTTGTTTCTATTATTCTTGTAGCATATACTTTTGCAATTACGGCATATTTTATAGTAAGAGCGCATCTTAATAAATTACCTGATGCAGAATTGGATGATGATATTAATGAGATTGGAAACTATTGACATTAAAACAAGAGGCTACTTTTTATCTTTTAAAATTCATAGGTAAACATTATCTCTTTGCCGCAAGCACTATTGTATTTTTAAATTGTTTCACTTTTCCTGCAGTATTAAAGATTTCTGTAAAGATTATATAAATGCCTTGTGAAAGCTTTTGTTGTTTTTCACCCAAGCCATCCCAGCGGTAATTTCCTTTTATTCCACTTAAAGCATTTCTTTGCAAATAGCGTACAGGCCTGCCTGACGCATCAAAAATAGTAATGTTAGCAACATAACCGGGCTCAGGAAAAGAATAATTTATTGTAGCAAAATCATCATTGCCATCATTATCAGGCGAAAATATCTTTGGCATAACAGTTACTTCTCCCTGCGCTTGCTGATCAATTCTAAACTGAGAATTTTTATAACCGGGAGTTCCATATCCAACAGATGTGGCGGCAGAATGAAAATTGGTTTGTACGCTTGGCGCATCATAATCTATTCTTTCAAGAGAAACACCTTCAGTATTTGTTATCAAAGCAAAATGCCATTTATCAGAATAAGAAACTTCATCAATTATATTGCCCTGGGCATTTAAAATAACCACACTGCCCTTATCATCAGAAAAAGAAGGCATTCCAATGAGCTTGATAAATGCAGCAGGATTAGTAGTTACGTATTGTTGTTGTACAACGGAAACGTCTTCAGTAATAACTATAAAATCTCCGGGGAAAAGCAATATACTTTCCTGGCTTATTTGCTTAATTGAACTGGCAGTTCCTGTTGCACTTCTATTAGCAATATACAATTGCTTTAGGTCAATAATTTTCGCAGAGCGATTATATATTTCTACATAATCAACACCACCAGGTCTTGAATTGAATAATATTTCATTGATAACAATATCAAAACTATCGGCTAAAATTGCTATTCCTGTTTTTACTGAGTTTTGAGAACCGATAATGTTTCCTGAGCAATCTGAAATACCATTTGCTGTTATTGTATATACTTTATTCTTTTGCAATGGAGCGGCTAATTGCAGATTCACTTTATCAAACATTGGTGCAATAACAATTGCAGACGCAGCTTTGCCGATTCCGTCACTTATTGTATAATTGGCTGCAGTAGCGGCTTTAAAGCTGTCTAATGCCTCATCAAAAATCAATGAAATGGTTAAGCTGTCAACAGCAAAAGCCCTTAATAACTTTGGTGAAGTCTCATCAGTATTTATTGCATCAACTGAATTCTTTTTACCCGGAGTACCTCCGGTTACATCAATGCTTGCTTTCCAGTTATTAAATCCGCCACATGGATTTTTTGTATCAATCATTTCCAATGTCCATCCGCCATCTTTTTTTAACTCATTCTGATACCAGGAACTTTTATAAGACACAGCATGTATAATTTTATTTTGTGCTGAACTAAGAAAGATAATATTTGCATCATTATTCAGCGATGGAAAATTGCTTACACCTAAAGTATTTCCAAATGATGTATAGGAGCTGGCTGCGGATGTTGAACAAACAATTATAAAGCTGTCGGGCTGTATTATAAACGCAGGAAGTACGCAACCGGATGTATTATCACTCAATCTCCATCCCGATAAATTAACCGGAAACGGGGATACATTTTTTAGCTCCACAAATTCTGAAGATGGAAGACCAACCTGTGGCGATGGATCAGTAAAAATCTCATCAATAACTACATCATATTGTTGCGGAATATTATAACTAAAATGTGAGATGCCGTTCGTTATATCGTTTCCGGCGATGTCTTTAATTCCATTTATAGTTAAACTATTAACAAGGCGATTAATAAAATTATTTTTAAAAGTTAAGTGAACTAAAGCCGCATTAGTTATATCAACAGCGGCATTAGAAGGAGAACCTAATCCATTACCGGCAACATAATTTGTTGTTGTTTCAGCAGCCGTTACATCCAATGGTTCATCAAACAAAACATCCAGTGTACTGGCAGATGTGGCAACTGCTGATGTAATAACAGGCGGTATAATATCCGGACTGAAAGCCTTTATAATGATGTCATCAACGTAATGCTTTTGAAAGAAGCTTGATGTACTTTGTTTGATCATAATTCCAAAAAACGATGAAGTAGTATAAGTTGCGTCAGTAATTATTCCTTCACTTGTAAAAGTATTTCCGGTGCCTGACAAGTCTCTAAATAGAGACCATTGATTATCTGCATTACGAATTATTTTTATTTTCAGAAGGTTCGTGTTCTTATTTAATATACCATTTACTCCGTCTATAATTTTTGTAATTATTCCACCAGCGTCTTTGCGGTAAAGACTTATTTCGTCGTCAGTATTTCCTATTCTTACAAAATATCCTGCGGTGCCTGGCTGGGATATATCACTTGCAGATGCTGTTAAATAAACATCTATAAAATTTAATGATGAAGGATTAAAATCAAGTCTCACATAAAATTCCCATTGAGCGTTATTTGCAATAGCGCTTTGTGTGCTTATGTAAAAAGTACTATTCGCTATTATGTTATTACTCTGTAATTGTAAAGCTGAGTTAATCATCCAACTGCCTGAAGTAACTGCCCATGCAGGGTTTTGTGTATAATTTCCATCACTAAAATGATCACTTAATTGGGCCTTGGAATTAGAAATTGTAAATAGCAGGAATACAAAACAAAAAGAAGATCTTTTGAGCATGAGCGGATATTGAATAATAAAGCATTTGAAAGATACCGATTTTAAACATCAGTTAACATTTGCGTATTATTAGTATTTTCCATTTGTTACAGGTTTTATTATAGCTTAACTTTGCGGCTCATTACCATAAATGAGCGACGAAATCAAACATGAATGCGGCCTTGCCTTCATTCGTTTACGCAAACCTTTCTCTTATTATCACCAGGAATATGGTTCAGTAATGTACGGCCTTAATAAGCTTTACCTGCTGATGGAAAAGCAACATAACCGTGGCCAGGATGGCGCCGGAGTTGCGGCAGTAAAGCTTAATACAGAACCAGGTTATCCTTTTTTACATCGTATAAGAAGTGGCGCACAGCATTCTATTGCAGATATTTTTTCTCAGATTGGAAAAGAAATAGAGGAGATCGAAAAAAATCAGCCAGACATAAAACAACATCCGGGGCTGATGAAAGGACACATTAAATTTTTGGGTGAGCTGTTATTAGGTCATTTACGGTATGGTACCCAGGGAAAAAATAATGTAGAATTTTGCCATCCTTTTGTTAAGAGAGATACAATACCGGCAAGGAACCTGGTGCTGGCCGGAAATTTTAATCTGGTTAATAAAGAGGAACTATTTTCTCTTATAAATTGTCATCCTGATGAACTTGAACGCCAAAGCGACCTTGGCGCTATGATGGAAGTAATCCATCATTTTTTGGTAAAAGCTGATGAGCAGTTCCCTGAAACCCTTGATATAAAAAAAGTTTTAAAAAGAGCCGTTTCTCTTTTTGACGGAGGCTTTACATTTGGCGGACTTACCGGTAATGGTAATGCTTTTGTAATGAGAGATGCCCACGGTATCCGGCCTTGTTATTATTTTATAAATGATGATGTAATTGTTGCCGCAAGTGAAAGAGCCGCAATTCGCACTACATTTAATGTAGGTGAAAATGAAGTGCAGGAATTAATGCCCGGTAATGCTTTGCTGGTTGATCCAAACGGAAATTATTCTATAGAACAAATACTTGAGCCAAAGGAAAGAAGGGCTTGCAGCTTTGAGCGCATCTATTTTTCAAGAGGCGGTGATGAAAAGATTTACCGGGAAAGAATTGCTTTAGGCTACCATCTTAGCGAAGCTGTGCTAAAAGCAATTGATTATGATTTGAAAAATACCATCTTCTCCTTTATACCAAACACGGCTGAAACTGCTTATTATGGCTTACTAAAGGGCGCTGAAGATTATCTAAACAAAAGAAAAATAGAAAGAATTTTAAGCTGGGGATCTAATTATGATGAAGCAAAGCTGGCTGAAGTAATTAACCGCAGGGTACGCATGGAAAAGATTGCTATTAAAGATGTAAAGCTTAGAACTTTTATCACTGAAGATGCCAGCCGCAATGAAATGGTGCAGCACGTTTATGATATAACTTATGGCACAGTAAGAAAGGGCTTAGATACTTTGGTAGTGATTGATGATTCGATAGTAAGAGGAACAACGCTTAAGGAAAGTATTATCAGAATGCTCTCGAGGCTGGAGCCAAAACGGATCATAGTGGTTTCATCGGCTCCGCAAATACGCTATCCTGATTGCTATGGTATTGATATGAGTAAGCTTGGTGAGTTTATTGCTTTTAAAGCTGCAATGGAACTTATTAAAGAACATAAAAAAGAACATTGTCTTGATGAGCTTTTGCAAAGATGTAAAGATCTTAGCCGTAATAACCAATTGCATTCTGAGAACCTTGTAAAGCATATTTATAAACTTTTTTCTGTAGAACAGATATCTAAAAAAATTGCGCAATTAATAACACCGCCTGAAATTAATATTCCTGTAGATGTAATTTATCAAACTATTGAAGATCTTCATGCAAGCTGCCCGACTAACCTTGGCGATTGGTATTTTACCGGTAATTATCCTACTCCCGGAGGAAACCGCGTAGTAAATAAAGCATTTATGAATTACATGGAAGGTAAAAATGTACGGGGATATTAATATTACTAAATATAATCAGGCTGAATTTTAATGTGATCTTAAACTGCACGTTTTGAAAACACTTTTATTAATACGTCATGCAAAAAGCAGCTGGGATAATGCAAACCTTGCAGACTTTGACAGGCCACTAAATGATCGCGGAAATAAAGATGCTCCTAAAATGGCTAAGCGTTTAATAAGTAAGAAAATAATGATTGATGCTTTTATATCAAGCCCGGCCAAACGTGCAAAAAAAACCGCACAATTATTTATAAAACAATATGGTAAAAACGAAGAAGAAGTAATCCTGGTTTCTGCACTGTATGAGGCTTCAGTAAATGACTTTTATCAAACTATAAATGACGTTGATGATAAGTATAACAGCATTGCCATTTTTTCGCATAATCCAGGCATAACTCATTTTGCCAATGCATTGGCAGATAAGGTAAGGCTTGATAATATGCCTACCTGCAGCGTGTTTGCAGTAAAAGCTGAAATAAAAAAATGGAATGATTTTAAAGAAGCAGGGAAAAATTTTTGGTTTTTTGACTATCCTAAAAAAGAGGATTAAGTATTCGCAATCTATTTTACTCTCTTAATTTCCGGGCAAATTCCCGGATCACTTTTTTATATTGTTGCATATCAAAAACAGGAAACTCAGGCGAAAATTCTGACAAGTTTTTTAGTGCCGTTCTTAAGTCAAATTGAGTTTGGTGAACACTAAAAAACATTTTCTTTTTCATTAAATAGTAAGCTAAATATTCCTGTTCTTTTTGGCCTGGAGTAGGTATTAATATAGCCTTTTTGTTCAGTTTTACTAAATCCATTACAGTTGTGTAGCCGCTTCTGCTAATAATTATCTCTGCCTGCTCCATTGCAATATTTAAATCTCCACCAGGTAAATGGTTTACAACTGTGACATAAGAATTTTTTAGTATTGGCAACCTATTATTGCCGGGTAAGCCTCTAACTAAAAGTACTTTTCCCGCATAAAAAGTAAGTTGCTTTAATAACAGCTCTTCTAAAATAGTACGTTGTGGCTCGGGGCCGGATAACAATACAAGCAGATCATATTTTTTGTCGGCGTCATTGCGTTTTTCGAATCTTGAAAGAGCGCCCATATATTTCACCTTCTCCAGGTTTGTTTCCGGATGTGATAACTCTCCTGCCAGGCCATTAGATTCAAAATCAGGAATCCAGCATTCATTATATTTTTTTATAAAAAAGCGGTGAAGATAATTTGCTATTTTTTCTGTAAAAAAATTACTTGTTTTAATCTGCAGCTGATGAGTAATATAGATAGTGTAAACTTTGCTGTTGTATAAACCAAACCTGTTATCTGATATTACTGCATCTATATTATAATTGCTTATTGCTCTTTTTAGCCACATATGCTCTTTATAAATTGCAGCAGTTATGTTGGGCAATTGTTGGGCAATTTTCCATGAAAAAAAAGATTCTCTTTTGCTAAATTTCACTTTATAGCTTAAGATTGGTAAAAAAGTGACTTGAGGAAACTCGCTTTTTAACAAAAAAAATGTTGGCCCGGCGGCTGCAATAAATATTTCAAAATTTTGTTTTATAAGTTCAGTTATAACAGGTATACATCTTGTTGCATGCCCTAAACCCCAGTCCAGTGTAGAAACTAATATTTTGAATTGGAAAGAATTATGTTTTTTTTGTTTTTTCAAACCATAATTTTTTATGGAAAATCTTTAAATTTACATTCATAATATATGAAGACCGTCAATAAACTTTTTTTAATCGTATTCTTACTAATTTCTTTATCTTTAACCAGTTGCAGTTCTTCTAAAAAAAACAATTGCGGATGTCCAAGTAAAAAAGGATTAATTGGGTATTAAAAATATAAAGCTATAAGTTATGAACAAGTCCAACCGGGACTTATTGGTTCTCTTTAAAGAAGATATAATGAGCCCCCAGGCGATGGAACATGAAGTGGAATTGCTTCATGAATTATTATATGATGTAGAAAGATTAGATAATTTAGTTGTAGCACATGAAGTGATAAATATCAATAAGTACAATATCACAAATAATATAATTATCGTTCGTGAAACACTTCGCAAAAAAATGCTTAAACCTTTTGTTTTTTTAAATAACAAGAATTAGTCTAAACCCCGCATCAATTCTTCTATAGTTACTAAGCATTTTTACATTAACTTCTCAAGCACTTCTTTTAGTTTACTTAGCATTTCATCAATCTGTTCTTTTCTACAAGTGCCTACGCTTAACCTGTACCAGCTTGAATCATGTGAAGCGCCAAAAGCATAAAACGGAACTACAGCAATTTTGGCTTCATTTAAAATATACTCTGTAACATTTTTTTGTGTTTCCAAAATTTTTCCATCTTTGGTTTTTTTTCCTTTCAGATCGAATTTTATGGTAAGATAAATAGATGCCTGCGGAGTAACAGCATCTACGCATAACCCTGATAAGTTTAATCTTTTAAAACCATCATAAATCCTTATAAGCCGTTCTTCAATTTCTTTTTTAAAGTGAATAAAATATCTATCAATTTCATCTTTTTGTAAAAGAAACTTAGCAGTTGCATGCTGCTCTGCCATTGGGCTCCAGGCACCTACATGACTATTAATAGCCTTCATTTTAACCAACACATGATGTGGACCTAAAGCCCAGCCAACACGTACACCGGTAGCAGCAAATGATTTACTTATGCCATCAATAAAAATAGTATAATCTTTCATTGCCGGCCTTAAAGAAACCGGATTGTAATGTACCGAATCACCAAAAGTAAGCGCCCAATACATCTGATCATACATCACATATAACTTTTTTTCGTCGGGCTTTCTCCTGTTGTTTTCTTCCAAAACTAAATCACATATCGCTTCAAGATCATGTTTATTAAATATAGTTCCTGTAGGGTTTAACGGAGAGCACAATGCAATTAATGATGCACCTTTTATGTGTGGCTTTATATCTGCCGCAAGAGGCATAAAATTATTTTCGGCAGTTGTTTCAATTATCTCATGCTGCCCTTCTGTAAAGTGAACATAATGATTATTGTTCCAGCTTGGCACTGCATAAATAACCTTATCATTTTTATCAACTATAGCCCTGTACAAAGCGTATATAAGCGGCCTGCCGCCGGCTGCAATTAATATTTCATTCGTGTTGTAATTAAGGCTTAAGCGTTCTTTTACAAAATTGGAAACAGATTCTCTTAAGGCAATAATTCCATCCGCAGGAGGATAAGTAGTGAAGCCATCTTTATAGGCTTGTATAATTTCATGTTGCAGGGCTGCAGGTATTGGAAATATTCCGGAATCAAAATCGCCTATCGTAAAATTATATATATTTTCTCCCTGCCTGATTTTTTCTTTTATCTCTGCACCAAGTCCTACAATCTCGGAGCCAATAAGGGTTTCGGCTAAATGGCTTAGTTTGCCAAATGTTTTTTTTATTGAAGGATTTGTATTGATTATTTTATAAATTTAATAGCCTCAAAAGTAAACGATAGTTAGAGATTTCTAAAATTATTCGCTATAGATAAAGTCAATCATAAATTAGATTAACAGTAAAATGCTTTCAATAGAAGGCATTTATTATCTCCTACATTTCTCTTTTATAAAAAATACTTTCCTTCTGCTATCAGCTTATCTGCAATTCTTCTTCTTGCATTTTTACTGTTAAACGGCAATGACTTTGTGAATCTCTTTAATCCCAATAACATCATCCTTTGTTCATCGCCTGCAGCAAATGCATTAATAGCTTCTTTACCAAATTTGTTTATATTATCAACTGCGTCATTTAAATAGCATTGCATCATATCAATTTGTAAAGTAGAATTATCTTCCCCGTTTTTGTCAACCATTTTAATTACTCTTAGTAAAGTACTTTCTGATACAAACGTTTCAATCATCATGTCTGCAATGTTGATTAATATTTCCTGCTCATATTGAAGTTTCTCCATTAGCTTTTGAACAGCAGCACCGGCAATCATTAAGATTGCTTTTTTCATGTTTATGATTGTTTTTATTTCGGTTGCGAACTTATTATCATCTGTATCTCCAAAGTCTGGAATGCTCATTAATTCTTTTTGAACATTCATAGCTGGCCCCATCAAATCAAGCTTTCCCTTCATAGCTCTTTTCAAAATCATATCAACAGTAAGCAGCCGGTTTATCTCATTGGTGCCTTCGTATATACGGTTTATTCTGCTGTCTCTATACGCCCGGCTAATAGGATACTCATCGCTATACCCGTTGCCACCGTGTATTTGAACTCCTTCATCCACTATAAAATCAAGCACTTCGCTGCCATGTACTTTTAGCATAGCGCATTCAATCGCATACTCTTCGGCAGCTCCCAGTAAGGCTTCATTAAAAAGCTTACCGGCATTTAAAAGCTCAGTTTCTTTATCATCAATCCATTTGGTGGTGCGATATAATGCACTCTCATCAGCAAACAATTTGATAGCCATCTCTGCAATTTTATGTTTGATTGCTCCAAAATTTGAAATTGGAGTTTTAAATTGTTCTCTTGTATTGGCATATAAAATAGAATTAGTCAATGCACGTTTTGCGCCTCCAATAGTAGCAGCGCACAATTTTAATCGTCCAATATTTAAGATATTAAAGGCGATGATGTGGCCTTTCCCTATTTCGCCCAATACATTTTCGGCCGGTACTTTACAATCCTGGAAATATAACTGCACCGTTGAAGAACCCTTTATTCCCATCTTATGTTCTTCAGGGCCCTGGGTAAATCCTTCCATTCCCTTTTCTACAATGAAACAGGTAAATTTATCTCCATCTACTTTGGCAAATACAGTAAAAATATCTGCAAAGCCGCCATTAGTAATCCAGCATTTTTGTCCGTTTAAAATATAATATTTTTTATCCGCAGAAAGCACTGCTGTTGTTTTTGCACCAAGCGCATCGCTGCCACTGCCGGGTTCAGTGAGGCCATAACTTCCCTTCCATTTACCGCTTGCAAGGTTTGGTATATATTTTTGCTTTTGATCATCATTGCCAAAATATAAAATCGGCAATGTACCAATACCTGCATGAGCGCTCATAGCCACACTAAAAGAATAACCACCGCCAAGCCCTTCGCTTACTAAAGTAGAAGTAACAAAATCCTTACCGAGGCCGCCTAAATTTTCAGGTACTGAAGCGCCAAGCAATCCCTGCTCTCCGGCCTTTTCCATTAAAGCCGGCATAAGACCCGGCTCCATTTTATCTATTCTATCGATAATAGGAATCACTTCTGTTTGTAAAAATTGCAAACACATTTCACGAACCATAAGTTGTTCTTCCGTATAATCTTCAGGCGTAAAAGTTTCATAAGCGCTGCTTTCTTTTACCAGCCATTCGCCCCCTTTTAATAATGCTGTATTTGTTGTTGTGCTCATATAATTTTTTTAAATTGTATTTTTAGTTGGCCCTGCAAATGCACGCATTGCAAGATTATCATACACTATTTGTAACACTTCTTTTGCTGTTGCAATCTGTAAAGATGTAACTCCGCTTAATGCTTCATTTAAAGTTTTATTAGCCAGTTGCATTGTTTTACTTTCTAAATTTTGTGCATCTTTTGTTAAATAGATAAGATTAATTCTTCGGTCGTTTTTTGAAGGCACACGCTTTACCAGCTTCACTTTTTCTAAATTATCTACCAGCCTCGTAATGCCCGGTTTATCCCTAAAAGTGGCATCGCATAATTGTTGCTGGCTCAAGCCATCCTGCTTCCATAAGTGATAAAGAACACTCCATTGTTCAATAGTGATATCTAATCCTGCCTGCTTAAAATTCTTTTGTAATCTCCTGGCTATTGCTGTAGAAGCTTTACCTGTAATAAAGCCGTATAATTCCCCTTTTTTAAATTGGTTGTTTGGCATATGGTTGTTTAAGCAACTACATAAAGTTAATATTCTGTTTGATTAGATAAATTTATTTTTGTTAAGATTTGCTGTTTTTTAACCATGTACAGCTGTTATGATTTTTATCTTTATTACAATAGCTTTATTTATTGCATATGCCGTTCTATTGATATTTTATCGCAAAAGCTGGTTGCAAATACCGCTTACAAATTATGCTGAGGAAGTAACAAAAGAACATACAACTATTAGTGTAATTGTTCCTGCGAGGAACGAAGAGAAAAATATTACAGCCTGTATTAATTCGATTATTCATCAAAATTATCCTCAGCAATTGTTTGAGATTATTGTTGTTGATGATCATTCTACTGATGCCACTGCAGCTATTGTACAATCAATTAGTAATGAGAACTTATCTCTTTTATCTCTGAAAGATTTTACCGGGCAGGAAATAAATTCATACAAGAAGAAGGGAATTGAAGTTGCTGTTTCAAAGGCTAAAGGAGAATTAATTGTTACTACAGATGCCGATTGTATCGCTCCTCCAAACTGGTTAAAAACCATTGCATTTTTTTATGAAAAAAACCAACCCGTATTTATTGCTGCACCCGTTATTTACTCTGTTTCAAATAAAGATAATATTGCTGCGAGGTTTTTTAAAATCTTTCAATCATTAGATTTTATGACCTTGCAGGGAATCACAGGAGCGGCTGTGTATAAGCGTTTTCATTGCATGTGTAATGGTGCAAACCTTGCGTATAAGAAACAGGTTTTTTTTGAAGTGGATGGTTTTTCAGGAATTAACCATATTGCAAGCGGAGATGACATGTTGCTGATGCATAAGATATTCAAGCTTTATCCAACCAGGGTAATGTTCTTAAAATCAACTGAGGCTATAATCAAAACCAAGCCGGTAAATACTATCAGCGAATTTATAAATCAGCGGATTCGCTGGGCTGGCAAAGCAGATAAGTATAAGGATAAAAAGATTGTAAGCGTTTTGGCATTAGTATATCTGTTCAACTTATTACTTTTTGCTTTAGGTATATTGTCATCGTTTTATCATGAATTTTTTTCCTGGTTTATAGTGTTATTTTTTTCAAAAATCATTGTTGAATTATTCTTTCTTTATCCTGTTGCAAATTTCTTTGAAGCTCAAGAGATATTGTGGTGGTTTCCAATAGCTCAACCGTTTCATATTTTATATACTATTATTGCCGGCTGGCTCGGAAAATTTGGATCATATAAATGGAAAGGACGAAAGGTAAAATGAAGCTGTGCGTTTCTATTTATTATACAATTTATTGATAGCTATATTTATGACCAAATCATTTTCTTTTTCTCAATTAGCCTGGAGGCGATTAAGCAGAAATAAGGCTGCAATGGTTGGCTTAAGTATAATTGTACTTTCAATAATTACAGGAATTTTTGCCTACTTTATTGCCCAGGATTCCACGCCAAATGCAGACAGGCAAATTGTAGAGATACAGGCAAAGAAGCCAGGCTATAAACAACTTTTTGTAAAACTAAAAAAAGAAAAAAACATTCCAAATACAGGCTTGTTTAAAAGATTGATTTATGGCTCAGAAGATAAGTTTACACTTATTCCAATCACTTTTTATCATGCAAAAAAAGATTCAATTGTTGTTGAGAAATATATTGATGATGGAGTTGAAGAACGAATAAGTTTACCATTTCGAAATGTTTATTCTAACAACTTTATTGTATCAAAAACATTTTGGTTGGGCACAGACCGGTTTGGCAGGGATATTTTAAGTCGCCTTATTGTTGGCATAAGAGTAAGTCTTGCGGTAGGATTAATAGCCGTTGTAATATCGTTAACCCTCGGGATATTACTTGGCTCAATTGCGGGTTACTTTAGAGGTCGTACTGATGCTATTATTATGTGGCTCATCAATGTAATCTGGAGTATCCCTACATTATTATTAGTATTTGGTATTACTTTGGCTTTGGGAAGAGGCTTTTGGCAGATTTTTGTTGCAGTAGGTTTAACGATGTGGGTAAGTGTTGCCAGGTTAATCCGGGGACAAGTAATGGCATTGAGAAACCTGGAATATATTGAAGCTGCCAGGGCTTTAGGTTTTACAGATTTAAGAATTATTGCCCGGCATATTTTACCCAATGTTTTAGGACCAGTAATAGTTATGGCCGCTTCTAATTTTGCTGCCGCAATTATAATAGAAGCAGGGCTTAGCTTCTTAGGTGTAGGTGTGCAGCCTCCGCAGCCCAGTTGGGGACTAATGATAAAGGAAAATTATAATTTCATAATTACGCATAACCCAATGCTTGCCATTGCGCCCGGGCTGGCAATAATGATTCTTGTGCTCGCTTTTAATCTTTTGGGTAATGGATTAAGAGATGCTTTAGATGTAAGAGAAAAAATTTAACATCAGATGCTATGGGCAACCTTTACATTTCTATCAAAACCGCTTTCAAGACAAATAAACGTTTCAGTTCTCTCTATACCTTTAATTTTTTGCAGCTCATCATGTAAAACAGTTCTGAGCTGATTTATGTCTTTACAAACGATCTCTAAAAACATGCTGTAATTGCCTGTTGTATAGCTCAGGCGAATTATTTCCGGAATCTTTTCAAGGTCTTTTGCAACCACATCATATAAAGAACTTTTTTCTAAAAAAATACCTACAAAAGCTGTAATATCATATCCTAACAGTTTAAAATCAACGCAAAGTTTTTTGCCTTTTACAATTTTAAATTCTTCTAATTTTTTTATCCGAACATGAATTGTGCCACCGCTTACATACAATTTTTTGCCTAACTCTGCATAAGATATATCTGCATTTTCAAGCATTTCATGAATAATTTGTAAATCTAATTTGTCAAGATTTAATTTAGCGCCCATTAAATGTAGAGTTTTATATAATTTTAATATTTAAGTCAAAAAATTGAACATTCTCAAAATTTATAAAATAATTGTTGAATAATTTTTGATATTTGAGAATTATTTTAAATTTGCGTTTTATTCAATATCACATTGTGGGGTGATGAAATTTGGCAGACATGCCCTCTTGTCTCGGGGGTGAGGATAACAGGACAAACGTAGTGTAGAGCCTGTTTTATAGCGATATAAAACAGACCAGGGTCGACCACTGAACTTTGCGCTATAGCTAACTGCCTCGTGGAGGTTCGATCCCTCCCCCTACAGCTT
>CAXSDW010000066.1:0-12552 GCA_964236235.1 uncultured Chitinophagaceae bacterium
ACAATAAAAAACTGCCTTCCTGGCCTTCCCAAATGCACGCCAGTAAATACTTTGGTTCCAGCTCTTTTGAAGCATGTTTATATGCATACAAATATTCAAAGTAATGGTTTGAACATATAAAATATATAGTAAAGAAAACTGTAATGATAGAAGCTGCCTGTATAAAAAAAGTAGCTCTTGCATAACGCAGCCATAGATTTTTTTCAGCAGATTCAATTGTTTTTGATGCTTTGAAAAAAGCAAACGTAGAAAGCAATGAAGTAACAAAGGCGAGCAATACAAAAAAGTGCCCTACTTGTCCGGGTAGCAGGTGTTCGTCTTCAAAAGTCATGCTGGTAAGTTAGTGTCGGGTAACAGATTTTTCAAGCTGTTTTTTATCATCTTTATATTTCGACGGGCATTTTAGCAGAATATTATCACATTCAAACACACCATTTTCCATTTTTCCCTTTAGTACAACTCTCTCACTTTGCTCAAGCTCAGCAGGTTTCACATTGTGATAAACAACTTTTGTTGAGCCTCCGATACTGTCTACTGCATAAAAAGATAAAAAGTTAGGATCTTTGATTGCATTATATAAAACCGGTTGATTCTTATCCAGTTTTGCAATAAGATGTACATATTTTCCCGGCTTCTGTTTCGCTGATTCAATAGTATCATAAGTGGAAAAATCAACAGAATACATCAGCAATACACCAATTGCCATGGCAATACCAACTAATATAAAAATGTGAGAAGTTTTCATAAACTATCTTGAAAATGTAAAATTAACTCAAATGACTTTATCATTTAGTATTTCAATATTTTAAAAAGAGATATTTATTTTATTTGAGCTGCGTTCTGCTAATAGTTACTATCTGTTATAATTTTCTATAATGTCTGTCGTTGTTTAACTGTCACTTATCTTTGCACCGTTTTTGCCATAAAAAATATAAAAATATAAAACAATCTTTAGCATGCCAGATATTACCGATTTTGATCCTGATTCAGTTGGCAATCCAAACAACAATATTTTTGGATTACCATTTACTGAAGAAAACGCAGCCCTCGTTTTATTGCCAGTACCCTGGGAAGTTACCGTAAGCTATACTGCAGGCACAGCACGGGCTGCAGAGCATATTTGTAAAGCAAGCCTGCAAATAGACCTGACAGATCCTGATATAAAAGATGGATGGAAAAAAGGCTTTTATATGAGAAGCATTGATAAGAAAATATTGATGAAGAGTGACTATTTAAGAAAAGAAGCTGAATTATACATCAACTATATTTCCCAGGGTGAAAAAGTTGAAGACAATAAGTTTATGTGTAAAACCTTGAAGGAAGTAAATGCGGGAAGTTTATTTTTAAATGATTGGGTGTATGAACAAACAAAAGATTTGCTGGATAAGGGTAAACTTGTTGGTTTAGTAGGCGGAGATCATAGCACACCATTTGGCTTTTACAAAGCTATTGCAGAGAAACATGATGAATTCGCAATTTTGCAAATTGATGCGCATTGCGATTTGCGGGAATCTTATGAAGGCTTTAAATATTCACATGCATCAGTAATGTATAATGCATTAACCGAAATACCGCAACTTACAAAATTAATACAGGTTGGCGTTCGTGATTATTCAACTTCAGAAGCTGATTTTATAAATAATAACAGCGACAAAGTGATAACCTATTTTGATAAGCAAATTAAAGAAAGACTTTATGAAGGTGATACGTGGAAAGTAATTGTGGATGAGATTGTGGATCATTTGCCGGAAAAAATATACATCAGTTTTGATATTGATGGATTAGATCCTAAACTTTGCCCGCATACCGGAACTCCCGTGCAGGGTGGCTTTGAGACGGAACAAATATTTTATCTTTTTAAAAAAATATTGCAAAGCGGGCGCACGCTTATAGGTTTTGATTTAAACGAGGTGGGTATTAGTCCTGATGAATGGGATGAAAATGTGGGTGCAAGAGTGTTATTTAAATTATGCAATTTAATGGTAGCCGGTAACAGTTATGCAAACACAGCAGTTTGATATTGAAATAAAAAATGAAAAGATAAAGACTTACAGAACGATAACATTGCTGATAGTGGTTTTAAATACTTTATTTTTTATTTATTTACTACCGGATTTCGCACAAAGAAAAAGCGCATTAGCTTCTCTCACTTTTATTGTTTTGTACACAGGATATAGATTTTATATTTCAAATAAAAAGAAAAAGAGTTTTTACTTTGACGAATGGATATTTTTCCTGCTGATGATTTTATGGAGTGATAATTTTTTAATTGCTTTTCTTAATATGATTTGCTTTTTGCTTTATACGATTTCTATACAAAAAATTATTTATCACTTTGATGCATCACGTATAAGTCAAAAAAACTTTCCATGGAAAAAATATGAATGGAACAAAATAAGTAATGTGATTCTTAAAGATAATTTGCTTACAATTGATTATAAAAATAATAAGTTATTCCAGGCAGAAATTGCCAACACAGATATTAATCAAACCCAATTTAATGCGTTCGCAGAAGAACAATTAAAAAAATCAGATGAGTGAATCGGGAACTATAATTTTGAATTTTTTGTAAATTTGAAAAAAGAGTACTATGAATGAAGTATCTGTATTACGGAAACAAGTTAAACAGTTTGTGGACGAAGCTTCAGAAAAGGAACTTGAAATGATATATCATCTTTTTGAAGCTACCAATACAAATGATTGGTGGAATGAAATTACACCAATCCAGCGTGAGGCAATAGATAGAGGCATTAAACAACTGGACAATAGCGAAGGAGTTCCGCACAAAGAGGTTATGAAAAAGTATAACAAATGGTTGAAGAAGTAATCTGGTCTCCAGTTGCTATAGAGACGTATAATGGGATAATTGAATATTTGTTAGAAAAAATTTGGAGAAGCTGCTGTGAAAAAGTTTGCGTATCGCGTTGATAATAAAATTAAACTCATAGTATCAAGTCCCAAAATGTTCAGGCTTTCCGGGCAAAGATCTAATACTTACATTACAGGCATCAACAAAAAAACCACCCTTACTTATAGATATAAGCCAATGAAAAAGCAAATAGAACTTATAGTTTTTTGGGGAATGCAAAACCCTGCCAACAAGCCTACTTGATTATAAATCTTCGTGGCCTACCAACAGAAATGAACACAATAAGCCATAGCCCATATCTTTTATATTCAGATGGAAAGGGAAATACTTATGAAGATAAAACCCTCTTTTCCACCGGCCGTTCCGGCTGGGAAGCATTACCAATAAACGAAGCAGACTGGATAGAATTGCCAAAGGGAGGAAGCTTGTATGAATTACCGGGCAGGCGTGGCATTGGGATAGACGTTAAAAGCGGAAAAATGCGGTTATGTAAAAAAGGCTGGGCTGTTGCGGCATTTATTCCACCTGCCTATACAGGCTTATATTATGCGCCTTATGAAACCTTGCCAGGCGCAGCTTTGCTGCCGTTATTTTGTTATACTGCAGTTGGCTGGCATAATGAAAAATTTTATGTTCCTGCTGTGCGTATTGAAAAAGATATCAGGCAGGAAAGTGAAGGTTTTATTGAAGAGAAAATCAGTGAAGGAGTTGAACATTTTTTATCTGCGTATCCACAAAATCGTTTAGTGAAACATCTTGCTGAAAATTGTTGCCTCACTTATCATTGCCCTGCAGCACGCAATTATTTTTTGAGCAGATGGGAATGCCCTGTACCAACATCTCCGGCATGCAATGCAAATTGTATCGGATGCATATCTTTTCAGCCTCAGGAAGAAACTATAACATCTACGCAGGACAGGCTTATGTTTAAGCCAACACCTGAAGAAATAGTTGAATATACAGTTCCTCATTTGGAAACAGCAAAATATCCAATTGTAAGTTTTGGGCAGGGATGTGAAGGTGAACCTTTACTGATGTGGGAAACCATTAAAGCTGCTATTACTGAAATAAGAAAACATACACAAAAAGGAAGTCTGAATATCAATACAAATGGCTCAAAGCCTGCTGCCGTAAAAGCCTTATGTGAAGCCGGTTTAAACAGTATCCGGGTAAGTACAAATTCAGTAAGAGAAGAAATTTATACTGCTTATTATCGCCCCAATAATTATGTTTTTGAAGATATTATAGAAAGCCTCAAAGTGGTTAATAGCTTCGGTGGCTGGACGAGTATAAATTATTTTGTTTTTCCCGGCATGACCGATAGTGTGGAGGAATATGAAGCATTAAGAAAAGTTATAAAAAGCACAAACCTTAAAATGATCCAATGGCGCAATTTTAATATTGACCCGGATTGGTATCTTGGTAAAATTAATATAACAGATACCGGAGAATGCATTGGTATCAAAGAAATGATGCGATTAATACACAGTGAATTTCCGGCAATAAAGTTTGGCTATTTTAACCCTTCAATCGAAAGGATTAAGGGCAACTTTGAAACAGATTTTGCTCATTAGAATTCAAATTTATTTCGCATAGCCGCGGAGATATTTTACCCATGTGGTTATAAAAAAAGCGTTGCTGGCGTTGCTCACTTTAGCATCGCAAAGATGCATCGTCATTTTTGAAGCGCCATAATCAGTGGTTAATACTACATCCATTCTTTCTTCTTTTGCAAGCGGAATTTTTAAACCATGTATGGTTGTGCTGCCTACATTTACATCTATTGTTTCAGGCTTTTTCTTTGTTGTATCCATTAATAACCTGGCTATCTTTTCAATTTCTGTAATAAAATTTGCTAATTCATTTTTTTCTATTACAAAGTATCCTTTATAACTATCCTGAACAGTTACAATGTTTGTAAACGTGACCGGGAGAGTCATTTTTTTATCAATGAGCGCATACTTTTGAGCCGAACATAATGAACTTATTAAAATAAACAAGAAAAATAAACTTGATTTCATATTGGTTAATTTCAGTTTTGATAATTATTTAAATTCTCCATAAACTTCTCTAAGGCAATCCGCTATTTCACCTAAAGTGCAATAATTTTCTACTGCCTTAATAACATATGGCATTATATTTTTGTTGTCCTGAACGGCTTTTTTTAGATTTTGCAAACAGGTAAAAACATCATCGTCACTTCTTTTTTTCTTAAGTAACGTGAGTTTATCAATCTGAAACTGTCTTATATTATCATTGATTCTAAATGATGAAGGAGCTATTTTTTCCTTCGAGACAAATTTATTTACACCTACAATAATTTTATCGTTTGATTCAATTTTTCGTTGGTATTCATAAGCGCTGCGTGCAATTTCGTTCTGTATATATCCCTGTTCAATGGCAGCAATACTTCCACCTAAGGCATCAACTTTCTCTATCAGTTTTAGCGCTTCAGCCTCTATTTCATTAGTTAAAGATTCAACAAAATAACTGCCTGCAAGAGGATCTGCAGTATCAGGCACTCCGCTTTCAAAAGCAATTACCTGCTGTGTTCTTAAAGCAATGGCTGCAGCTTCTTCGGATGGTAAACTAAGTGCTTCATCATAACCATTTGAATGCAGGCTTTGTGTGCCTCCTAAAACTGCCGCAAGTGTTTGAAGTGTAACCCGGCTGATATTATTCAAAGGTTGTTGAGCCGTTAATGTACTGCCACCGGTTTGTGTATGAAAACGAAGCATCATTGCTTTTTCATCTGTTGCGCCGGCATCTTTCATTATTTGTGCCCACATTCTTCTTGCGGCTCTAAATTTGGCTACTTCTTCAAATAAATTATTATGTGCATTAAAGAAGAATGAAAGTCGTTTACCAAAAACATTTATATCAAGTTTCTTTTCTATAGCAGCTTTTATATATGCCTTGCCATTACTTAAAGTAAATGCAACTTCCTGCACGGCTGTACTTCCGGCTTCACGAATATGATAGCCTGAAATGGAGATAGTATTCCATTTTGGTAGCTCCTTACTGCACCATTCAAAAACATCGGTAATAATGCGCATTGAAGGCTTTGGAGGATAAATGTAAGTTCCCCGGGCAGCATATTCTTTTAAAATATCGTTTTGTATTGTACCATTTAAACAGGTAAGATCAGCGCCTTGTTTCTTTGCTAAAGCAACATACAAAGCAAGCAGTATAAAACCTGTTGCATTAATCGTCATTGAAGTGGAAATATTTTGCAGGTTAATTCCTTCAAAAAGAATTTCCATATCATCTAATGAATCTATTGCCACGCCTACTTTTCCTACCTCTCCTTCTGCAAGCGGATGGTCACTATCGTATCCTATTTGTGTGGGAAGATCAAAGGCAACACTTAAGCCTGTTACGCCCTGGGATAATAAATACTTATAACGCCTGTTACTTTCCTCTGCTGTGCTAAAGCCTGCGTATTGCCTCATGGTCCATAACTTTCCCCTGTACATATCAGGCTGTATGCCACGTGTAAAAGGAAACCTGCCCGGAAGTTCTTCCGTAGATTTTAATAAATCATGTGAAGTATATACTTCTTTTATTTCGATCCCGCTATCAGTAAATATTTTATCTTTTTTCATCAGGGGAAACTAAAACCTCACTTATTAAGTGGCTTTACATGATTTTTTTTGCTTCATAATTCAGGGCTTCTAAAACAACATTATGCAGTGATGCCCTGGAATTGGTCATCAGGTAATCAATGATCTGTTTATTTAAATCCATCCCTGAAGCCTGGATTGGAAGCGTAGACGCCAATTGGTTAATGATGTAAATATTTTGTTCTTTCAGATTATTCACTGCCCGCCATGCCTCGGCAGAAACATATACCTGCTGGCTTAAATTATATTCATATTCTGTTTTTATTGCTTCTACCAAAGAACCCTGCATATGCCTGGAAGATAAGCCTGCATTAGGTATTCTGCCTATAAGATTGGGTAATGAAATGCGTTCAGAGAGCAGCG
Source organism: uncultured Chitinophagaceae bacterium (assembly GCA_964236235.1). GTDB lineage: Bacteria > Bacteroidota > Bacteroidia > Chitinophagales > Chitinophagaceae > Ginsengibacter. The sequence goes on from CAXSDW010000066.1 coordinate 6,856, forward strand.
TTAATCTTTCATAAGCCTGTAATTGCAGTTTTATTGTTTCATTATTAATTCCTGTTCTTTCACGTATATCACTTTTCATACCGCTAAATTCAGTGATCAGCCAAATGATAGATAAAAAAATAACCGCAAGCAATACTATTACTATGGTTTCAAAAATTGTCATTTTATCTTTTTAAAAATTTGAACAAAATTAAATATTTCCTCAAACAAACTTGCGAGGGAAATGAGATTTAGGTTTTTCAATGAACATAAATCCTTATTTCTGATTATTTTTGCAGGTGTTTATATATTAACATAAATGAGTTAAAAAAAGTATACAAGATGGAAACAATAGCTACTTCTGCCCCGGTTAATTTTACTGAAGGCGCCGTGAAGGAAATAAAAAGATTAATGAATGAACCTGGTTTTGATTCCGCTAAATATTTAAGGGTTGGCGTAAAAGGTGGCGGATGCTCAGGAATGACTTATGTGCTTGGCTTTGATAATAGAGATGATAAAGATGAGCTTTATGAAGTGAACGAAGTTCCGTTTGTTTTAAATCCGGCACATGCTATTTATCTTACCGGTATGCAAATTCATTGGGAAGGTGGCCTTAACTCCAGGGGATTTACTTTCTCAAACCCTAATGCCAGCAAGACTTGCGGCTGCGGAACAAGCTTTGCGGTGTAGTAAAATTCAAGAGTTTATATGAATATTGATCAGTATAAAAACTCCATAAAACGAATTATTGATTCGACTAATAATGAATCACTTTTGATACACTGGGAAAAACAGTTGCAGTGGGATGTTGAACACTTAAACGAGATTCAACTATCAGAGCATGAATGGAATTTGGTACAAGAAGGATTGGCAGATTATGCTGAAGGAAATATAGTATCCTTTGATGAGTTCCTTAAGAAAAGATAATGCCTTCCCTAATCATTGTCTTTACCACAAAAGCAGATAAAGATGAAATAAATATCTACCAGTATATTTCTAAAATCTTTGGAAAAGCGTATGCAGATAAGTTTAGAAAAAAATTAATTGAACTACTACGCCTTATTGCAATCCAGCCTTACATTGGGAGAACTACAAAGAATGACAGATCATTAAGAGTTATTACCATCAGCAAACAAAATAAAATAATTTATAAAGTGACTGAAGAGAATATTATTATTATTAGAATTTTAAACACTAAAACAGATATTTCCGAACGCTTCTGATTTTACATTTTCCGTAGGCACCAATTCGATTCCTACGCTTTTGCTCTTACCGGTTTTACAGATTTTGTTTGCTGCGGAGCAACTTCCTGAACGCCTAATGGCCTGTCTTTTGCAAAATCCACAAGTATTGGAGCGGCAACAAAAATGGATGAATATGTTCCGGTTATAACACCTATTAACATTGCAAATGAAAAACCACGGGTTACTTCTCCGCCGAATATAAACAAGATCAATAACGTTAAGAAAACAGTAAGCGAAGTCATAATTGTACGGCTTAAAGTATCGTTGATCGCACGGTTAATCACTGTAGGTTTATCAGCGCCTTTCATCGTTCTGCTGTATTCTCTTATCCTGTCAAATACAATTACAGTATCGTTCATGCTAAAACCTATTACCGTTAATATTGCAGCGATAAAATGCTGATCAATTTCCAACGGAAATGGTACAATATTTTTAAAGAATGAAAACACTGCAAGCGTTACAAAAACGTCGTGCAACAAAGCAATGATTGTTCCCAGAGAATATCTCCAATCTCTGAAGCGTATAAAAATGTATAGGAAAATTGCTACTATTGCAAAGATGGTAGCTTTTATGGCGCCTTTTTTCAAATCATCAGAAATAGTTGGCTGAACAACCTGTGAACTTTGAATATTATTTTTAAGGAAGCTGGCATATGTGGTACCGGCGGGCAACTGGTTTTTTAACCCCTGGAACAAATGCGTTTGAACTGTGCTGTCAGCATTTTCCACGCCTTTGAGATATGATGTGGTAATGTTTAAATGCCTGTTGTCCCCTACTGTTTTTATTACAGGATAATCGCCGCCTAAGGCATCTCTTAAAGAATTTGTTACATCATCATTTTTTACCTGCCTGTCAAATTGAACTGTATAACTGCGGCCGCCCTTAAACTCCACACCTTCATGAAAGCCATTAAAAAATGAAGCGATACCGAGGATAGCAACAACTATTGAAATTCCATACGCAATTTTTCTATACTCAATAAATTTAAAATTAGCATGCTTAAAAATCCTTTTGGAAATACCGGTAAAATAATTGAAATGGCGTTGTTTATTCATCCACACTTCTGTAACAATTCTTGACAATAATATTCCGCAAAACAACGAAAGCGCAATACCTAACATTTGAGTAGTTGCAAAACCCAATACCGGCCCAAGACCAAAATAAAATAATATAGCTGCAGTTAAAAAAGTTGTAACGTGAGCATCAATTACAGGAGCTAATGAACGCCTGTAGCCATCATTAACTGCCATCGGATAACTTTTTCCACGGGTTAATTCTTCTTTAATTCTTTCAAAAATAATAACATTGGTATCTACTGCCATACCTATAGTAAGTACCAGACCTGCAATGCCAGCTGCAGTTAATGTTGCACTTAATGCGCTTAAAATACCAATGGTAAAAAGTAAGTTCAGGATCAATGCAATATTAGCCACCCATCCTGCCGTATTGTAATAAATAAGCATTAAAGCAAAAATTACAAGGAAAGAAATAATGAAAGCCTTTGCGCCGCCCTGCACCGCTTCTTTACCAAGCGTAGGGCCTACAAACTGCTCCTGCACTATCTTTGCGGGTGCATCTAATTTACCTGACTTTAAAATGTTGGCAAGATCCTGGGCTTCTTCAATAGTAAAATTGCCGCTTATTTCAGAGTTGCCACCTTCAATGGGGCCGTTTACAGTTGGCGCAGAATATACAATGTCATCTAACACAATAGCAATGGGTTTCCCAACATTATCTGTTGTTAATTTTGCCCATGTTCTTGTGCCGGATGGTGTCATTTGCATTTTAATTGCAGGCCTTCCCTTCTCATCAAAATCCTGTTTCGATTCTTCAACACCTGCACCTTCAAGTTTAGCTTTATCCGATCCTGCAATAGTTTTAATTGCATATAACGGTAAATATTTCCGCTTGTTTTTATTATCACTTTCTTCTATACCGTAATAGAATTTTAAATCAGCAGGAAAGCTATTTTTAACTACATCAAGCAACAAATACTGGTTGGCTTTTGACGTATCTTTTAATTCAACATTTGCAATCGCAGGGCTGTACAGAGGCTTGCCATTTTTATCTTGCTGCGGAGGAATAAAATGAATGACGTTAGCAAGCGGATTTTTATTACCGGTGATGGCGGTTTTGCTGGTATCACCTGCGTTTTTTGCACTATCAGGTGAAACTCCGCTTAGATAAGCCTGCAGCGCTTTATCAGCTTCTTCAACATTATTTCCTATTTCATTAATATTATATACTTCCCAAAATTGAAGGTTTGCTGAAGATTGTAAATACTTTCTTACCCTGTCAGGATCATTGATTCCCGCAAGTTCTATCGTGATAATTCCTTTATTCTCATCAAGGTTAATATTTGGCTGCGCCACGCCAAATTTATCAATACGCTTTAATAAAATCCGGTAAGTTTCATTAATGGCTCCTCTTGCAATCGTTTTTATGTCATCAGTTACCTTTTCATCGCTGTCAGTTACTTTTATATTTTTACCTGCTGCCGCAAATACTGACGAAAGATTGGTTCCGGGATTTTGTTTTTTAAAAGCCTCACTAAAAAGTGTAATATAATCTGTGCTGCTGTTTACTTTTGCCTGCGTTGCAGCGTTCAGTGCATTTAATAATTGCGGATTTTTAGGATTATTACTCAATGATTTTATTAATCCTTCAAGGCTTACATCCATTGTAACACTCATGCCACCTTGCAAATCAAGCCCAAGATTAAGTTCCTTTTCTTTACATTTCTGGTAAGTGGTTCCGGTGATAGGATATATTTCCTGATCTCTTGTACTATCAAGTAACCTCAATAATTTCTTTCTTACAAGATCATCTTTTTCATCACCTTTTACACCGGGATTACTCATTCTCACCATTCTCTCGGCCTTTTCTTTCATGTTCTTTTCATGACTATTTACTACCCAGGTAAATGAAAGCTGATATATTGAGATAAGCACAAGTGCAATAGCAAAAAACCAAACGAGACCTTTGAGTTTCATGAATTAAATTTTAGAAGTTTGCAAAGATAAGGTTTTTGAACTTGAAGTTAATTAGAGCACTTATGGATTATAGTGTTCTAATCTTAAGTAATAACGCAATTTTCACTTAAAAATTTTTATATAATATTGTGCTGATGCTACCGGAAAAGTTATTAATTTTTTTGTTTACTTTAAGTTTACTTTTTTCCTGTTACCCGGTTAAGCAAACGCAAACTGTAACACATACTATTGCTTATACTACAGCGATGATGCCTCCCCCGATGATAATATCACCTGTAAAAATGCCTGCGGATAAAGCGAAGACAGATGATTTTTTTATTGATCTGTTTAAAAAATACCCTCAATTTTTTGATACCATAATAGCGCAGGCCAAACAGCGTAATATTCAAATAATATACACACAGGTTGATCGTAGCGCAAATAATACACCCCGGTTAAAAGATTATTATTTTAATGTAGATCCAACTAAATATTTCTATCCTGCTTCAACCGTAAAATTGCCAACTGCTCTGCTTGCTTTGCAAAGATTGAATGAATTGAAAAGTACAGGGATCACAACGAGCACAACAATGCTTACAGATGCAGCGTACAGCGGGCAAACAGCAGTGTATAATGACCCGAACACACCCGATGGAAAGCCTAACATTGAACAATATATAAAACGTATTTTTTTAGTAAGTGATAATGATGCTTTTAACAGGCTGTACGAATTTTTAGGACAACAATATATAAATGATGAACTGCATAAAAAAGAATATACTAGTGCGCAAATTTTACACAGGCTGGATATCTTTTTATCTGAAGATGAGAACAGGCACATTAACCCGGTGAAATTTTTGGCTGATAATAACAGTGTTTTATACCAGCAGCCGCTTACTTTTAATCAAACAATATATCAAGCAAGAAATGATTCGTCAGGCACAGCTTTTTATAAAGGAGATTCCTTAATTAACACGCCAATGAACTTTTCAAAAAAGAACAGGATAACGTTGCCCGACCTGCATAGCATACTTAGAAGCCTCATATTTCCTAACTCAGTTGAGGCAACAAAAAGATTTAATTTAACGGCTGATGACTATAAGTTTGTTTACAAGTATATGTCAGCGTTTCCCCGTGAAAGTATTTACCCGGCTTATGATACCGCAAGCTATCCTGATTCTTATATAAAATTTTTAATGAATGGACGTAATGATAAAATTTTACAAAAACATATAAGGATATTCAACAAATCAGGAGAAGCCTATGGCCAGCTTACTGACATCGCTTATGTTGTTGACTTAAATAAAAATATTGAATTCTTTCTTTCAGCAACAATTAATTGTACTGTAAATGGAATTGTAAACAATGATAATTATGATTATGAAACTGCAGGTTACCCCTTCCTGGAAAATTTAGGCAAAGTGATTTATGATGTTGAGCTGCATCGAAAACGCTCCCACACGCCTGATCTTTCTCAATTTAAAATTATTTATGATAGATAG
>CAXSDW010000066.1:12652-19771 GCA_964236235.1 uncultured Chitinophagaceae bacterium
ACTTCTTATTTCTAACTTCTTATTTCTAACTTCTTTATTTCTGACTTCTGATGTCTGATTTCTGACCTCTGATCACTAATTCACACACCATCTAAAACCTTACACCTCATACCCCAACATTCCCTATTTTTGCAGCGTTTTCAAAAAAATATTATGCAACTTTCACAAACATTATCCAGGTTTAATGAACCTGAAACGATTAAAATGGCCAAGCTTGGCAGAGAGCTAAGGGCAAAAGGAATTGATATAGTAGACCTCAGTTTGGGTGAACCTGATTTTAATACACCAGAGTATATTAAGGATGCAGCAAAGAAAGCCATTGATGATAACTGGAGCCATTATACACCGGTTTGCGGTTACCAGGATCTTAGGGAAGCAGTGTGTAATAAATTGAAAAGAGATAACAATCTGTCTTACATTCCGGATCAAATAATAGTAAGTACCGGCGCCAAGCAAAGCATTGCCAATGCTGTATTAAGCATTGTAGATGCCGGTGACGAAGTGATAATTCCCACACCTTATTGGGTTACTTATTCTGAGATAGTAAGGCTTGTTCAGGGCAAAGTTGTTTTTGTAAATACCACTCTTGAAAACGGTTATAAAATAACGCCTGAAGAACTTGAAAATGCGATTACTTACAATACCAAACTTTTTATTTTTTCCTCTCCATGTAACCCTACAGGCGCTGTTTATACAAAAGATGAATTGGAAAAATTAGCGCAGGTTTTTAAAAAATATCCGCGGATAATTATAATAAGTGATGAGATTTATGAATACATAAATTTTATTGGTCATCATGAAAGCATTGCACAATTTGATTTTATAAAAGACAGGGTTATTGTTATAAATGGCCTCAGTAAAGGATTTGCAATGACGGGCTGGAGACTTGGCTACCTTGCTGCTTCAACAGAAATTGTAAAAGCCTGTGAAAAAATCCAGGGGCAATTTACAAGTGGCACTAATTCCATTACTCAAAGAGCTGCCATAGTTGCCCTTAACGGAGACCTAAAACCTACATGGGAAATGGTAACAGAATTTAAGAGAAGAAAATTAAGAGTAGCTGAATTGCTTAAAGATTTCCCGCTGATGGAATGCAATGTTCCGGATGGAGCCTTTTATATTTTTCCTTCAGTAAAAAAATATTTCGGCAAAAAAAACGGCGATACAATAATTAATAATGCTGATGAACTATGCATGTATCTTTTAAATGACGCTCATGTATCAACAGTTACCGGCAGCGCTTTTGGAAACCCGGATTGCATACGCATTTCATTTGCCAATAGTATGGAAAAAATAGAAGAAGGTTTTAAAAGAATAAAAAGCGGATTGGAGAAATTACAAGACAAATAAGACCTCTCCAAAAGACAGGATTTACCTTTCACTTGTACAAAAATAATATATGCCATGGATAATCCTGGGGGCAAAAACAGAAGAACACGGAATGTTCGCATTACTAAAGCCATTGACAAATAGCAGCAGCCAAAGCTTTAAGCTTGAAATACGAAAAATAAAGCCTTCTTTCAAAACTTCTGTCCGACCCTTTTTATTCGGCAGAAAAAGATCTTTACGGCGCTTTATAAATCAATCCCATCTCATTAAATAAAAAAGCAAAGCGGTCTGAAATTTCATCTATAAGCATTGTTGTTGGTTTTCCGGCGCCATGACCAGCTTTTGTTTCTATACGTACCAGTACAGGATTTGTACAACCTTGTGCTGCCTGCAAAGTAGCGGCAAATTTAAATGAATGCGCCGGCACTACCCTATCATCATGATCGCCGGTGGTTATCATTGCAGATGGATAACAAACATTTGGCTTTATGTTATGCACAGGAGAATACTTAAATAAATATTTAAACATCTCTGCATTATCATCAGCCGTGCCATAATCATAAGCCCAGCCTGCACCTGCGGTGAATTTATGATAGCGCAACATATCCATCACGCCTACTGCAGGCAGGGCAACTCTAAATAATTCAGGCCGCTGGGTAATACAGGCGCCAACAAGCAAACCTCCATTGGAACCGCCGCTAATGGCTAAATATTTAGAAGAAGTTATATTATCTTTTATTAAAAATTCCGCTGCAGCAATAAAATCATCAAACACATTTTGCTTGTTGAATTTAATTCCTGCATCATGCCACTTATCTCCATATTCGCCACCACCTCTTATGTTTGGTACGGCATATACACCTCCGTTTTCCATAAACACTAAATTGGAAATACTGAAGGCTGGCGTAAGGCTTATGTTAAAACCGCCGTATCCATATAATATAGTTGGATTGTTTCCATTTAATTGAATTCCTTTTTTATGTGTAATTATCATAGGAATTTTTGTGCCATCCTTTGAATTATAAAAAACCTGCTGGCTCTCATATTGCGAAGGATCAAATTGGACATTGGCTTTTTTAAAAACCTCAGATTTGCCATCTGTAATAGTATATTTAAAAATAGTTGCAGGATATATGTAGGAACTAAAAGTATAGTATACATCCTTCTCTTCTTTTTTAGAATTAAAACCGGCTGCAGTTCCAAGCCCTGGCAACTCAATCATTTTTTCCTGTTTTCCACCCAGGCTATATTGATACACCTTCGATACCGCATCTTTAAGGTATTGTGTAAATATTTTATCACCGCCGGTAGTGGCAGTTAAAGGAAAAGAAGTTTCTGCAATAAGGTCTTTCCAATGCTCAGGAGTTGGCGCAGCAGCATCTGTTACTACAATTTTCCTGTTGGGCGCTTTCATATTGGTAAGAATATACAGGTTGTTATTGGCAGAATATAATACATCCTGCTCCGTATCAAAACCAATAACAACAGGAATAATCGGGGCATCTTTTTTAGCAAGGTCTTTTATGTATAGTTCATTACCATAAGTGGCATTGGCGGCGGTTATAACCAAATATTTCTGATCTTCTGTAACGGAAGCGCCAATATATCTTCTCGGTGTTTTTTCGCCGCCAAATATTAATACATCTTTACTTTGAGGAGTATTTAACTGGTGATAATAAAGCTTGTGCTGGTCTGTTTTTCCTGATAACTGACTTCCTTCTTTTGGCTTATCATAACTGCTGTAAAAGAAGCCTTCATTATGCAGCCATGCAATGCCGCTAAACTTTACATTTTGTAAGGTATCGCCAAGCTGTTGTTTGGTTGTTGTACTCAATACGATCATCTTGTTCCAGTCTGAACCACCTTCAGAAAGAAGGTAAGCACAAAGAGAACCATCCTTTGTAAAGTCTATACCGGCAAGGGAAGTAGTGCCATCTTTGGAGAAATTATTTGGATCTAAAAAAACCTCAGGTTGTCCGTTTTCCTTTTGCCTGTATAAAACAAACTGGTTCTGCAAGCCATTATTTTTATAATAATAAGTAAAGCCGCCTTCTTTAAACGGCGCTGTATACTTTTCATAATTCCAAACCTTTGTGAGCCTTTCTTTAATGGCATTTCTAAAAGGTATTTTAGAAATATAATCATCAGTTACTTTGTTTTCTTCTTTTACCCATTGCGCTGTCTCTTCGCTCCTGTCATCTTCCAGCCAGCGATAAGGATCTTTCACTGTAGTGCCGAAAAATACATCCTGCTGATCCACCATTTTTGTTTTCGGATATTGGTCTTTTGTAATCCCTTTTTGTGCCATTGCTGATAAACTAAAGAAGGTGCAAAGAAAAAGTATTGTTTTCATGTATGCCTGGTTTTTGTATTGACGATTGCTAAAAGAGTGATGAATGTAAAGAAAAGTTTACATTTTTTTTGATTGATCAGCTAATTATTTGGAACAGAAGTTAACTGCTTTTACAGATATTGTTTTTTAACAATAATCAATAGCTAATAAACTTATAAACCGGTTATCTATATAAGTGCTACCCAAAAAGAAAGCCATCCGTTGCAGGATGGCTTATAACCTTTGTACATTCGTTTCTTCTTATTACTTGCCTACTACTTTATACTGAACTCCATTATTGTCAGATTGTTCCTGAAGATAAGTATCGTCAGGAGTTACATACAATTTTTGACCGTTTATCGTCACAACCTTAGAGCCTTCAGGCAATTGGTTTACCACGTCACCGGGATTTAAAGAAGGAGGCGGTACACTGCTACTTGCACCTGCATTTGTATTATTTACCTCGCCATTTTTGCCCACAACTGTGTACACTGTTTGGCCTTTGGCGTTTCGGTCTTCTTTATAATAGGTTCCGTTAAGTTCATATAATCTTTCTTCATTAAGCACTACGGATTTTGCGCCCTGCGGCAAAGCAGATACGGTGGCTCCCATTGGTGCATCCACTACTTCATAGCCGCTTTGATCAGTTTGCCTGTAATAAATGCCGTTATAATAAAAGAAAGGAGTTGATCCCATAAATATTCTCCTGTACCCAAAAGGAAGAACGCCGATAGTAATGCCTGGCGGAGGAAATAATGGCTGGTAATAACCGCCATATGAACCATAAAATAAGCCGTTGTTATAATAATATGGATAACCGCCAAAGTTGATTGAGATAAAGCTTCGTGGAATCACTCTATATCTTGGGCCGGCCATAAGCACATGTGGATAATATCCGCCACGGTAATAATTGTTATACTGATAATTATTATACACTCGCTGACTTGAATACCTTGCGGTGCTCACTTCGTTTGGCCGGTAAGATCTTTGCGTTACAACGCTGTAATTGCCGGGTCTGCTTCTGTCTCCCACAACAGCTACATCATTCCTTCGCTGCGGGGTGCTGATCACACGGCTGGTGTTTACAGCATTTGCTCTTCCATCTTCGCGACGGTTTACAATCCCCCTGTTGAGGTTAGCATTTTGATTGGCACCGCCATTCCTGTAATCTCCTGCCTGGGGTGAACTTCTTCTATCACCGCCGCCCGAACCCCGATGGCCGCCTCTTTGTGCATCTGCAGTAGTATGTATGCCTGTAGTTAAGGCAAGGGAAAATAATATACTGAATATCTTTTTCATAGTTCGCATTTATTTAAGCTTTTAAATAATTTCTTTACCAAATTTAATTTATTTGTCAACGATTAAAATAATCGTTGTGTTAAATAACTTTCATTTATCGCTATATGACTGGTAAAAAAGCACAAAGTTTATTTTTGTTGAGTAAGTAAAAGTGTACAGGCAGAGAAGTGTATAAAAGTGAAACTTATGTTTGGTCTTCCTTTAAGAACATTAACTCGTCAATGATTCTTATTACTTCTTCGCCATCAACAGTTACAGTGTCAGTATTTTCTTTCATTAATGGATTCCTGTAAGTCATTTTGCCGGGCACTCTTATTCTTGCCGAGGTATGAAACTCAACAGCACCGGTAGTTTCAGCGAGTTCTCTTACATTATCTGATCTTACGCCGGAACCCGGCATAATAATTATCCTGTCATCAGCCTTAGCTATTAATTGTTTTATAAGCCCGGCACCTTCGGTTGCAGTTGGCTTTTGCCCCGAGGTTAAAATTCTTTCGCAGCCGATATCAATTATGTCTTCAAGCGCTTGAAATGCATCACTTGTTCTGTCAAAGGCGCGGTGAAATGTAACGCCTAACGGATAGGCAATTTCTACTAATAAGCTGCATCTTTTTTTATCTACTTTTCCATCTTTAGTTAAAGCGCCGATTACCACACCATTGCAGCCAAGTTCTTTGCAAAGCTTAACATCGGTTTTTATTATCTCAAACTCTTCATCACTATAAAAGAAATCTCCGCCTCTTGGATGTATCATTGGATAAAGATCAATGTGCAGTTTTTCTCTTGCTGCTTTTATAAAGCCATACGAAGCTGTGGTGCCGCCTTCATTAGGATTATCACAAAGTTCTATACGGTTTGCACCAGCATCCTGGGCTATTGCGCAGCCTTCAATGGTAAAGCCAATAATTTCTAAAGTGAATTCCATTTGATGTTATAAATGCCTTTTATCTGATTTGCATTTTTTAAACCATATACTTTGCGTCATAAACTTTACTTCCTCCATCACTTGTTTGCACACAATAAGTAAATCCTTTCTGAATTGAATAACCGCCAAATTCTCCTTTTTTATTTAAAGCTAAAAAACCTACCTGTACATTTTTTGCTTTTTCACCTCTTGACTTTATCATTCTTTCTAATGTTTTTTTGCAGGCTGCTTCGGGTGAATAACCCTGGCGCATTAATTCAACAACAGTATGTGAGCCACATATCCTTACCACTTCTTCACCAACGCCTGTAGATGTTGCTGCGCCAATTTCGTTATCAATAAACAACCCTGCACCAATTATTGGTGAGTCACCAACACGGCCATGCATTTTATACGCAAGTCCGCTGGTAGTGCATGCACCACTTAAATCTCCATTAGCATCCATTGCAACCATACCTATTGTATCATGGTTTAAAAGCGCCACAGGCCAGTTATATAAAGTTTTATAATTAAAACCTTTACTGCTTTTTTCTTCATTAATTTCCGGCGTTGTCATTGGATCATACTTTGAAGTTTTAAGCCATTCTCTCCACATCTTTTCACTTTCCGGAGTAAGTAAATTTATTTTTTCAAAACCATTAGCCAAAGCAAATTGCAAAGCTCCGTCGCCTGCTAATTGTACATGAGGCGTTTTTTCCATTACCATTCGTGCCACCGATATTGCATGCATTATATGTTCCAGCGCCATCACAGCGCCTATGTTAGCCTGCTCATCCATTATGCATGCGTCGAGCGTTACCTTGCCATCCCTGTCTGGCAGGCCGCCATAGCCCACGCTTGTATCATTTGGATCAGCTTCAGGAATTTTTACGCCGGCCTCTACTGCATCCAAAGCTTTGCCACTGATTTTTAAAATATCCCATGCTGCTGCATTTGCTTGTACATTTTGTGCCCACGTACATATTGCAATTGGCTTGGCTTTATTGTAAGCAAATGATGGTGCGTTTTTAATAGAAAGCAGCGGAGCAGTTAAGGTAGATAGTTGTATAAATCTTCTTCTGTTAAGCATAATTTTTAATTTCAAATGAAGATAAAAGTAATTAAAAAGGGTGTAAGAATTATGGTGTCAATTAACAGATTGCAGCAAAAATTAATTATGTAAGAACAATAATGTTAGCGGATATAATGCTCTTGTTTTTAAAAGCAGATGCCCAAAGAACCGGACGTACAAGAT
>CAXSDW010000067.1:0-19695 GCA_964236235.1 uncultured Chitinophagaceae bacterium
AAAAAATATAGTCAAGCCTGTCTTCATTAGTTATTTCACCGGTTATTTCTCCAAGATGATGCAGGCATTTTCTTATGTCAAGAGATAAAAGATCAGTAAATACTTTATTAATTAATCCTTCCCTAATATCTGCTAATGATGTAGCAACATGTTGCAAAGCCTCGTAATGGCGGGTATTGGTAATTATTGTATTTTCAGTTAATGGCTGTTGCCGCGTGGCTGATAAATATAATAACTGCTTTAATTCTTCTATACCAAGTTCATCTTTTGCAGATATATAAATAACACCTGGAATAAATTTAAATTTTTCTTTAATATCGTTAATGTTAACTAAGTCAGCTTTATTTACAGCTAAAATAAACTGCTTATTTTGCTCTGTAAATTCTTCGTTTATTTTTTTAATTTCAGAAATATCAATATTATTTGCGTCAAATAAATAAAGCACAATATCAGCCTCTTCTATTTTTTTCAGGCTTTTAATTACGCCCATATTTTCAATAACATCTGCAGTATGTTGTCTGATTCCGGCGGTATCTATTACCCGGAAAATAACTCCCTGAATGTTTAAAATTTCTTCAATCGTATCCCGTGTGGTGCCTGCAATTTCACTCACTATTGCACGATTCTCATTTAATAAAGTGTTTAAGAGTGTTGATTTACCTGCGTTAGGCTTACCTACTATAGCCACACTTATACCATTTTTTATCACATTTCCTAAAGTAAAAGAAGTAAGTAATTGTTTAATAACTAACGTTAGTTCATCAATTAATTTAATAAACTTCTTTCTGTCAGCAAACTCCACATCTTCTTCACTAAAATCTAATTCCAATTCAATAAGAGATGAGAATTGAATAAGTTGTTCCCTCAAAGCTTTTAATATTTGGGAAAATTTTCCACGCATGTTATTCAAAGCAGTTCTTTGCGATGCAGCCGTATTGCTTGCAATAAGATCACCAACAGCTTCCGCCTGTATAAGGTCTAACTTTCCATTTAAAAATGCACGTTGGGTAAATTCCCCGGGCTTTGCAAGTCTTGCTCCTTTATTAATCAAAACCTGTATAATTTGCTCCTGAACGTAAGGTGAACCATGGCAGCTTATTTCTGCTATATCTTCACCTGTGTAAGAAGATGGATTTTTGAATAAAGAAATGACTACTTCATCCAATAAAATTTCGCCTTCTTTCAGCAGGCCAACATGCAGTGTATGCGATGGTTGAACTGCAAGATTTTTTGATGGAAATAATTCATTAACTATGTCAATAGATCCAGTGCCACTGATTCTTATTATCCCAAGTGCAGCTATGCCGGGCGGCGTGGCCAGTGCAACAATAGTATCATTCCAACTTAAAAGTTTATTAAGCATGAAAACAAAAATAGTTTTTAATAGGAATAAATATTCTCTATTGTAAAGCCCCCTGTTAAATAAGCGCACAAAAAAACCGTCTCTTTTTAGGAGACGGTTACTAATGAAAGCATATTATTTTATTGTTCCTGTATCTGGAAAGTTACCGGCTGCTCACGAAATGCTTTAACCTGTCTTCCATTTTGCTGTGCCGGTGTCCACTTGGGGCCTTTTCTTATTGCGTTAACTGCCACTTCAGCAAGCTTACTTCCTTTCATTGTAAGCGCTTCCACATCACTTACATTTCCTTCCTTATCCACAATAAAGCGAACACGACAAGTTCCTGATTCGCCAGCATCCTGCAGTTCATCTATATTACCCTGGATAGCTTTGGTAACATATCTTGTCCAGGCACCTTCACCCCCCGGAAAAGAAGCTTCAATTTCAACCTTGGTAAAAACTTTATCTTCATCTTCTGTTTTGGCAGGTGGAGCTTCCACCACTGCTGTTCCGGTTTCTACAGGAGGAGCCACAATTCCTTCGTCCTTTTTTCCTTCCACTGTTACCACATCTACTTTCTTATCTTCAAGCTCCTTATTTTCTTCAGGTGGCTTTACTACTTCTTCATCTTTTACGATTTTTGGCGGCGTAAATTGAATAGTAGCAATTGGCGGCGGTGGTGGTAATTTTGGTGGTGGCGGCGGTGGCGGTGGCGGTGGTTCTTTTATTTCGGATAAGGTAACATCTTTTATCACCGGCTTAACTGTGTCATCAGTTGTATCAATTGATTTTGCTACAAATGAGATAACAAAAATAAGCAATGCAATCCCTGCCATAATTCCTAATGCGGTAGTAAGGCGCCTGTTATAAGTTTTTCGTAACTCATAAGCGCCATATTCTTTATTTCTACCTTCAAAAAGAATATCAAGCACATCAGCACTTAAAATTTTATTTGTTTCCATTTTATAATTTATTTAAATACAGATGGTAAAAATCATTTCATACCTGATGCCTGCTCTGTCTTGGTTACAAAATCATACTCCATAGGTGTGGCATCAATCATAGCATATCTTTTAACATCATTAATAGTCATCTCATCCAATACATCCACAACATTTTTATAGTTCGCATCTTTATCAGGCTTGATAGTAACAAAAAAATCATCTGTAGGTGTGTTTCTTTTTTTATCAATAATTACTTTTCTCAAGTCTTTATAATTTGTAGTTTGCAATTTTGAAGGATCGCTGCCAAAATAATAATATACTACATTCCCTTTACCCATTATAAGCGTTAAAGCGCCAGACTCTTTAATTTTTACATCATCCTTATTATCCGGGGTATCTTTTGGCATAGCAAGATTCATTGCAGTAGGCTGCGCCATTGTAGTTGTAAAGATAAAAAAAGTAATCAGGAGAAATCCCAGATCACACATGGGTGTAAGATCAACCCTTGTTGATTTTTTTACTGCTTTTTTTACACCGGGCCCTTTTTTATGACCGCCGCCACCTTTTACTTCCATCTCTGCCATAATAGTAAGATTTAAGTTTTAAAAAATTATTAAATATTAATATATCTAAGCACCCTGAGCTTGTTTTAAATCATTTGATTTTTCAAGGTCGCTTCCCTTTGGAATATCCTCAGGAGTTGTTATTAACTGGTACTTATAAACATCATTCTTTTTAAACGCATCAATCACGCCTTTAAATGCAGGATACTTAGAGTTGTTATCACCCTTTATAAGAAAATTAAGTTTTTTTCCTTTATCCTTATAAACGTTTATGGCTGAATTAATCCAAATCTGCAATTCGTTATTAGTACTATCAGTTGGTACGCCGGCTAATTTTACTTTCTTCATGTCTTCCGGGGCAATACGGGTAAACTGATTCAATTGACTGATCGGCGCTCCCACAAAAGTGGCACTTTGAAAGTACTTTTTATCATCATCAGTAAACTTAAGATTTCTTGCAGTTGCCAATTGGTCTAAAACCTCTTTTTTCATATTGTCTGACATATCAATAAATACATTTCCATCTTTATTAATTGATACTGTAAAAGCATCCATTTCCGGAGCTGCTTTAGACGATACAGAACTTGGCGTTGATACTTCAATGGCTTCTGAAGGCTTAAATTTAGTTGCTAATATAAAAAAAGACAACAAAAGAAATGCTACGTCGCACATTGCCGTCATATCTACATTAGTGCTTCCCCGTTTTATTTTGGCTCTTCCCATTTTTTAAAGTTTATTTTTTATTAGATTCAAAACGCAACTAATTCCATAATCCTTATTTATATAAGGAAGCGAAACTTTGTGTTAAAGTGAAACCTGATTCATCAATTGCGTAAGTGATACCGTCAATTTTAGTAGTAAATACATTATACATGATAATGGCGATAGCTGATGTACCAATACCCAAAGCTGTATTGTATAATGCTTCTGATATACCTTGTGATAACTGGCGTGCTGCTTCACCGCCGCCGGATTCACCAAGACTGCTAAATGAACGAATCATTCCCATAACCGTTCCCAGCAAGCCAAGCAAAGTTGCCACAGAAGCAATTGTAGATAAGAATACAAGATTCTTTTCAAGCATAGGCAATTCAAGCGCTGTAGCTTCTTCTACTTCTTTTTGAATCGCAATTACTTTTTGCTCCGTGCTTAATTCTCCTTCACCTATCATCTCTTTATATTTTCTCAATCCTGCTTTCATTACATTTCCTACAGAGCCTTTTTGCCTGTCACATTCAGCAATGGCGCCATCTACATTTTTATTAGCAAGAAAATATTGAATCTTTCTAATGAACTCAGCATTGGAACCTCTGCCATTTGCTTTTAGCACCGTCATTAATCTTTCTATCACAAAAGTTAATACAATAAGAAAACAACCTATAAGAATTGGTACAATTATACCGCCCTGGTACATTTTTGAAAATATACCAATTGGTCCCTGATGATCAGGCCAGAAACCGCCAGCTTTATCGGGCTTTGTAAAATTACTGTCTGCACCAATTACAAAACGCCAGATAAGATACCCGGCAATGAGACAAACAAGTGGTGCAAGCCACGAAATAGCGTTACTTGATTTTTTTGCCTGAACTGAAGTAGCTGTTTTTGCTGTTGAAACTGTTGATGTTCTTGCAGTGGGATTTGTTTCGGCCATGACTTAGTTTTTTAGTGTATGAATGTTAAGTTATATGTTAAAAAAAATTGATTGTACAATTCTAATGAAAAAAAAATTGAATTCAAAAGTTATCTAAAAAAAATTATGCGGAGGCACAAGTTAATAAAATATTTCAATCAAGTTTGCTACAACTTTTTAAATTAATTTATTAATTTATGATAACCTTATAGCACCTCTGGCAATCTAAAAAAAAGCAACAATAATGCTGCCAGTAGACAAATTAACAAAATAGTTTTTTAAATAAATTTTTTTGTATGAAATTTTTAGATGCCGGTTTTCTTTTCCGATCCCATCACTCATTTTAATTGTATTATTATTGTGAAAAGTTCTCTTATGAAAAAAGAATTTGCTTCATGGTATAGTCCGTCACTTGAAAAAGATATGCCCATTGTAACCTATGGCCATTATGGATTTGCCTTATTGTTAATACCCACAGCGGCAGCCGACTACCTTGAATATGAGCGGTTTCAATTAATTGATTCATTAGCGCCATATATAAATAACGGAAAGCTTAAAATATTCTCAGTAAACAGTATTAATAATGAAAGCTGGTTAAATAATAGTATGTTAGGCGAGCATAAAGGAATAAGGCAAAATCAATTTAATGATTACATTTTTAATGAAGTAATACCATTTATAAAATCAAATACTTCAGCAGATACGCCCATAATAACTTGTGGCGCATCTTTCGGCGCATTGCATAGTATGAATTTATTTTTAAAGCGGCCGGATATAATTAATGGTGTGATAGCAATGAGCGGCGTTTATGATCTTTCAGAATATACCAAAGGCTTTTGGGATGACCAGGTTTATTTTAATTCTCCGCTTCACTATATGCCAAACCTTACTGACGATTGGTTGCTTAGCCATATACGTTCCAGCAATCATATACATATACTTAGCGGCAGCGGGGATTACGAAGATCCCGAAGCGGCGAGGCGGTTTGCAGGCGTATTATATAATAAAGGCATTAATTATGAGCTGGATATTTGGGGCACAGATATGAAACACGACTGGCCTACCTGGCGAGCGATGCTTCCTTATTATATTGAATCCAGATTTTAGAAACACTCTTTAAATTTTCTGCGGCAAACTGTAGTATCTTTGCAAAGTTTTATTATGCAGCAAGATTCAGACATACTTACAATAGCGCTACGGCAACCTGTAATGTACCAGGAAATGGAATTATTACAGGAAAAAGAACAATTAATTCCGGGCTCTGTTCAATATACTATAAGGCGTTTTAAAAAATTTACGCAAATAAATATTGATGATACCGGGATGATGGTTTACCATTATAAAAAAAATGAGCCTTTAGAAAATTACTTAGAATTGCGTTTTTGTATTTCAGGAAATATGTATTGCAGGCAAAAAAATACTGAATGTGATTTTTGTAAATATAATGATTCAAAAAAATGCGTTGAAAAGACTGAAAGCATTGATGTAGTTAGTTTCAAATTTAATCCATCTCACTTATCGCAGTTTGTAAATGGAATAAAACAAACTACCTTTTCAGATAATATCTTAAACTTCAGACATACATCTACGTTCTCTAAAATATTACCTCTTTGCGGCCGCACAAGGATGGTTTTACAAGCCTTATTAAATCATTCTTATACTGATACACTTGAGAACATTTATATAAATGCACAAACTCAGATGCTTTTATTGTACAGCATGGAATGTATGGTTGGCGACAAAGAAGAATCGTTTAACTGTAAATTTTTGGCCAATGAAGCAGATCGTGATAAAATCTCAAAGGCAAGGGAGATTTTGCTGCAGCATATAAGTGAGCCTTTAACTATAAAGGAACTTAGCCGTAAAGCCGCAATTAATGAATGTTATTTAAAGAAAGGATTTAAGGAAATGTATGGCACTACAATTTTCGATTTTTTTCAGAGCCAGCGCATGGAACATGCTAAATACCTGCTGTATGAAAAAGGTTTAAGCGTTACAGACGTGTCGCTGCTTTTAGGCTATTCTTCCATCTCACATTTTTCTACCGCTTTTAAAAAGCATACCGGTTTAAAACCTTGTGAATTATTGTTTCACTAAAAGTTTTTGATCTTCTTGTAATAAAATACGGAGATAATTTCTATCTCCGTACAAATTCAAGCTATCAATCCAAAATAAAAACATTTATCAAATCCTGGTTTCAACTAAATGATTGCAGGAGAGTTCTGTTAAAATATTGGGGATGTTTTTCATTAGCAACGGCCTCGGTTCTGCAACATAAATGCTGAGTTTGTTAGCATATCTTAAAGTTCCAATATTGTGCCAAAGCAAAGTAAATTGTAAGTCTTTTTTAAGTTCTCAATTGTAAGCTACTCCCCCGGTTAATACTAATAGTTTATTATCTACCTTTGCAAACTTATTTAAAGAACTGTGGCTTAATGTTACCTAAATACAAAGAATATCAGCAGTTAAATTTGCCTGAAATAGGCAAAGAAATCCTCATAGATTGGGAGCAGAATAATACATTTCAAAAGAGTATTGATTTAAGAAAAGGAGCTAAACCATTTGTTTTTTATGAAGGTCCGCCAAGCGCAAATGGCTTGCCTGGCATACATCACATCATTTCGAGAACGTTAAAAGACCTTGTATGCCGCTATAAAACAATGCAGGGATTCCAGGTGAACCGCAAAGGTGGCTGGGACACCCATGGCTTACCAATAGAATTAGGTGTGGAAAAGCTTTTGGGAATAACAAAAGAAGATATTGGTAAAAAGATTTCTGTAGAAGAATATAATGCCACCTGTCGCCGGGAGGTATTAAGGTTCAAGCATAAATGGGATGAAATAACCAAACAAATGGGTTATTGGGTTGATCTTGAACACCCATACATCACATTTGAAAATAATTATATAGAGACATTATGGTGGTGCTTAAAACAATTATATGATAAAGATTTACTCTATGAAGATGTAAGCATACAACCTTATTCACCTGCCGCAGGTACCGGCTTAAGCTCACATGAATTAAACCAGCCGGGCACTTATAAAGATGTAAAAGATACCAGCGCAGTAGTTATGTTTAAGGCAGTAAAAAATTATAAATCTTCTTTTCTTTTTGATGCTGCAAATAGTGATGAATTATTTTTTTTAGCCTGGACAACAACGCCATGGACGCTTCCCTCCAACCTGGGATTAACTGTGGGAAGCAATATTGATTATGTTTTAGTACGAACCTTTAATCCTTACAGCGGCAAGCCTTGTACAGTTGTTCTTGCTAAAAATTTATTGCATAAATATTTTCCTGAGCATCTTGATGAATGGATGGAAGGAAATAATAATGAATTGTATGAGGCTCTGATAAACTGGCTTGACAAGGGCAATGATGAAAGTATTATAGAACAGAATGCAGCGACTTCAAAAAATGAATTTGATAATCTTATAAAAAAGAAGCAGCTGCCGTACAAAATACTTTTGCAATTTAAGGGATCACAAGTTGAAGGCTGCTGCTATCAGCAGCTTATGCCTTTTGAGGCAAACTCAATTGAACAAATTAAACTCATCACACCTAATGCTGAGCCTTTTAAAATAATTACAGGTGATTTTGTAACCACAGAAGAGGGTACGGGTATTGTTCATACTGCGCCTGCTTTTGGTGCAGATGATTTTAAAGCCGGAAAGAAAAATAATCTTGGTATTTTAACTTTAGTTGATAAGGAAGGAAAATTTATAGATGGCGTTGGAGAGTTCTCGGGCCGCTACGTAAAAAATTACAAAGATGATCCTCATTATGCAGATGTAAATGTTGACATCTGTGTAAAATTGAAAAAAGAAAACCGGGCTTTTAAGATCGAAAAATATGAACATAATTATCCGCATTGCTGGCGCACAGATAAACCAATTATATATTATCCTTTGGATGCATGGTTTATAAAAACTACTGCCAGGAAAGAAAGGATGATTGAGCTCAACAATACTATAAACTGGAAACCTGCCTCAACCGGCACAGGCCGTTTTGGTAATTGGCTGGAAAATATGGTGGATTGGAATTTAAGCCGCAGCCGGTATTGGGGAACTCCTTTGCCTATTTGGAAATCTGCAGATGGAGAAGAAAAATGTATTGGTTCTATAGAAGAGCTAAATGCAGAAATAAAAAAAGCAAATGAAATTTTAGGCAGTGATGTCAATAAAAAATATTTGCACCGGCAAAGCCTTGATCTTCATAAACCTTTTGTAGATAATATTACATTGGTTAGTAAAACCGGGATGCCAATGAACCGTGTACCAGACCTTGTTGATGTTTGGTTCGACAGTGGCGCAATGCCGTATGCTCAATGGCATTTTCCTTTTGAAAATAAAGAAACTTTCACGCAAAATTTCCCTGCTGATTTTATTGCTGAAGGGGTTGACCAAACCCGTGGCTGGTTCTATACATTACATGTTTTGGCTGTATTATTATTTGACAGTGTAGCGTATAAAAATGTGGTGAGTAACGGATTGGTTTTAGACAAAAACGGCAACAAAATGAGCAAGCGCCTGGGTAATGTAGTAGATCCGTTTGAAACGCTTGATAAGTTTGGACCTGATGCCACAAGATGGTATCTTATTACAAACGCTTCACCTTGGGACAGTTTAAAATTTGATGTAGAAGGCATTAAAGAAGCGCAGCGTAAGTTTTTTGGAACACTATATAATACTTACCAGTTTTTTGTACTATATGCCAATGTAGATGGATTTGTGTTTAAAGAAGATACTATTCCTGTTGAGCAAAGGCCTGAAATTGACAGGTGGATTATTTCTGTTTTAAATAGTTTGGTAAATACAGTACAGCAAAGTTTGGATGATTATGAACCTACACAAGCCGGAAGAGCAATAGAATATTTTGTGGAAGAGCAATTAAGCAATTGGTATGTACGTCTTTGCCGGCGCCGCTTTTGGAAGGGAGAGTATGAAAAGGATAAGATATGTGCTTATCAAACGCTGTATGAATGTATGGAAACGGTAAGCAGGCTAATAGCGCCAATTTCACCATTTTTTGCTGATTGGCTTTTCTGTAATTTAAACACGATCACTAACCGGCTTGCAAGTGAATCAGTGCATTATACAGATTTTCCAAAAGCACAATTAAAATTAATTGATTCTTCCCTGGAAAAACGGATTCAGCTTGCGAGAGAAATTTCGTCACTTATTTTATCTCTGCGTAAAAAAGTTAATATAAAAGTAAGGCAGCCGCTGCAAAAAGTATTAATACCTGTAATTGATAATTCTATTGAACAGGATATAAAGTCTGTGGAAAATATTATTAAAACAGAAACGAATATTAAGGAAATCGAGATATTACAAGGCGATAATAATTTTATAAGAAAGAAAGCAAAAGCCAATTTTAAAACCTTAGGAAAAAGATTAGGGGTAAAAATGAAATGGGCCGCTGCATTAATTCAAAATTTTAGTGACAAGGATATGGAAGATATACAGAAAGGTGAGATCTTATTAAATAAGGATTTTAAGGAACTTGGTGAATTGCCTGTAACTATTGATATTAATGACATTGAAATTACAACTGAAGAGATACCGGGTTTTGAAGTTGCCTCTAAAGGATCCATTACTGTAGCGTTAGATATTGTAATAAATGGCAAGCTTAAAATGGAAGGAGAGGCGAGGGAATTTGTAAACCGCATACAGAATTTAAGAAAAGATCAAAATCTTGAGGTTACAGATAAAATATTTGTAAAAGTATCTGAAAATGAAAGCATAAAGCCTGCTTTGAAACAATTTTATAACTATATTTGCGGCGAAATTTTGGCCGAAAAGATTGAATTCGAACCGGAAGTTTTAAATGGTACCTCTATTGAAGTAAATGCGACCGCACTGAAAGTGAATGTAATAAAAGTAGTAGAACATGGCAGCAAAGAAAAAATTAGCTAAAGTACCTTTA
Organism: uncultured Chitinophagaceae bacterium; assembly: GCA_964236235.1. Taxonomy (GTDB): domain Bacteria; phylum Bacteroidota; class Bacteroidia; order Chitinophagales; family Chitinophagaceae; genus Ginsengibacter. The sequence continues at coordinate 10,408 of CAXSDW010000067.1, forward strand.
AAAAAAGCAGTCGGAAAAAAGCCGGCCGGAAAGCTTCTAAAAAGCAGTAAGCCTGTAAAGAAGGGGCTTGTTGCAAAAAAAGAATCTCCAAAAAAAGAATCTCCAAAAAAAGCGCTCACGAAGAAAAATTTACCAGGCAAACTTATTGCCGGAGGAAAACCTATTAAGAAAATTGCACCGGTTAAAAAAACTGCTATGCCGGAAGCTAAAAAAGCAGCACCTAAAAAATTGTCTGTCACAAAGAAAACTGCTGTACCTGTAAATAAAGCTACAGCAATAAATAAAGAGAAGTCTGCCGCAAAGGCCGGGATCAAACGCCAGGAAGTTAAGAAGTCTGTGCCGAAGATCGAAGTATCAAAACCTCTTGTAAAAGCAAAAGATATAAAAGTTACGCCACCCAAGCAAATTGTTTTGCCTAAAATTAGTACAACAAAAGCCCGCAAGTATGAGCCTGAGTTTACTAAATCGGTATTGGACCAGGCTGCTCCTGAAAATAATGGGCCGAGAATGCGGTATAGCGATGGTGAGTTAAACGAGTTTAAAGAATTAATTCAACGCAAACTTGAAACTGCGAAAAAAGAATTGGGTTATTTGCAAGGTCTCATTACCCGTAAAGATGAAATGGGCGGCGATGAAACCGATAACCGTTATATGACCATGGAAGACGGAAGCCTGAGCATGGAAAGAGAACAATTAAGCCAAATGGCGAGCAGGCAAATAACTTTTATAGATCATCTTGAAAAGGCTACCATGAGAATCGAAAATAAAACTTATGGCATTTGCCGTGTTACCGGAAAGCTGATTGATAAAGCCCGGTTGCGTGCTGTTCCTCATGCTACATTATCTATGGAAGCAAAAATGGGGATTGTAAAGTAAGTCGGAACGCTATAGCGGCCTGATCTAATCTTTTGTAAAAATATTTACTATCAAACATTCAGGCCGCTGTACCGTCCCGACAGGATTACTTTACTTCCTGTAGGTCAATCAATCTTTTATATAATCCTTTACTTTGCATAAGTTCATTGTGGCTTCCCCGCTCTGCAATTTTTCCATTTTGTAATACAATTATTTCATCTGCATGGCGTACAGTGCTTAGCCGGTGAGCAATTACAAGACTTGTCCTGTGTTCCATCAATCTGTTTATTGCATCCTGAACCAGCCGCTCACTTTCAGTATCAAGTGAGGATGTGGCTTCATCCAAAATTAATATCGGCGGATTTTTTAAAACAGCTCTTGCGATTGTTAGCCTTTGTTTTTCGCCGCCACTTAATTTGTTTCCACGGTCACCTATATTGGTTTGATAGCCGGCTTCTTTTCCTATAATATAATTATGTGCATTAGCGATTTTTGTTGCATTAATAATCTGCTCTTCAGTAGCATCATCCATTCCCAAAGCTATATTGTTAGCAATAGTATCATTAAACAAGATTGGTTCCTGGGTTACAATACCCATTTGACTTCTGATGGATTGCAAAGAGTATTGTTTAATATTGATTCCGTCAATTAATATTTCGCCGCTGGTAACATCGTGAAAGCGTGGGATGAGGTCAGCAAGTGTACTTTTACCGGCGCCTGATGAGCCAACAAGTGCAACCATTTGTCCTTTTTTTATAATAAGATTCAGGTCGTTAAGAATAACTTTTTCATCATAAGCAAACCCAACATTTTTAAACTCTATACAATCAGTAAATGAGCGCAATTGTTTTGGATTATCAACTTCTTTAAGCGCTACGTCGGCATTAATCAAACTTTCGATCCGGTCAATACTTGCTGCACCTTTTTTCATATTATAAGATGCAGATGAAAGAGATTTCAAAGGTTGAATCAATTGAGAAAAAATAGCTATGTATGCTAAAAAATCTCCCGGGTCAAGAAAGGTATTTTTTAATACTAATCGTCCGCCGTACCAAAGCACTGCTACAACTGCGCAAATACCTAATGTTTCAGAAACTGGAGAAGCAAGGTCTCTGCGCCGGTTAGCACGGTTTTTTATCTTGAACAATTCTTCGTTCTGGGAATCAAATTTATTGAGCTGTTTCTTTTCAGCGTTAAAGGCTTTTATTATTCTTATTCCGCCTAAAGTTTCATCAATTGTAGATAAAATTGATCCTAATTTTTCCTGAACAAGGGTACTTTGTTTTTTTAATGAACGGCCAATTCTGCCAATTATTAAACCAGATACAGGTAATAATATTAACAGAAATAAGGTGAGCTGAGGACTAAGCACAATCAAATAAATTAAAAACAATACCAGCGTTATCGGCTCTTTGAAAATTGATTCTAATACGTTGATTGTGGAACCTTCCACTTCTGATAAGTCGTTTGTTAAACGGCTCATTATATCGCCCTTTCTTTGCTCGCTAAAATAACCAATTGGAAGCGCTAAAATCTTTACATACATTTTCGTCCGCATATCATTTATTATATTATTGCGTATCGGATTTAAATAGTACATCGATAAATACAAGAAGAAGTTTTTAAGTAAAATAGAAAAGAGTACAACAATGCAAATGATGGCCAGTGCTTTGATATCTCCGCCGGGAGATTTTATGATTTCAAAAAGCCACTCTTTTATATAATTAATCGGGTTAGCCCGGCTAAACGAACTCACCGGGGTTGCTGCGGCTTTGAATGTATCTTCTTTTCTAAAAATTAATAATAAAAAAGGACTTAGCAATCCCAATGAGATTACAGAAAAAAAAGCTGACAAAATATTAAAGCTAAAGTAGGCTACTACTAATTTTGGATATTTTGCAACATACCTGAAAATGGTGCGTAAACTCTTCATCTGCGGAGCGAGGTAATTCTTAATTTAATAATGAGGCAAAGTAACTAATTTTACAAGCATTTAATTTTTTTATAATGACGGAAGGAAAAAGACAAAAGCAGGTTGCAACGGTAATCAACAAGGAGATAAATGACATTTTTTTGCGTACAGGATTGAACGTAATTGATGGCGGATTGGTCTCCATTTCTTCTGTAAAAATTACGCCTGATCTTTTTGAAGCACGGATATACCTTAGCTTTTTCAAGGTAAAGGATAGTGAAGCCGCACTTGCCAAAATAAAGGAAAGAAGTAAAGAAATAAGGAAAGAATTAGGCACAAGAGTGCGGCATCAATTAAGAAGTATTCCTGAACTTACCTTTTATATTGATGATACATTGGATTATGTTTTTAAAATGGAGGAATTACTTAAAAAGGTAAAAACGGATGATGAAGCAAAAAGTGAGTAGAAATGTGGTTAAAGTCAGTTGTCAGTTGATAGAAGTCAGAAGTCAGTTGTCAGAAGTCAGATGTTCACCAGGTCATTAGTCGTTTGTCATCTGGTTATAGTTTTGGAGAAATTTCATTTAATACTGACAACTGACTTCTGACATCTGACTTCGCTTGATGAATATATAACTGTAGTATCTTTAAAAAAGCACCGGATTTTGTATCTAACTTTTGCATGGCGATATTTTAAAGCCAAAAAAAGCACTAATGCAATCAATATAATCTCCTGGGTTACTGCCGGAGTTATAGCATTTTCAACAATGTGTCAGGTATTAGTGCTTAGTGTTTTCAATGGATTTGAAGATCTTGTAAAATCATTATATTCAAATTTTTATGCTGATTTAAGAATAGTGCCGTCCACCGGTAAAACGATCATTTTAACAAGTGAACAGATCAACGCTATTAAAACATTACCGGGAATAAAAAATATTTCACTTGTTGCCGAAGAAAAAGCGTTGCTACAAAATGGCGAATTACAAACGGTTGTTTTTTTAAAAGGTGTTGATGATAATTATTCCCGTGTTTCCGGTTTGCCAGGTAATATGGTAAACGGAAGTTTTAAAACAGGTGATGCTGAAAATCCTCTTTTGATATTAGGCTCAGGTATTGAAAATGCTTTGAGCATTGAATCTGATAAAAATCTGTCGCCTTTAACTGTTTTTTTACCTAAAAAAAATTCTGGAAATTCTCAGGATCCTCTTGGATCACTTAGCGAAGGAAATGCAAATACAGCGGGCAGTTTTGCTATTCAACAGGATTTTGATAATAAATATGTAATCACCAACATTGCTTTTGTAAAGCAACAAATGAATTACCAGCCAAATGAATACAGTGCAGTTGAAATTTATGTAGTAAATGCTAACCTGACAGATAAGGTTATAACATCTATACAAAAGATTTTAAACAGCGATTATCGTGTACAAACAAAATACCAGCAGAACATGAGTTTATATAATTCTATGCAGTTAGAAAAATGGGCAATTTATGCCGTGCTTACATTGATATTAATTTTAGCTGCATTTAATATGATAAGCGCTCTTACCATGCTTGTTTTAGAAAAGAAAAAGGATATTAGCATTTTACAATCACTCGGCGCCGATAAAAGTATTATAAAAAAAATATTTTTAAGCGAAGGTTTCCTGCTGGCTTTTGTCGGCTCTGTTGCCGGCATTATACTCGCAATAATAATATGCTTTATACAATCAAAATATAAGCTGATAAAGCTGCAGGGCAATTCTTTTTTGATAGATTATTTCCCCGTTAAATTAGCACTAACAGATTTACTGATAGTTGCTTTTTCAGCTTTACTGATTGCGGTTATTGCAGCCTGGTTTCCTGCAAAAAAAGCCTCACAGCAGTTGTTTGAACTAAAGAATTAATTACAGCTTAATAATCACCTAACGTAACTGGTAATTGTTCCAATGCTTTTTGCAATTGAGAATCGCTGGGAGCAACGCCATGCCATTCGTGATTTCCTTCCATAAAATCAACCCCTTTTCCCATCACGGTATGCATAATAATAACGATTGGTTTCCCTTTGCCAACAAAAGTTTTTACTTTCTCAAATCCGGCAATTACGCTATCTATATCATTTCCCTCCATTTCAAGTACTTCCCAGTTAAAGGCAAAAAATTTTGCAGAGAGATTATCCAAAGCCATTACATATTTTGTTGTACTATCAATTTGCTGACCATTGCGGTCAATTGTACAAATCATATTATCAACCTTATGCTACGCTGCAAACATTATGGCTTCCCAATTTTGGCCTTCATCCAGTTCTCCATCTCCGTGCAACGAATACACAATACAAGCATCGTTATTTATTCTTTTTGCCAATGCTGCGCAAATTGCCACACTCATTCCCTGGCCTAAGGAACCTGAAGCCACTCTTATACCTGGTAATCCTTCATGGGTGGCAGGATGTCCCTGAACACGGGAATTGATTTTTCTATATGTTTTAAGCTCTTCTAAAGGGAAATGGCCGGCTCTCGCCAAGGTGCTATAAAATACCGGCGAAATATGCCCGTTAGATAAAAAAATACATCTTCCCCATATCCGTTCATATCAAAGCCAGGTTTACGCTTTATAATTTTAAAATACAATACTGTAAAAAAATCCACACAACCAAGCGAGCCTCCGGGATGACCACTTTGCACCGCATGAACCATTCTCAAAATATCTCTTCTTATCTGTCCGGCCATTGCTTTTAAATCATCCATCTTCTATTTTTTTGTGTAAAATAATCGTTGAGAACTTAGCCTAAAAGTATCAATGTACAAAGTGATAGATTAATTTATTTAATCAAACAACTTCATTATTAACTCATTAATACTCTTGGTATTTCAGACAGCATATTTTGCCAAATCATTTTTATTATCAGGCAATAAAGCAACAGTTTCGAAGGATTTTTGGTCTAAATAAAATTGGGCATATTATACGGTAACATGAAACATAACCTTTACTTTTGTTATCAATTGCATACTTCAACCCCCGTGGCATGGATAATATTCTATTAAGTTCAGCATTGGCATTTTTAGTCACATTTTTTGCCATTCCTGTGATAATCCGGGTAGCAAAAGAAAAAAAATTTTATGATGAGCCTGACGAACGAAAAGTACACAAGGCCGTTACACCCACTTTAGGCGGTTTAGGCATTTTTGGCGGATTTATTTTAGCTACTTTACTTGGCGTTCCACCTGCAATTTCGCACCAGCTTCAATATTTTATGGCTGCTTTAATGGTCATATTTTTCTTAGGTATTAAAGATGATATTTTAGTAATATCGGCAACTAAAAAGTTTATCGGGCAGTTAGTAGCTGCAGGAATAATAATAAAGTTTGGCGGTATTCAAATTGATGATATGCATGGTTTTCTAGGAATAAATCACATTCCACATATTGCCAGTATTTTGCTCACTCTTTTCACCATTATTGTAATTACCAATTCCTTTAATCTTATTGATGGTGTTGATGGTTTGGCAGGTAGCCTTGGCTTATTAACCTCAGTTGTTTTTGGCAGTTACTTTTTATTAATAGGGCAATTAATGTATGCAATAATGGCTTTTGCACTATCCGGCAGCCTGATAGGCTTTTTGATATATAATTTTTCGCCTGCCAAAATATTTATGGGTGATACAGGTTCTTTGCTAATCGGGTTGTTGAACTCGATATTTGTAATAAAGTTTATTTCTGTGGCATCTGATCCGCAATTTAATGCACATTTCCCCCTGCAATCTTCACCGGCACTGGGTTTCGCTGTTCTCATTGTTCCTCTTTTTGATACACTTCGCGTTTTTAGTTTACGAATAATCAATCGCCGGTCTCCTTTTAGTCCGGATAGAAATCATATACATCATTTTCTTTTAGATCTTGGAATGAACCACAAAATGATAACAGCAGTTTGCGTAGGCGCAAATATCATGGCTATAGCTTTAGCTTATTTTCTGCAATCAATAGGCACCACCTGGGTAATCGTTTGCCTTGCCACCGCCGCAGTAATATTTGTTGGTGTTGTGTATTATAGCAGGCCTAAATCAAAATTAATTATCATTAACAGGGAAGAAGAAAATATTATTCCGTCCGGCAAAATTCTCACTTTAGCCACCGAAAGAGTGGAGCAGGATTAATGCGCTTTTCGCCATTAACTTTCTCAGCCTTTTATTAATTTTGTTTTTATTATAAGAATCTAAGCGATAGTTTGCAATAATTATTTTACATAAAATATATACTAATGACCGACGAATTATCAATGTTAATTGATGAGAAAAAAGAATCTATGGAAAAGGCTATAGATCATTTTGAAATTGCGTTAACAAAAATAAGGGCGGGAAAGGCAAATGCTGTTATGCTGGATGGTATCATGGTTGATTATTATGGAAATCCTACGCCGGTAAACCAGGTGGCTAATATAAGTGCAATGGATGCACGTACACTTTCTGTGCAGCCATGGGAGAAAAATATGCTTCAGCCAATAGAGCGGGCAATTATTGCGGCAAACATTGGCATTAATCCCCAAAACGATGGAAATATTATCCGCTTATACCTGCCTCCGTTAACTGAAGAAAGAAGAAGAGAGTTGGTAAAAAAATGTAATGGAGAAGGCGAGCAGGCAAAAATTGCCATTAGAAATATCAGGAGAGAATCTATTGAACAAATAAAAAAGTTGCAGAAGGATGGGCTGAGTGAAGATGCTGCTAAAGATGCAGAAGAGGAAATGCAGCAAATAACAGACAATTATATTTCACTTGTTGAAAAACATTTAGCTTCAAAAGATAAGGAAATAATGGCGGTATAATTATTAATTGGATTGCAGCAACAATTATGTTTGTATATCAGGCTGCATACCCATTTTATTTTTAGTGAGATAATGTGCTGTAATTGTTTTCAGGCAATCAAATAATTGCTCCGCTTTGTAGCCAAGCAATCTTATTATCAATCCATTTTTTGGCGCTGTTGTTATCCCAAAAGTCATTTCATTTTGAGCTGATAAGCATGTGGTTATCTCTTTTATCAAAGTTTTTGTGGATGCTTTTTCGTGGAGGTAAATTAAGGTTGCCTGGTGAGTATAACCTTCCAACTGGCCGATAACATTTACATTAACTAATAATGGCTGCACCAAAAGGTTTTCTTTGATGATGAGTTTGTTGTTGAGGAATATTTCTGTTACATTATGGTATTTAGAAAAGAGAAAAACTTCGCCGCTTAGTTTTCTTCCACAGGTTAAAACTTCTCCCCAAATAAGATCGCAATTGTTGTTTAAATAAATTTTATTTCTTGCTGTGAAGATTGAAGCTTCATGCGGAACGGATGGATGTGGTATAAAACAAAATGAAGCACCTTCTTCCAAATGCACTTCCATATTTTGTGAAGCGCCAACTTTCATAGTAAACAATCTTTGGTAAGATTGGGTTTGTAGATGCAGTGAGCAATCTTTAGCTACTTCAATTTTTATATTGTATTCATCCCCATTTAAAATTCCGGGTGATGAACTCATTAGCATCAGGCTGAGAGTATTTTGTTTTTTGTCTTCGGTGATGTTGGCGATTTTGAATGGGGTAGTGTGGTAGGCTTTCTCCAGGAAAGTTATGTTATTGCGGAGTGCTGTTTGTATTTGGAGTTCGGCGATCATTAATTTATTTACTCTTTCAGTTGCCACGACCTTTAGGTCCTGGGTTGTTATGTCGTTTAGTTTGGCTTTAGCCTAAATAATCCGCTATAATCTTCCCGCTTAGTGCAAAATTGTTTTGGCTAAAGCCGGATTATGTTTTATTTCTATCCACGACCTGAAGGTCGTGGCAACTATAAAGAATAATTTGCTCTAACCAAAACTCTCTTTATTAAATCCATGCAACTTTAAAAACAAATCATACTCTTGCGTAAATGTTTGTTTCTTATGATGCTCTTGCTGGTTTAAAATATATTGTCGCACTTTATCCACTCCAGATTCACTCACTGACAAAGCAATGTATTCATCCTGCCATTCAAATTTTTGATTGATTAATTTTTTGTTTATTTACCCAGAATGAAGATTCTCCTTTTATCAGCATTGCAACTTTTGAAATGGTTTGTTCTGTTCCTAATGAGATAAGTAAATGGATGTGATCTTCAACGCAATCCAATGTATCAATAAAAATTTCTTTTAGTTTACTATTTGCTTTGATGTGCGCCAATAGCAATGGTTTTAATGAAGCCGAAATTGTTGGCTGCCTGTTTTTAACAGACCAAATAAAATGTATCATCACGTTAGTATAGGGCATTTGATTTGGCTAAAGCCAATTTAGTTTTATTTGTAATCCACGACCTGAAGGTCGTGGCAATTGAAAAAATAGAATTGAAAAAACGATTAAGTAATCGAATTAATCAATTTCTGTCATCTGACGAGATTTGGTTCAGCAATTTCTTCCAACAGTGCATATTTTTTTATCCAGTCTATCACACTATCCAAACCTTCCATATTCATCAAATTTGTAAACACAAATGGATTTCCTTTGCGCATTAATCTTGCATCTCTTTCCA
>CAXSDW010000068.1:0-19643 GCA_964236235.1 uncultured Chitinophagaceae bacterium
ATACTTTTATAAAACATGAGCATCGGGTTTATTTCTATTTCTGAAATAAAAATACAATGCTGCAGCGATGGCAAGCATTACCAGGATATTACTAATTATGGTTATCATTCTTCCGGTGGAAACTGAGCCAGGTTCAAACCTGAATTCTATTGTATGTTTTCCGGCGGGTAAAACCATTCCTCTCAATACATAATTTACTTTTACATAGTCCGCTTTTTGCCCGTCAATAAAAGCATTCCAGCCGCTTTTATAATACACTTCGCTAAACACTGCAAACTGCGGTGTTGCTGCGTTGCAGGCGTAGGTTACTTTATCATTTATGTTCTCTGTAAGTTTTATTGTTGCAGAAGGATCAAACACTATAACAGGTTTTATTTGTGATTTAAAAGACTTCTCTATCACCGCTGTATCTTTAAGGTCAGTGTTGTCCAATGCCTGCATTTCTTCATTGGCATTATTTACCCATTTTATTCCTTTTACAAGCCATGCATTTCCAAATGCACCGGCATTTAGTTGGGCTGTTGGTTTACCTGTTTGCGGGTTTTGAACAATAAAATATTTTGTATTGAGCATATCGAACACTTTCATGTTGCCTTTGCTTAGCTGGTTCTTAATTATATCTTCATACAAGGCCAGCATTGCAGGATGATATCCGCCAACATTATTGTGGTGATAACTTGTACGTGAATCACTAAAGAATGGGTTTCCTGCCGTTTGATCAAACACCCGGAAATTGGCATGATCAGGATCTTTTAATATTTGCTGGTCTGCTTCTGTTGGAGTAAACGCAGACTCAAAATCAGCATCTTCAACAAAATTATCTTCATTCAGATATCGCTTGTCTGTGCTGAGCAAATCATATGAAGAAAGTATGATAAGCCCCGCAATTAAGACAGTTGGTTTAATTTTTTTCTTAATAAATAATGCCAACAATGCAACTGCTGCTGCTATAAGAAAGATTGACCTGAGAAGATCCTGGCCCATAAGCGTTTTTCTGTCTGAACGCAAATCCATAATTATTTGTTTACTGGATTCTTCCGCTTGTTGTATAAGTTGCTGGTTTGGTTGCTGACCAGCCGCAGCCTGTTGCAGCATGCCATCTTTAAAGTTCTCTTTTAATTCTTTATCATGACTTCCACTAAAACCTGCAGAAAAATAAAACCCGCAAAGTATAAGTAAGATGCCGCCTGTGATTATTGCAGCAAGTTTTAATTTTTTCCAAACAAGATCCCAATCAGTTTCTATGTCAACAAGTTTACTTACGGCAAGCACTCCTAAAAAAGGAAAACAAAACTGCGGAATTACAAGCGACATTGTAACTGCTCTGAATTTATTATAAAAAGGCAGCGTATCAAAAAGAAAGAAATTAAGTCCTTTTAAATTTATACCCCACGCTAATAAAATTCCAAAAAAACTTGCGGCTGCAATCCACCACTTATGCCATCCTTTTACATACACTAATCCGAAAATGAAAAGAAAGCAGACAACAGCTCCCAGATAGACTGGTCCTGCAGTTGATGGCTGATCTCCCCAATAAGAGCTTCCGTTTGCATATTGTACACCCGTATCTTCAGGTATGCCCATATCACCGAGCCGCTCAACAAATTTTGATGAAGAACCAAGTTGTTTACCTCCGCTTCCACCTCCATAGATACCTGGTATAATAAAAGTAAAAGTTTCGCCAAAGCCATAGCTCCATCTGAATGCGTCTTCTTTATTAAGGCCACCCTTTGTTTTATTTTCAGCGTTGTTGTTTAAAGTTAATTCTGATCTGCCTCCCCGTACAGATTCTTTTGCATACTCATAAGTCGGCATCATTGTAACTGCATTACATGCAAGCCCCAAAACACCTGCTGCCAAACCTAATAAAACTGCCTTTATTCCAGATCGAATATCCTTTTCTCTGTAAGATTTGATAAAAAAAGCTATAGTTATAAAAGCTGCAATAACAAGCGTATAATAAACAATCTGTAAATGGTTTTGGCCAATAAGTAAGGCAGCAAATAAAGAAGTAATTGCAAAACCCGACCAGTATTTCTTTTGAAAAAGCAATAACAAACCCGCAAGCACAGCAGGCGCATAACCAATAGACGACATTTGTGTATTGTGGCCTACAGCAATTATTATAGGATCGAAAGTTGAATATGCATAAGCCAAAGCGCCCATGATACTTACCCATGAATTTGCACCCGCCACAACGCAAAAAAAGTAAAAACAAATACAAGCCAGAAAGAAAAAGCTTATCGGTTTCGGAAGCCCTAATGTAATTAGCTGATCAATATAACCAACCTGTATATGCGTTCTTGAATCAAATGCAATTTGGTAAGCAGGCATTCCACTATACATGCTGTTTGTCCACAATGGATAGTAGCCAAACTTTTCTTTAAATTCTACTGATTGCTGGCTCATGCCGCGCCAGCCCTGTATATCACGCTGTTCAACAACTTTACCTTGCAGCGCAGGCTTACAATAAATTACCGCTACAATTAAAAATATTACAACTGCAATAAGGTGCGGAAGGATTATTTTAAAATCAAATTTCTTCATTAAATAATATTAAGCAACAATGTATAATGTGGTGCAAAATATATAATAGTTAAACTAAAAAATAAAAAAATATAGTTGAAGAAATTCTAACAGTGATTATTAAACTTCTTGCTTATCAGAAATTGTATTTTAAACAACAGGAAAATGTGCACAAAAAAATAGCTGCGTAAGTGCAGCTATCAAAATTGTTATAAGGGATCAATTACGTATTATCCGTTTCAGTGGTTTTAGTGTAAGTAACCTTATCTGTACGGCTATCACCAGATCCTGATGAGCTGTTGCTGCGAACAAGCGCAACAATCAAAAGCAAAAATACTGCACCACCTACTACCCAAACCCATGGCTGAGTGTACCATATATTTTGCTGTGTAGTGGTAGTGGTACTTGTGCTGCTTGATGCAGAGCCGCCGCTGCTATCCTGTGCCCATACTGCAGCCTGCACAAAGGTTAGCATTAATAATATTACAATCGTTTTGCAGGTAACTGGTTTAATTAATGGTTTCATATAAGTTCATTTAATAATTAATAAATAAATCCTTTATATTCATTTGATATAAATATAAGGCGTTCACTGATACTAAACAAAACTGAACTGCAATGTTAATGCGCCAGGATGTTTATAAGAACTTGTACGGCGCCAATAATGCAACCAAATACGGCACCTGTAATTTTTAAAAACCGGAATTCACTTTTTGTCATTTGCCTTAATAAAGATTCAAGTTTTTCCTCAGAGAAACCTGCTACTTTATCTGCTACTATCTTCTTAACATCAATGTCATTTTTCAGTTGATTCATATACCTGTTTATCATTACAGGGAATATGGTTTCCAGCTCTGCCACAAAAGCTTCTTTAAGCTGGTTACTCGATTTTACCCCGATGAATTTAGACAGTATAGGAAACACTTCCCTCAGTTTAAGGTTAAGAAAGTCGTTTACATGTTTCTCAATTTCAGGCTTTAATTTTTCAAGATTTTCTACGCTTGTGATTCGCTGTTCAATGTCGTTAAATGGTAACAAATCCGTGCTAACCATGTTGCCCAGCATTTCTGCAATCATCAATTGATTTTTTGGAAAGATTCCCTGTAGTTTATAACCAAAGAAGTTTACAGGCCGCTTTGGATGAAACATCATAAAAATAATGAGCCATGTAATTGCCCATCCAATAAAACCGGACAACATTATTGTAATCAGATAATTGTACCAGTGCATAGCGTAAATAAAAACTTGTAAGTGATGCAAATGTAATTTTCCGCAAGTTTAAAATTTTAATTATTTTCGTTTGTAGAAAACGGTGGTTGTAGCTCAGTTGGTTAGAGCATCAGATTGTGATTCTGAGGGTCGTGGGTTCGAGCCCCATCATCCACCCTAAAAGTTGTCAATACTTTGAGAACTTTCTGCGGCTTTATTATACAAATTATTTCTTTTCTGTTTATATAATTTCAATCAATTTCCGGCGTTACTGTTGTTAGTTAAGTGCCTTTGCCATTCATCAGTTTTACAAAACCTTTTGTTAATAAAACATACTACATTTAAGCACAGATTCCAATATGATTTATTTTTACGTATGAACAAAACAATGAATTTTATTATGAGTAAAAAATTTATTCCCGTACTATTTTTATTTATTGCAGCTGGTTTGTTTCTTACTTACACATCAAGTGGGCGAGGAGATAAGACCAACGATAATCCGAAATCCAAATATGAAAAGATTCTTCGCAATGTTGGCATTATCCTGGAACAGGGGCACTATAGCCCAAAAAAAATTGATGATGCTTTTTCAAAAGAAGTATTGAGTAAGTATATTGACGACCTTGACGGGGATAAGTATATTTTTTTACAAAAAGATATTGATTCATTTAAAAAGTTCGAAACCAAAATTGATGATGAGATACATGGGTCTTCTCTTGAGTCATTTTATAAAATAAGCGGCGTATATGCAACCCGCCTTGATGAAGTTTCCAAACTCTATAAAGATATTCTTTCAAAACCTTTTAACTTCAATACTAACGATAGCATAATGTTGGATGCAGATAAACGGCAATATCCAAAAACAGAGCAGGAAAGATTTGCCTTTACAAAAAAGCGCATCAATTATTTAGTGTTGGGTAAGTATTCAGACTTGCTTGATGAAAGAGAAAAAAATGTAACGAAGGCAGGATACATTGCAAAGCCTGATTCTGTTTTAGAGCAGGATGCCCGCAAGCAGGTAATTAAACAAATGGATCGTTACTTTTCAACGTTAAAAAATCATAACCAGACGGATGATCTGTTCAGTGATTTTGTAAACTCAATTACCGGCAGCATGGATCCGCACACCACTTACTTTGCGCCGGTGGATAAGCGCTCTTTTGATGAATTGCTCAGTGGCCGTTTCTATGGCATAGGAGCACAGTTAAAAGAAGATGATGGAAAAATAAAAGTGGCAAGCCTTGTTGCAGGAGGCCCGGCCTGGAAATCTGGAGATATACAGGTGGAAGATGAAATCGTAAAGATTGCGCAAGGTAAAGGTGAACCTGTTGACGTTACCGGTTACGCAATATCAGATGCAGTAAAGCTTATCAGGGGTTCAGAAAAAAATTCTGAAGTAAGATTAACGATAAAAAAAGCAGATGGATTGGTAAAGGTTGTTAACCTAATGAGAGATGTAATAAATCTTGAAGAAACATTTGCAAAAAGCGCTATAATAAATGGCAAACATAAAATAGGCTATATCTATTTACCGGAATTTTATGCTGATTTTGAACATCCCGATGGCAGAAGATGTGCGGTGGATGTAGCTAAAGAAATTGAAAAATTAAAAGCAGAAAATGTTGAAGGGATTGTAATGGATCTGCGTGGCAATGGCGGCGGATCATTATATGATGTTGTAGATATGGCGGGCCTTTTTATACAGGATGGGCCTATCTGCCAGGTGAAAGGACGTGAGGAAAAATCCACCATTTTAGAAGACAGGGATAAGAATGTTTTATACACAGGCCCGCTTGCTGTGATGGTTGATGAGTTAAGCGCTTCTGCGTCGGAAATATTTGCGGCAGCTATCCAGGATTATCACCGCGGTATAATAATTGGCTCTCCTACTTATGGTAAAGGTACAGTACAAAGAAGTATTTCTCTGGATCCGGAAACCGAAAATTCCTTATTTAATAAAACTCCCGAAGGACTTGGAGATATAAAGCTTACGTTTAGAAAGTTCTATAGAATAAATGGTGGTGCAACCCAGTTAAAAGGGGTAACGCCTGATATTATTATACCTGACAAACTTGAGTACATGAAGATTCGTGAAAAAGATAACCCTGATGCGTTAGGATGGGATGAAATTTCCAAAGCGCCTTATACTCCATGGAACCCGGGCTATGAAATGAATAGTGTGGTGAATAGTGCAAACGCACAACTTAATACCAGCCCGGTTTTTAAAACACTGAGAGAAGATGTAAAGTGGCTTGATTCAAACATGGATAAACAATCCTCTTTAAATTTAATTAAATACAGAGTAGCTCAAAAAGTGCAGCGGGCCAAGTTTAAGGAATTAGATACTTTAAGTAAACTCCAGGTTGACCTTAGAGTTCAAAACCCGGCGCCTGATTCAATTAAAATGGTAGCTGATAAAGATAAGATTGAAAAAAATAAGCAATGGATTCAAAGAATTAGTGACGATGTTTATGTAGATGAAACTGTAAAAGTTTTAAATAATATGATTGGTCAAATCAATGTAGCGAAACTTAAATAAAATATATACTGCATTAATGAATAACGGCACTTTTAAAGTGCCGTTATTTATTTAAATATTGTTGTTAATAAACTTAATTCTTACTAATAAACTGGTTAATACAATCACCTGCTTTGGCTCCAGTTTCTTACTTTCCTAAAGTTAGCATGTGAGGCCGGCCTGCGTGAAAGGGGATTTGGCTGCATTACAGGATTTTGAATAAATTTTGTGGCACTTGGAAACGGATGGCTGTCAATAACAGGTATTGGCTTATCAATAAGCTTGTTAATATCTCTCAGGTATTCTCTTTCTTCTGCATCGCAAAATGATAAAGCAATACCGCTTAAACCCGCTCTGCCGGTACGTCCTATGCGATGTACATAAGTTTCAGCAACATTAGGTAATTCAAAATTAATTACATGACTCAAATCATCTACATCAATTCCTCTTGCTGCAATATCTGTTGCAACCAATGCCCTGATACGACCGTTTTTAAAATCAGTTAATGCCTTTTGTCTTGCAGCTTGTGATTTATTACCATGAATTGCATCAGTTCTTATATTGGCTCTGTTTAGTTCTTTTGCTATTTTATCAGCGCCGTGTTTGGTTCTCGTAAAGATCAACGCACTTACAATAGATGCATCTTTCAGCAGGTGAATAAGTAAAGAACGCTTATCACTTTTTTCAACAAAATATACTGCTTGTTGAACTTTTTCTGCAGTAGATGAAACCGGTGTTACTTCAATCCGTACAGGATTATTTAAGATAGAACCTGATAGTTTTGAAATCTCCGGTGGCATTGTTGCAGAGAAAAATAAGGTTTGTCTCTTCACCGGAAGTTTGGTTATAATTCTTTTTACATCGTGAATAAAACCCATATCCAGCATACGGTCTGCTTCGTCTAAAACAAATGTTTCAATATGCTGCAGATTTATAAATCTTTGTTCAACAAGATCAAGCAGTCTGCCGGGTGTGGCAATTAATATATCAACACCTTTTTTTAATGCACTGGTTTGGTTGTATTGTGATACACCGCCAAAAATAACAAGATGCTTAAGCCCGGTATGCTTACCATAAGCCGCGAAACTTTCATCTATTTGTATAGCAAGTTCTCTTGTTGGCGTTAGTATCAGTGCTTTGATATTCCAGTCTTTGTCTGCGGGCTTTTGCAAATAAAGCTTTTGTAATATCGGGATAGCAAATGCAGCAGTTTTCCCCGTGCCTGTTTGGGCACATCCTAAAAGGTCTCTTCCTTCTAATAAAACGGGTATTGCCTGTTGCTGAATTGGAGTAGGAACTGTATATCCTTCGGTAGTAAGAGCCCTGAGAATTGGCTCAATTAAATTTAATTTTTTAAATGGCAAAGTGTAATTTTTAATGTAAATAAATGCGATATCGTTGCAACGGCAACGATAAAAATTATATGCTCAACAACCTAAGACCTGATGAGCTTTACATTAAAGAGAAGATTATCTAGTCTGCTAAGAGAGAGAATATGAATTGCAAATATATGTTTAATATTTTTAGTTAAACGAAGGGAAAGGATATTTAGTATAATTTTTAGAAATTGTAAATTCAACCAGTTAATGGTTTCTTTTACAAATATCTCTCTTCTATAATTTTTTTATGATGATAAACATGACCAACAGTAATAAAGCCGAAGCTAAGCGGAGTAACAGGGTTATTGTTGGATAAACCTTTATGCGAAAGCATTTCATCAGTAAAACTTAAGTAAAGGTCTTCTGTAGATTGACGCAAATGTAAAAATTCATTCACAAGAATTTGCCAGCTTCTGGAGTTGCCATTTGAATTGGAAGCATAATTATTTTCATCAAAACCAGGGAGCGAAATAGTTTCTTTCCTTGCTATACATAATGCCCGGTAATTAAAGATTCTTTCTGCATCAATTATATGTTGCCAAAGTTCTTTAATGCTCCATTTACCTTCTGCGTAAGCATAGGTGGATTTATCTTCAGAAATAGAATGTAAAAAAACAGGTAACATTATTAACTGATTTTTTATTGCGAGTGCAAGATCGTCTTCAGTTACCTGGTCAATATATCTACCGAAATATGCAGGATAATCATTCACATTTGGTTTTGGCATATAGCATAGATTTTAAATCTGTTTAAGAGAATTTTTATAAAAAAGAATTACAAAGAAATAAATCTATCCGCATTTAAATGCTATTATCCTTTCACATTGTTGTTTACTATTTTTGGTTTAGGAATTATTGGCTCTTTCATATTTCTTTCACCTTTTACTGTTGCCGCAAGCTTTACTGCCTGGTAAGCATTAACAAGGCCTCCTGTTTTTGAAATATCACTCAGGTAAACTTTCTCTTCACTACCCGGAAGTTTAACCTGTTCAGTTATGGGAGCGGCTGATTGTTCAATAACACTTTTTAATTGCCTTGCGCTCAGGTCAGGATAATATTCAAGTAAAAGTGCGGCTACGCCTGCTACAGTAGGGCAGGAAAAGCTGGTGCCGGAAAGCTTGCCATAATTGTTTCCGCCCGGCTCAGTGGAATAAATTTGTACACCCGGAGCAAAAAGATCAACTTCTCTCTTACCATAATTACTAAAATTCGCAATTATTCCTCCATTGGAAGGATCACCACTTGCCCCGACAGTTATAAAGTTACTTGCTCTTCCTGAGCCATCTGCATATACAGGGTTTGGAAAATTGTCACTGCTGTCAATGTTCTTATTATCATTGCCAGCTGCATGTACTAATAATACATTATGAGCTTCAGCATATTTAACTGCATCATCAACCCATTGTTTTTGTGGTGAGAAATCTTTGCCAAAGCTCATGCTTATTATTTGTGCGCCATTATCTACTGAATACCTGATTGCATCAGCAATATCTTTATCATGCTCATCACCGTCAGGCACTGCACGAACCATCATGATTTTCACATTATCGGCTATACCATCCGGCCCTTTGCCATTATTTCGTACAGCACCAATTATACCTGTGCAAAATGTGCCATGAGTAGGTGTTCCCGTCATCACATCACTATTACCATAATACCTGTCATTGATGTTGTTTTCATCATCTTTTACAATCTCTCCGCGGTAATCTTTTGGTACATTTAATTTTTCTTCAGCCTTTCTTGATTGCCCGGTAAGGTATTCATCAAAGTCATCTAAAAATTCTTTATTTGATTGTTCAAGACTGTTATTAGCCTTTAAAAGCCCATAAAATATTGACTTTGCTTTTACAGCTTCAGGATTAGTTGAACTTAATGTATCGAGTTCTTTTCCTTTATAAACAGGCCTGTTCATCGCTATTTGCAGAATGCTGTCGCTTTTGTGTAAAGCAGTATTTATTTTATTTAAAAAAACGATATCAATACCGCCGGAACCATCTTCTTCAATCTTTGCTTTTGCCTTTTGATACATTATAATGTCTGTCTTTTGCTGTGGAGTAACAGATGTTGTATCCGGCACCTGGTCACCATATTTTGTTTTAAGCTTGTGATACACACGGGCAGCTTCGTAGGAATCTTCCTTCACATTTCTGCCATCTTTACCACCAATAAAATTCCAGCCATATATATCATCTGTATACCCGTTTCTATCATCGTCTTTACCATTGCCTGGTATATCTTTTGGGTTGTGCCATAGCACGGGCTTTAAATCTTCATGGAGTGTATCTACACCGCTATCAATTACTGCAACTACTACAGTTTTACTTTTTCTGCCTTTTAAAAACTGGTAAGCTTTATCAAGGCTTATACCATAATAGCCGGTCTCTGTCTTGTCAAGCTGCGACCAGTTATTAGGAGCTTCTGTTTTTATAGAATTTCCCTGCGCTGACCCTGCAACAGAAAAATAAATAACAAATACTAAACTTAATAATGAATGTTTTATCGATCTCATCTATATAACTTTTTTAGAATACAAATATTTAATAATAAACTGAATTAATATAACCATTAATAAAGATTATAAAAACTTTAGATGAATGGTTTACGCAGGATTTATGGAACCAGGAATTTATTGAATATATGAAATTCAGGATGCCGCGAAACTAACATTTCAATTTCTACTTTTGAATGCCTGCTTACATAATTTTTGTCCTGCTTCTTCTATAAATCCCAAAAAAAATCATGGTTCAGACATTACACAGTAAACTTTATTCCCTGTGCCAATGGCAGCTTATCTGTATAGTTAATGGTATTGGTTTGCCTGCGCATATAATTTTTCCATGCATCACTACCACTTTCACGGCCGCCGCCGGTTTCTTTCTCGCCACCAAAAGCTCCTCCAATTTCTGCGCCGGAAGTGCCAATATTTACATTTGCAATCCCGCAATCACTTCCTGTGTGTGAGAGAAATTCCTCTGCTTCCCTCATGTCCAAAGTAAAAATCGAACTTGATAATCCCTGTGGTACATTGTTCTGCAACGCTATTGCTTCAGCCAATGTGTTATATTTTATAAGATAAAGAATTGGTGCAAAAGTTTCATGCTGCACAATATCCAAATCGTTTTTTACTTCTGCAATGCATGGCTTTACGTAGCATCCGCTTTCATAGCCTTTGCCGGATAATTTACCGCCTTCTACTACAAATTTACCACCCTGCTTTTTGCATTGTTCAATTGCATTCAAATAGATTTCTACAGCATTTTTATCTATCAACGGGCCAACATGATGATTTTCGCTAAGCGGATCTCCAACCTTTAGCTGGCCATAAGCCTTAAGAAGGCTATCTCTAAAAATTTCATACACATCTTCATGAATAATCAAACGCCGTGTAGTAGTACAACGCTGACCTGCAGTACCAGCGGCCCCAAATATGCAACCGATTAATGCCATGCCGAGATCAGCTTTATCAGAAATAATAATGGCATTATTTCCGCCAAGCTCAAGTAAGGTTTTTCCTAATCTTGCAGCTACTGCAGCGCCAACAGACTTGCCCATTTTTGTGGAGCCAGTGGCAGATAGCAAAGAAATTTTTTTATCATCACTCATCCATTCACCAACTTCTCTGCCTCCTGTAATTAAATTAAGCACGCCTTCAGGTACTTCATTCTTTTCTAACACAGGCGCAATAATATTGTGACATGCAACGGCACATAAAGGTGTTTTTTCAGATGGCTTCCACACACATACATCTCCGCAAACCATTGCCAGCATGCTGTTCCAGCTCCATACTGCTACAGGAAAATTAAATGCTGAAATTATCCCTACAATGCCAAGCGGATGATATTGCTCATACATTCTATGGCCGGGCCTTTCACTATGCATAGTAAGGCCATAGAGCTGCCGCGATAAACCAACAGCGAAATCACATATATCAATCATTTCCTGAACTTCGCCAAGGCCCTCCTGGAAACTTTTGCCCATTTCATAACTTACTAATTTTCCGAGGTAAGATTTATTTTCTCTCAAAGCATCACCAATTTGCCGCACAATGTCACCTCTTTTTGGCGCAGGCCAAAGCCGCCATCTCAAAAATGCTTCTTCGGCTTTTTGAATAACCAAATCATAGCTTTCTCTGTCAACTGCATTTACTGATGCAATAAGTTTTCCATCAACCGGAGAAAATGATTCAATTAATTCCCCGTTGGAAGACAGCCAATCGTTCCCTGTTGATACACCTTTATTTTTAGATTGAACCTTTAAGTTTTTTAGAAAATCCATATTGTTATTTTTACAAAACTATGTATGTTTGACATATTATATGGGTTTATAATCAGACACTGTATAATTTGATTATTGTCTTTATTTAACCGAAGTTTTCTAAAATTCTGTGTTTCATACGCGTTGCTGCTTATTTACAAATTCACCTTTATTATCTATGATAATTCTTTGTTATTTACTTAACAACTTAGGCTTGTAATAATATCTTATCAATTTATAAATCTTTTTTATGGCACAATTAAACAGGCAAGCACCAATAAATTTTGGTTTTGGGTGGGTTCCCGATCTTCCCGACCAACGTGATTTTCTTTATTCTGCGCCGATAGTGATAATGAAGAAGTTACCTTCAAAAATTGATTTACGTTCTAAGTGCCCCGTAGTGTACAACCAGGGAAACCTTGGAAGTTGCACTGCAAATGCGTTATGCGGAGCATTTGAATTTGAAAGACGTAAGCAAAAATTGAAAGACTTTATGCCATCAAGATTATTTGTTTATTACAATGAAAGAGTTGCAATAAAAACAGTCAATTCCGATAGTGGCGCAAACATAAGAGATGGCATAAAATCTTTAAATGATCAGGGTGTTTGCCCGGAAACAGAATGGAAATATATTATTGATAAATTTGCAGAAAAGCCTCCAAAAAAATGCTATGATGATGCTTTAAAGTGTACAGTAAAGAGCTATCAGAGAGTATCTAATACAAATCTTAACCAGCTGCAGGGCTGCCTTGCAGAAGGCTTTCCTTTTGTATTCGGGTTTACCGTTTATGAAAGTTTTAATTCACGGGAGATGGCTGATACAGGAGTAATGCCAATGCCTGAGAAAAAAGAAAAAATATTAGGTGGTCATGCCGTAATGGCCGTAGGATACGACGATAAGAAACAGGCAATCATTGTGAGAAATTCATGGGGAAATCATTGGGGCGCAAAGGGATATTTTTATATGCCTTATGCATACATAACAAATAGCCATCTTTGTGATGATTTCTGGACAATCAGGATTGTTTAGCCAATCAGCGGAATATATTAACGATCAATTTTAATCGTTGATTCTATATAAAATTCTTCTAAAATAACTGCCGGCGATTGCAGCAAAGCCTGCAACCAAAGCGCCAATTAATGCTGATACGATCATTAATAAAAACGGGCTATCTGTTTTTAAAATGATCAACGAAATTTTATGTGCAAGTATGTCGCCATTGTTATAACTTATCCAATAGCTTAAGCAAAACCATAATAAAAACAATGAAACACAACCGGTAATAAAACTAATAAAAGGGCGTTGTGGAATTGTTGCTGCAATAATAAAAGCGACCGGAGCAATGCTCCACCAGGGTAAATACAAGCAAGCAGTAAAGCTTAGCAGCATTATTAATATAAGCGATACTATAAATTTCATTTAGTCAATTTGATAACATAACATTTGATAATATGTAATTAATTACATGGTGATTGTTACATTTTTGAGAAACTCATTTTCCATTTTATTCTTTTGTCATTTGCCTCAGATGATTTCATTATCCAGAGCGTATAATATTTTCCCGCAACCCAGGTATCTATAAAGTTATCATAGAATTTGCTGCCCGGGTTACCGCTTTGTCCACCGGGATATACGCCATAGGCTTCAGTTTGAGGTGTTAAGGAAATTACCATTCTCCAGCTTGGGCCATGCGTTTGTGTAGTAGCATTTATGCAATGAGTGCCTCCGCCTACTGGTAAATGCATACGACTTAATGCTTCAAGACGGGTGAGATGCGTAACCTTTGTATCTTTAAACTTTGCCCATTCCAGCTTGCCTGCTGCATCAGTTTTTTTCAAATCTATAACTGCATTTTTAAAAGATGCAGTAACATCATAAGCCAATGTTTCTTTTTGCGTAGTATTGATATCATCTAAAAATTTATAGGCAGAATCTTTTAAAACAGCATCCAGTAAAGTACTTTCATAAGGCATCATAATATTAGCCGGAGCTTTTGCAAATTCATCTGACCAAACAATCTTTGTAAAACTTTTCCATGCAAAATAAAATACTGTTGCGCCCTTTGAATCAATATCATCTTTTAAATTCCAGGTTTTTAGCAAGTCAAAATATTTTTTTTCGTCAGCATTCAATTGATCTTCATGAATATTTTTTATAAAAACAGGCCGTGCCATTTCAGCAAACACATCATACGTTTCTGTTTGCAATTGTTTCATATCATCAGCTACGATATTATTCATTTCACTTAACTTCCTGTTAATAAAAAATCCACGGTATGGCGGATAGCCTCTTCCTAAATAATATGGATAAGCAGAATCTGCAGGGCGCTGATTGGCGCTGCTTATGAAGCCTCTTTCAGGATTAAATTGGAATGGTGTTTCATCCTGCGGAATCATTGCCTGCCACATGTAACTGCTGTCTGCACCTGGCATTACAAAATCTCCCTGGCCATTCCATTTTGCCGGAAACTCACCCTGTGTTCGCATGGCAATGTCTCCGTTCTTACTGGCAAAAGCACAATTTTGTCCGGGTATGCGCAGGTTACTTACAGCATTTAAATAATCTTCATAATTTTTTGCATGGTTAAGCATAATAAAACATTTCAGATCATTGGTGGCGTCATGTGCTTTCCAGTGCACTGCATAATATTTATCGTTTGAATTACTGTTTCCACCATAACTCTTATCATACATAACCGGTCCAAATACAGTGTAGGCAACGGTATCAATATAATCCGGCCGGCCTTTTAGTTTTATTTTTTCTATCCTGAAGTCAGTTTTTTTCCATGCACTGTCAAACCAATATTCCTGTTTTGTATCGTCCTTAAATTTTATTTCATAATAATCCCTTACATCTCTTCCGCCGTTTGTAAATCCAAATGCACAACTATCATTGAAGCCAATAATAACACCGGGAGAACCGGGGAAGGAAACACCGTATGCGTTAAAAGTGGGTGTTGATATTTGCATCTCATACCATAAAGAAGGAAGGTTTAAGCCAAGATGAGGATCATTGCATAATATAGGAAAACCACTCTTTGTTTTTTCTCCGCTTACCGCCCAGTTATTACTGCCATTGTCTTTGTTGGGCTGGTTTTCAGAAACCTTTACAAATTCTTTTGAACCGAAATATAAAGAGTCAGCATTGACAGGAGTGTTTACTTTAATTTTTGGTGAAGTAAATGTTGTTCCTGCAGGAATTATTGGATCAAGAGAATCCGGTATCTGCGGATATATTTTTTCAAAATCTTCTTTGCTGAAATAACTTTTTGCGTTGGTCATTTCAAAATCGTTATCATGACCCGCAAGATCGTAAGACATATATTTAAGAAACAGTGCTGATTTTAAATTGCTCCATTTTTCCGGCTTATAACCAATGAGCTTATATTCAAGAGGTAAATTACTTTCATTCAAGGTCTCAATGTAGGCATTAACGCCGGCGGTATATGCATCACATGATTGCTTGGTTAACGGATCACTTTCCATTTGTTTAAGAGAATTTTCCGCAGCATATACCATTCCTAATCTCCTGAATTCCCTGTCATGATTTAGTGCAACGTCGCCAATTATTTCACTTGCTCTTCCGGCTGCGGCGTGTGTTTGCAGTTCCATTTGCCAAAGGCGAAATTTTGCATGGATATATCCCTGAACAAAATATGCATCGTTTTCATGCTCCGCAAAAATATGCGGCACAAGCCTTTCATCAAGGTAAACATTTACTTTTCCTGTAAGTTGCGGAAACAAAAGCGTTTGAGTAAAGTCTTCATTTAACGGCTCAGCATTTTGCCAAACTCCTTGTTGCGGGCTTAAAAGTTTTGCTAAAGGCGCAGGTAATAATAAAGTAGAATTTAATATTATTATCAGCACAATTGTAATGACACCAAAAACAATGAAAGCTATTATTCGCATAAATGTATTAAGTGTAAAGTACAAAAAAGACTATCAGTTGCTTAGAATATTTATTAATGTATTTAATTCATTTAAGGTATTAAACGAATGAAGAACAATCCTTAGCCGCTCGCTGCCTTTTGGTACTGATGGATATAAAATTGCTCTTACATCTAAGTTGTTTTGCTGCAATCTTCCTGCTATATTTTTCACTTCATTGTTACCTGGAATAATGGTGATTTGGATAGGCGTTTTTGACTCTTTACTTTTTACTTTTGACTTTTGAAACTGATCAATTAGATTATTCAGATGTTCTCTCTCTTTAAATAAAGAAGGAAAAATTTGATAAGATGCTTTTATCGCTGCTACATTTATTTCGGGCAACGAAGTTGTATAAATAAAAGATCTTGCAAAATTGATTAGGTAATTTTTAAGCCTGATTGAGCCTAACACTATTGCTCCATGCACACCGCATGCTTTACCAAAAGTATGAACCCTGGCAAAACATTTTTTCTGCAAATTCAAATACTGGATAAGGCCTTCTCCTTTATTGCCAATTACACCTGTGGCATGTGCTTCATCAACAATTGCAAGGGCATTATATTTTTCGCAGAGATCAATTATTTCTGCCAGCGGCGCCTCATCTCCATCCATTGAAAACACTGATTCTGTAACTACAAAAATCCTGTTATTTTTTGTTTCAGCAATTGATAATAATTTTTTTTCAAGGTCGTTAAGATTGTTGTGTAAAAAAGAAAATGATTGCGCGAAGCTAAGCCTGGCGCCATCTCTTATGGAAGCATGACTAAGTGAATCGTATAAAATAGTATCTCCTTTTTGAGGTACAGAACTTAGCAAGCCAATGTTTGCATCATAGCCGGAATTAAAAATTAATCCAGCTTCTGCATCATGAAAATCAGCAATAAAATTTTCCGTTTCTTCTATCAATGGATAATTGCCCGATAACAATCTTGAGCCTGTGCTTCCATGTTTTAAATCTGGATTTAAATAATGCGGAATAAGATTATTAGCACAAATGCCGAGGTAGTCGTTACTGCAAAAATCAATTTTGTTTACACGAAAGCGAAGCGTACGAAAAGCATTTAGTTCTATTCGTTCACTCAATTTTTTTTCAATGAAATCGTCATTCACAAAATATGTTTTTACAAATATCTGTTATATGTGAGAAGTATGATGTAAAGAAGTAAGAGGTAGGATGTAAGTGCCTTGTTCCTAAAAAAGGTTAACTGTTTTGAATGATTACGTTGATAATTCCCCATAATTTAATCTTCAATAAAAATATATCAGTATTAAAGATGCGTTGTCTTGCTCTTTGAAGCCGCCACAATTTGCGATACTATCATCGTATATCTCTCAGTGATGTAATTAACGCTTTCATAGCTCCATAGGAGCATTCTGTTTATAGCAAAAAATACACGGATTCAATTTTAACTCCGCAGGAGTTCCCTCCAATATGTTCGAGGTAACTCCTTGCGGAGTTTTGATCATAATACTATTTTATTCTATAAACAGGTTGCAGCTAAGCGGCAAAAATTTATTTTATAAGATCACTTTAATTGCTTTGGCTCACTTCAGGTATTTTCAATCGCACAACGATGTAACTGGTAATAAAATTTAAGAACTGTTTATTTTTGGGAGATGGAAATTATTTCTCAGGATACCAAAAATATATTAGGCCTTCAGTTAGTAACAGATCCCCGGTGGGTAAATCTTGCCAGTATTTCTTTGGAAGATATCTTAACTGATCACGCTTATTGCGAACAAAAAGCTGCTAATAGTTGTATCTCACTTATTCAAAAATACAATGATAAAGATGAACTTGTAAATGAGCTTTCACCTATTGTAACTGAGGAGTGGGGCCACTTTCGCTTAGTGCTTGCAGAGCTTAGAAAAAGAAATTTGCCATTGGGAAAACAACGTAAAGATGAATATGTAAACCAGCTTCTAAATTTTCAGAAAAAAGGCGGAAGTCCTGGAGAAAGATTTCTCGACCAGTTGCTTACGATGGCGCTTATTGAAGCAAGAAGCTGTGAGCGTTTTAAGAGATTAAGCGAAGGGCTTTCAGATGAATACTTAAGGAATTTTTATCGTCGTTTCATGGAAAGCGAAGCAGGGCATTATACCTTATTTATAACCCTTGCAGAAACTTATATCGCTAAAGAAAAAGTAAGAGCGAGATGGAAAGAATGGCTTGCTTATGAAGCCACTGTAATGCAGCATATTGAAGTGAGGGGCGACAGGGTTCATTAATTTTTTAAATAATTTATAAAATACCTGTATTGTGTAAAGGTTGGCTTGGCGCATAACAATTATTTCTATAAAATTGTGTTTTAAATAACCGGATTTCTGTAACCAACAATTTTCCCTCACAAATTAATAACTGCATAGCAGCAGTAAGCTTACCTTAATTTTACATTAAACCATTTATTACATGAGTACAAACAAGTTTATGTTTGCCACAGGAATTGAGAACAGTTATCCTACAATTACATTGCCCGACGGCACAATAAAGCGGATAGATGAAATGGAAAAAACCGGCCACTATAAATACTGGAAAGAAGATTTTCGGCTGGTAAAAGAAATGGGCATTGAGCACCTCAGGTATGGAACACCTTATTATTCCGTTCACCAGGGGCCGGGAAAATATGACTGGAGCTTCTCTGACGCTGTATTTAATGAAATGAAACAATTGGAAATTATTCCGCTTGTTGATCTCTGCCATTTTGGTGTGCCCGATTGGATAGGTAATTTTCAGAACACTGACTGGCCATATTATTTTGCAGAGTACGCCGGGGCTTTTGCAAAGCGGTATCCATATTTACAATTCTATACACCAATAAATGAAATCTTTATTGCCGCTATGTTTTCCGGCCAATACGGCTGGTGGAATGAATGTAAAAGTGATGAGCGTTCATTTGTAACAGCGCTTAAAAATCTTTGTAAAGCCAACGTTCTTGCCTCGCAGGAAATATTAAAAGTACAGCCTGAAACTTTTTTTGTGCAGAGTGAATCTTCGGAATATTTTCATGCTGAAGACCCGATATGCCAGCCGCAGTGCGACTTCTTAAATCAAAAAAGATTTTTATCGCTTGATCTTACTTATGGTCATTCTGTAGATGTAAATACATATAAATATTTAATGGAAAACGGGATGACGGATAAAGAGTACATGTGGTTTCACGAAAACCAGATGAAGGAAAAAAGCCGTTGCATAATGGGTAATGATTATTATATTACCAATGAACATATGGTACATCCTGATGGTAATACCAGCCCATCCGGGGAAATATTCGGATATTATGTGATCACTCATCAGTATTTTAGAAGGTACAGGATGCCGGTTATGCATACGGAAACCAATATTACTGAACCTTTTTCTGTGCACTGGCTGCGTAAGCAATGGGCTAATGTATACCGCTTAAAACAAGACGGGGTGCCGATTGTAGGCTTTACATGGTATAGCCTGATTGACCAGATAGACTGGGACAGCGCATTAAGAAACGATGATGGAATCGTTAACTCATTGGGCCTTTATGATCTTGATAGAAAGATACGGCAGGTTGGTGCTGAATATAAAAATCTTATAGTGCAATGGCGTGAAGTAATTGCAAATGAAAGTTTTGGTGTACATATTTTTTAAGCAGTTATAAACTGCCCTTAACGGAAAGCAGATTGATAAGTTTAAAAAACTTTTGTTCCTTTTACAGCAATCAATTCAATTTTTTCAATCACCGGCGGCCCTGATAAAAGTTCGCCGCCATACTGCATTAAGGCCGCAGCAATTTCGCCATTTAAATGAGCTTCGCGTCCTTCTTCATCATTGAAAGTATCAAAGATGCCAAAAGTTGA
>CAXSDW010000069.1:0-19402 GCA_964236235.1 uncultured Chitinophagaceae bacterium
CAATTTTAGCAACAGTTATTTTTCACAATAGTATATAATATGTTTTGACATTAATCCAAGTTTATATAATTCGTCAGAAGAAAAACTATTTACATAATCGTCTTCTATAACTTTAAATCCAACGCTTTTTAATCTTTCAATATAATCCTTCCCATACCATCTTACATGATCATCCTGGCCAAATGCTTTCTCTCTTTCTTCGGGTGTGGTAATTGCAAAATCTTCGTAAGTCTTTTCCCTGTTGTAATCAATCGGCACATGAAAAATTCCCCATGCTCCTTTTTTCATTACTCTGTATAATTCCGTCATCGCATGTATATCATCAGGTATATGTTCCAAAACATGATTACATAATACAACATCAAAATAGTTTTCTTCAAAAGGTATTTCAGATATATCAATTTTTTGAACAGGAACTTTTCCTTTATAAACATATCTTTCAGGAAACAGGTCACAAGGAATATATTCGATATTTTGCTTTTGAGAAAAAATCTCGTAAAAAAACTTCTCCGGAGCAAAATGCAGTAATCTTAATTTTGATTTATCATCAAAAAGATTTGTCTTATTTGAGAGGTATAAAAATAATAATCTGTGCCTTTCTAATGAGCCGCAATTTACACATTTAGCATTCTCCCGTTTTAATGCGCCTTTTACTAAACCATGTGACGCAAATATCTCAAACCTTGATTTACAAACCGGGCAATAAACCTTATCTCCCTCGTACAATTTCATCTTATTTAATTTCTGGCGCTTCCTGAATTCCTTTTTTATAAAATCCGGAGTAATTGTTTTAATTAATTGTATCATAACCATTTTATCGTTGAAATTAACAGCCAATTTTATGTAAGCTTACTTTACGTTTTTATGTATTTTTTACGCTAAATTGAAAGTGTTTTGATGGTAACACAGCCAATATTTTAATTTGAAAGTACAAATATTTAACCTGCTGCGCTTATCACTATTACTATTTCCTGCAAACTGTACACGTATATTTTATTTTAATTAAAGCAACTTATTTTTTTTTATTATTGCTGATTATATAGATCAGTTTCAAATTATTTTACCTTTCTTTTGTAAAGAAGAAGCGCATAAACTCAATTGAAGAACCCATTATCTTTTCAATTTAAAAATATGTAGTTTTGACACATTTCAATTTTACTGAGTCAGTTCTTAAAAAAATACTTTTCTTTAAAAATGGTTAAGACAGTAACTAAAATAGGAGTAATGACTTCCGGCGGAGATTCTCCAGGAATGAATGCGGCCATAAGAGCGGTTGTACGTACCGGAACCTATTATGGACTGGATGTTTACGGCATTATCCGGGGCTACGCCGGTATGGTGGATGGTGATATTATAAAGATGGATAGTAAGAGTGTTGCAAACATTATACAAAGAGGCGGCACAATTTTAAAAACATCCCGCTGCCTTGAATTTTTTAAAAAAGAAGGAAGAGAAAAAGCATATGCTCATCTTAAAGAACATGGTATAAATGCGCTTGTAATAATTGGCGGCGACGGGTCTTTTCGGGGAGCGCAAATTTTTAGTAACGAGTATGATATTCCCTGTATTGGCTTGCCCGGCACAATAGATAAAGATATCGCCGGTACTGATTTTACCATAGGATTTGATACTGCAGTTAACACCGCCGTGGAAGCTATTGATAAGATCAGGGATACGATGGATGCACACGACCGCTTATTTATTATAGAAGTAATGGGCAGGGATTCCGGCTATATTGCGTTGCACAGCGGCATTTCCACAGGAGCAGAAAATATTTTAATTCCTGAAAGAAGAACAGACATAGAAGCCGTGATAGTGGCGCTTACGGAAAAAGAACGCAGGCGAAAATTAGTTAACCTGATAGTAGTTGCTGAAGGTGATGAATTTGGAGGTGCAGAAGAAGTGGCAAAAATTATTAAAGAAAGAATGCCATCGCAGGATGTACGGGTTTGTATTTTAGGGCACATTCAACGCGGTGGCGCACCAAGCTGCTTCGATCGTGTAATTGCCAGCCGGATGGGCTTTGCTGCAGTTGAATGTTTAATTGAAGGCAGGCATAATGTTTTTGTGGGCATCCTTAATAACAGGATGCATTATATTCCACTTAACGAGGCTGTAAAAAAGAAACAAAGAATAAGTGAAGAATGGATGAATATTGTAAAAATATTATCAAGTTAATCTTGTTAAATATCTAAAATTTGTTGTTGGTTATTTTTAATAACATTTTAATTAAAATTATATACAACTGGCGTCTTACACAGCAATCTGCAATTTACTTTAACCCGATAAATTTTAAGATGTCATAAAACCTATCATGTTCAATAGCCGCAAATTTTCTAACTACATAATTGAACGTTCTTACGAACCTTAAATCATTAATGAAAAACTTATGTCAAAGAGAATTATAAATTATATGCAGCACACTATGGATAAGCAGGCAAGCATTGATCATTCCATAAAACGAACCAAGATAGTTGCCACTGTAGGGCCTGCGTGTGATACTTATGATAAGTTACTGAGCCTGGTAAAAGCAGGCGTAAATGTTTTTCGTTTAAATTTTTCTCATGGCACGCATGAAGATAAAGCCAGGATTATCGGGTTGATAAGAGAAATCAATAATGCTGAGCCGTATAATGTTGCCATACTTGCAGATTTGCAGGGCCCAAAATTAAGAGTAGGTGAAATAGAAAATGATGCTTTACAAATTAATCCCGGAGACATATTAACCTTTACCAATACAAAGTGTGTAGGCAATATGGAAAGAATTTATGTAAGTTATCCTAACCTGCATTCTGATGTAAAACCGGGCAACCTGATAATGATAGATGATGGAAAACTGGAAGTAAGGGTTACAGAAATTTTGCCTTCAAATGATGTAAAGGTAGTGGTAGTTGTTGGTGGAATATTATCTTCAAAAAAAGGAATTAATCTTCCTGATACAAAAATTTCTCTGCCGGCATTAACTGAAAAAGATTTAGTTGACCTAAGTTTTATTATTGAACAAAACGTAGACTGGATAGCGCTTTCATTTGTACGGCAGGTGAAAGACATTACTGAATTAAAAGCCATTTTAAAGTCACATAACAGTAAGACCAAAGTAATTGCAAAAATTGAAAAACCGGAAGCTTTGGTTAACATCAGGGATATTATTCTTGAAAGCGATGGTATTATGATAGCCCGTGGTGATCTTGGTGTTGAGCTGCCTGTAGAAAAAGTTCCGCTTATACAAAAAGAGCTTATACGAAAATGTATGCACCGTGCAAAGCCTGTGATAGTGGCTACGCAAATGATGGAAAGTATGATTGAGCGTATAAAGCCAAACCGCAGTGAAATAACTGATGTTGCAAATGCTGTGCTGGAAGGCGCCGATGCTGTAATGCTTAGCGGCGAAACTGCTACAGGAATGCACCCGGTTTTGGTAGTGGAAACCATGAGCAAAATTATTTTGGAAATTGAAAAAACTGCTTATGATTATGACCGTGATGATATACTTGCTCCGCAGCCGCATTCACCATCTTTTTTAAGTGATGCTTTGTGTTATAGCGCCTGTAAACTTGCACAGGATGCAAAAGCCGATGCATTAATTGGTATGACGCAAACCGGTTATACAGCCTTTATGCTTAGCAGCTTCCGGCCTAAATCTTTGTTGTATATTTTTAGTAAAGAAAGAACGCTTATTAACCAGCTTAGTCTAAGCTGGGGCGTAAGGGCTTTCCATTATACAGAAGAAGAAAGTCTCGATAATATCATTTTTGATGAGATCAATATTTTAAAAAAACGCGGCTTTTTAAAAGATGGAGATCTTGTAGTAAATACAGGCAGTACCCCGGTGGATCTTCACTTGCCTACTAACACGCTTAAGATATCAAGAGTATCTCCGGATTAGCTATAGCTATACCTATTGCGGTATATTTTGTAAACCAGCCTGGCACTGCCTTTCACTCTTTTATCCGGGCAATTCATTCTGCGATGGCTTGTGATATTTTAGCAGGAAGTGGGCTACTGCAAGCGCTGATATTAATACTGCCAAACTAAGTACTGTGCCCGATCCGGCATTTTTTAGATCAAGTGTTATTATTTTATTGGCAACTGCAATAATTGCAATTTGTATAATCGGAATTACCGGAATTACTTCAGAATAAATAAGCAGCAATAATGATTTTATTAACTCGTAACCAATCACTATTATTAAAACCAAATTAAAAATTTCAAACAATGTTGTTACTTCTATAAGAAAATATGGCGGCGCTATAATGTGTTGAAAAATCAAATAAACAACATGTACAGAGCTTAAAATAATAGCAACAGTAATTACCACAATAAGAAATCTCAAAACCATTTTTTTAACCGAAGAAATAACCGTTGAAAATTTATCTTTATTTTCCATTAAATATTTTTTGAAACGTGTGACCTAAATCATAATGTTTTAAAATTACAATTTATGATAAGACGCCGCAAACATTATTTACTTCCTTTTACCGCTTTTTTGTGTTTAAAAAAATATAGCAAATTTTAGTTTAACAAAAAAAGGTGTGCCTGCAGTAAAGCTAATACCATCAACGGTTTCAGGCTCATTTCTTAACCTTGATTCCACTTCAAACTGTGCTTCTCTCCATGCAGTATTAAAAAGATTTTGTACCTCCACGCCTATTTCATATTTGCGCTTCGTAAAGTTTGCCGTAAGATCAGTTATAAAATATCCCCGGGCTATAAGTGAATTATCTTCATTAGCAGGGCGATCTTTTAAATATCGGTAACTCAGGCCTCCGTTAATACCATTTAAAAATTTAAAATCCAACCCGCCGGTGCCGGAAAAAGGTACGGCCAAAGGCAGGTAATCGTTTCCCTTTGTCGCTTCAGTATTTCGTGCTTTGCAAATATTTATATCCGCTGAGGCAAATAACCATTTGTTAAACTGGTACCTTGCCGAAACATCTATGCCTTGCCGTTTTGTTTTGCCTCCGGGTTCAATACTTCCTTCATCAGCATCGTACACAAATTCCTGCTGAAGCTGCAAATACCACAGCGCTGCATTAATATATAAATGCTGAAATGGTTTCCAGTTTACACCAACATCAGCGCCATATGCTGAAGGCAAAATTTGCTGCCCCGTATTTGCTACCACCACTTTTGCATCATTTGAATGAAAACCTTTACCGGTTTTTAAATACAGTTGTATCGTATTATTAATTGTGTATTCGACATTTAATTTAGGGCTTGCAATAACTTTTGACCTTGCTGGTTGCTGCGGATTTATTTTATCCTTATAATTAAAATTAAGGTAATCAATTCGGGCGCCTGCATTGAATAGCCACTTACCAATCTGCAGATTTTCATCTGCAAAAGCACTAAGAGACGTTTCTTTTACATTGCCAAATTGCAAATATTCCAATACTGTGTTTTTATTTTTTGTATGAGATAGTTCGCTGTTGTTAACTTTATTGAACTGCCACTCTGCACCTATGGTAGAAATTAATGTTGCACCATTATTAAAATAATTATGATGTATAAGACGGCTTCTATACCCGAAAAGATCTCTTGATTCACGCTGCCTTAGCTGGTCGCCGTTTATGGTGTCATCTGCAAACAGTGTTGCATTGTAGTGCAGGTTAAAGAAATATTTTGAATAGTATAGTTGGTTTTCAAGCACCAGTTTATCCGACAGCACAGAGCTTAATTTCACTATCGCATTAGAACGGCTTGTGTGTCCGCCCTGGGCGCTGTCAATATATCCAAAGCGATTTGTAATGCCCGCCTCTACTGCTCTTTCGGGTATCTCGCCTGATGAGCGCCACTTGCTGCTAAAGGTAGACAGTGTGAGGCCAAGCTTATTTTTAGCATTAATATTTACATTGTATTTTCCAAAAAGATTAAGCCGGTTAAAGTGTTGCGCCAAATCAAAAGGCCCGTCAGTGTAAGCAGCCTCGCCGGCTATATAGCCGCTTTCGCCTCGTTGCTTAGCCTTATCACTCAGCAGGTTTATCATGCTCATTATTCTGCCGGTGTTAAATTGGCCGCCTTCCAGCTTTATCATGCTTTTATTTAATACATTATAGGTTTTAAAATTTACATAACCACCGGTTGTAAAGTCACCATATCCGGCATAATACGGGCCTTTACCAAATTCATACTTACTTACCAGTTCCGGAATTAAAAAATGAAGATCAGCAAAGCCTTGTCCATGTGCATGAGACACCAGGTTAAGCGGCATTTCATCAACAGATACATTTACATCAGTACCATGATCCGCATCAAAACCCCTGAAAAAAATATGTTCTGCAATTCCTCCGCCCTGGTGCTCGCCTAAAAACAATCCTGGCACAAGACGCATTAAATCCTGTGACGAATTTACCGGGCGCATATTAAGGTCAATAGCGCTGATGGTGTAAAACGACGAACTGTTAGATTGAGGTGTGATAATAATTTCTTTCAGATCAACCGGCCCTCTTTGCAAATAAATTATTTGCGAAAGATGTTCATTTGTAACAGCAACAGATGTTGAACGGTAACCGATCATTGAAATATTAACCGTGTTAACATCAGCAGGTAATTTTATTTTAAAATAACCGCGTCCGTCCGATATTATTGTTCTTCCGTTTTGCGGCACACTTATAATTGCTGATTCAATAGGTTCTTTCGTTCTTTCATCCAAAATTCTTCCTGTCACTGTATTTTGACAAAAGCCAAATGTTGAGATAAATAGTAAAACGGAACTTAGTATTAAAACTTTGAGCATAGTCATAATTTGGTTGGTTATACAAACAGCATGTTTGGAAAGTAAGCTTACAACGTTCCCTTAAGGGCTGCACAAAGTGCCGGCTCATTGAAAGCATTGGCGATTAGAAAACAATACACCTTTAGTAGTACATTAAAATATGTGTTGTTAACATTGCGGAGGCTGAAAAACAGAAGGATAATACTGTGGAAGTTTGCTATTAAAATTAAAAAAATGAAACCGGTTATCCATCAGCGGTAAGTCAAGATTTATACGTTGTTCTTTATGTAAAAATAATTCAAAGTCAGTGCCTGTTAAACGTATCGGTTTGTCCGGAGATTGTTGCTGGCCTTCATCATTAGCAAGTTTTTTTTGAAGAAAACATTTTCCCATACAATTATTAGATGGCAATGTTCTTTTTATGCACAAGTTTTTTGCGATATAGTTTTTATTAATGTCGTATACCACTATTACGATCCATTTGCTGAATGTTTGCAGCACAATAATTACAGTAAACAATATAGTGGCAGCGTTTTTCAGCAATTTTTATTTAAAAAAATTATTCATTTATATGGTTAAACTATTGAATGCCTCGTTACAAAGATTATGCCCTCAATGACCGCCGGAAACTGTTATTTTGCAACATAACTTTAGCGCATTACTTAATTTGTGTAGTTACAATATTGAAAACGATGAATTGATCGCAAAGGTTTGTACATTTAAATAATATTTAAAAAAATAATACAAAATGAGTGTAAATAATAAACACCTCGCAACTCTTTTATTTGGTGCAGCAGCAGCATTTGGCGCCGGCAAATACATGAACATGAGTGATGAAGAGAAACAAAAATTGTCTGCAACTTTAAAAGAAAAAGCGCACCAGTTAAAGGATGAAGCAGAAACCTCTTTGGATAAAGCCAAAGATTATTTCAGCGAATTAACATCAAAAGCATCTGATGCTTTAAAAGAGCATTTCCCTGATGCTGAAAAATACATCCACGATCTTTTTAATAAAAGCGAAGCAGGGCCAACAACCGGCGCTGCTAATACAACTGTTGAACCCACCGCCGGACCTGCAAAGTAAGCGGTAATTCATGCTTTAAATTATACATTTACCAGTACGTATTTTTGATAAAAAATAATTTAGTTGCTTGAATAGAAGGCGATAATGCCCGGTTATTTAATTGTATTAATTCTTTATTTGCCGTTAATGCTATCAGGGTTTAAGACTTCATGTAAAAATCTATTGTTAAAGGCAAATATCCATAAGGCTTTTCCTTTCTTAACCAGGCCAGCGTTATTAATTTCAAATACAATAAAATTATCTAAATGGATACATGAGCATGTAAATGAAAAAAATAAAAACGCTGTTAATTTCTCCAACCGTGAAGATCATTACTCCTATGTTTTTAACACTGAAATTAAGAATACAGAAATTTGCTATTTAGAATTTGGTGTATATAATGGTGCGTCAATAAAATGGTGGATTGAAAATAATACTAATCCTGGTTCAGTCTTTTTTGGCTTTGATACCTTCGAAGGATTACCTGAAAAATGGGGCACTTATACTAAAGGTGATTTCAAATCCGATACTCCTGATATTACCGACAGCCGTTTAAAGTTTATTAAAGGTTTATTTCAGCATACACTTCACAGTTCTCTTAAAGACATCAATCTGGATAGGCGATTGCTTATTCACCTTGATGCTGATCTATTCAGTTCAACATTATTTGTACTAACATCCCTGGCTCCTTTTTTAAAGAAAGGTGATATTATACTATTTGACGAATTCAATGTTCCCAATGATGAATTCTCTGCGCTTGAAATATTTTGCCGTAGTTATTATATTAGTTATGAACTTCTCTCAGCCACAAAGAACTTCTTCCAAACAAGTATAAAAATAACCGGTATTTTATAAGGCACAGATATGCGGCCGCATCTCCAAACCATGAACATCAATCTTTATTTTATTAACCGCATCGTTAGCAGTAAACACAAAAAGTAACAGAGCCTAAAACAAAGCCTAAATGGCAATCTTATAAGCCATTTCGCATAGCGGCAAACTGTATCATGTGGCCACTTACGACCTGGCTTGCTACCTCATACAACCACCAAAAATATTCTCCTCAACACAGGGTTGGCGGCTTCAGCCGCACAGATAAAAGCAACATTGAATGCCGGGCTTTAAGTTTATCGTTACCAAAATAATCCTCACATCACACTAACAAAAGAAAATAATTAATGGAGAATAATGATCACATATCGGGTTGGATATATAAATGAAGAATCAAAATGGGTTGACAAGTTTAATATTAGATTGAAGGATACATTTACAATTGTAAGCTTTATAATATTATGTAACCGTGTATGCGAACTTCCTTAATAGCAGTTAAGAAATTACGCGGCAAAGTAAGCGGTTATCCGTTATGTCATAACTAAAGCCCTTGTTTTGAATGATAAGACATTCAAGAAATAAAATTCTTATGATACAAACTTATTAACTTAGTAAATACTTTACGCTGTTTATGAATCAAATAGAAAAGCTGCCAATAATTAAAGAAGATCCATGGTTAGAGCCATATGCATATGATGTTCATCAACGGTTTGAACGTTATAAAAAAGCACTTGAACAGATTACCGGTGCAGAAGGAAGTATACTCAATTTCGCCAAAGGACACTATTATTATGGCATTAATTTTAATGCTGAAAAAAATGGATGGACTTACAGAGAATGGGCTCCAAATGCACACCAGCTCTATCTTACCGGCGATTTCAATAACTGGAACAGGGCTTCACATAAGCTGGAAAGAAACAACAAAGGAGACTGGGAAACATTTCTTCCTTATGAAGAATACAAACATTCTTTTGTACATGGAAGTAAAGTGAAAGTACATGTACATACAGTCAAAGGCTCAGCAGATAAAATTCCTGCATACATCCGCAGAGTGATCCAGGATCCGGAGACTCATCACTTTTCAGGGCAACTTTGGTTTCCTGAAAACCCTTTTGAATGGACAGATAATAATTTTGACCCCGCTAAAAATTTTCAACAGCCCGTGATTTATGAATGCCATGTAGGGATGGCGCAGGAACGTGAAGGCGTAGGAACTTACCGGGAATTTGCAGACGACATATTGCCAAGAATAAAAAATGGAAATTACAATTCCATACAATTGATGGCCATACAGGAGCATCCTTATTATGGCTCGTTTGGGTATCATGTTTCTAATTTCTTTTGCCCGTCTTCCCGCTTTGGAACGCCTGAAGATTTGAAATACCTGGTGAATAAGGCGCACAGTATGGGCATCTCCGTTATTATGGATATGGTGCATTCTCACGCAGTGAAAAATGTGGACGAGGGACTTAACGAATTTGACGGCACCGATCACCAGTATTTTCATCCCGGCAGCAGAGGTTATCACAAAGGATGGGATTCAAAATTGTTTGATTACGGAAAGTGGGAAGTAAAAAAATTCCTTCTCTCCAATGTAAGATACTGGCTGGAAGAGTTTCACTTTGACGGTTACCGGTTTGATGGTGTAACATCTATGCTTTACTTCCATCACGGCCTTACTTCTTTTGATCATTATGATAAATATTTTAAAACCGATGTTGACTGGGATGCGGTTACCTACATGCAATTAGCCAACGAAGTGATTCATCTGTTTAAAAACGACAGCATCTCCATAGCTGAAGACGTAAGCGGAATGCCGGGGCTATGCAGAAAGCCGGAAGAAGGCGGAGTAGGATTCGATTTCAGGCTTGGCATGGGAATACCGGATTACTGGATAAAAATATTAAAACATAAACCTGACGAAGAATGGGATATTAATGAAATGTGGAGCATATTAAGCAACAGACGTTATAAAGAAAAGACAATTGCATATGCTGAGTCACATGACCAGGCGCTTGTAGGCGATAAAACCATTGCCTTTTGGCTAATGGATAAAGAAATGTATTTTCATATGCATGTGGATGATGCCAACTTGGTGGTTGACCGCGGCATTGCTCTGCATAAAATGCTTCGGTT
The DNA here is from genome assembly GCA_964236235.1 of uncultured Chitinophagaceae bacterium. GTDB lineage: Bacteria > Bacteroidota > Bacteroidia > Chitinophagales > Chitinophagaceae > Ginsengibacter. The sequence goes on from CAXSDW010000069.1 coordinate 10,746, forward strand.
GCTAACTATAAGTCTTGGTGGCGAAGGTTACCTTAATTTTATAGGCAATGAATTTGGGCATCCGGAGTGGGTTGATTTCCCAAGGCAGGGAAACAACTGGAGTCACTATTATGCAAGAAGACAATGGTCGCTGGTGGATAATGAAAACCTTAAATATAAATACCTGGCCAATTGGGATAAAGCGATGTTAAAGGTGATCACAGAAAACAAAATTCTTGCCGCTGAGAATGCAAAAGCAATAAACTCAGATGTGGTTAATAAGGTGATCATCTTTGAGAAGAACAACCTTGTTTTTATCTTCAATTTCAGCACCCACAAATCCATCTTCGGATATAAATTTAATGCACCGGAAAAAGGCAGGTACAGGATAATACTTAATTCGGATAAAAAAGAATTCGGAGGGTTCAACAGGATTGACGACACTATTACTTATCCCACTGATGAACATCAGAATGTAAGTATATACCTTACAAACAGGACGGCTTTAGTGATGAAGAAAAATGAGTAGTAAGATTTGCTGTTCTTTACTCAAAATAGGATGAGTGATAGTCAGCAAAGACTGTACAATTATTTTAATGTTCACTAACAGGATGCTTTTCTAACCTCGTTATACAATTGCTTAATGCCCTGAAGTTGTGGTAAGTTCCCTTCCATATATGCGCTTTAAGTGCTGTCTTCCTTTGCGGTTCATTGTCTAATCCTTCTTCGTACCAATCGCCATATGTATGGTCAATCAAATAAGTTTGTACATATTGCCAGAGCTTTGTAAAGTGCTGATAATACTGCATTGTATCAGCAGGATAAAATTCTGAGAGCATTAGTAATGTGTTCAATCCTTCTGCCTGCGCCCACCAATTTTTACTTTTATTAATGATGGTAATACCGGGTTTATCTTTAAAATAATAACCTTCATCATAGAAGCCACCAAGCGTAGTATCCCAGCCATTATGCAACGCATGATCTACCATCTTTTTTCCAACGGCCAATGTGGTGGCATCATTGTGATTGCCTAATGCTTCCGACGCTTCCAGCATCAGGTAAGCAGTTTCTACATCATGCCCGAAAGAAACATGATCAAGATTTTTATGTTTCATTATAACCTGCTCCGATGAATCGCTGTAACTAACAGGTTTCCATTCCGGCGTAAAAAACAATTGCAGGTAACCTTTTTGTGTAACAATTTTATCCCTGATGAGCAACAACATTTCCTGTAATCTTTCTCTTACCAAAGGATCAGGCCATATATGATAGAGTTCTGTAAATGCTTCCAATAAATGAATGGAACTGTTCTGGTCTTTGTATCCCATATCTGAAGTTGAGGGCACAGATGCTGTACGTTTCACCGGCGTGCCATCTCTTTGCAAATGCTGATAAAAGCCTTTATACTTTGGATCGTGACTATGTTTCTCCAGCCATGCAAAAGTATTTTTTGCAAGATTTAATGCAGCAGTATCATGTGAGCATTCATAATAGGCCGACAGCCCATAGATGGCAAATGCATTTCCGTAAGCTTCCTTGATCGTGCTCTTTGCCGTTCCGTCTCTTGCTGCAAGATTATAAAAACCTCCGTATGTTTTATCCCACATCTTGTCACGCAAAAAATAAAATCCATGTCTCGACATACTGATATAAAAAGTATCCTTATAAAACATTGCCGCTTTGGCTGTAGACCATATATGCCTCGCCTGTGTTACAATCATTTTATCCTGCTCACCAGAAGGTTTAAAATCGTAAGTGAACGTGCTCAAATAGCCGCCATACAAAGTATCTATATTGCGGGGATAATATTTATCCAGCAATTGCTCTTTCGCAGCATATTTCATTTCATTTGCAATGCTGTCACGGTTAGTTTGCTGCGCAAATAATGCTGTGGTAAACAGAACATTTACAAGGAAAAGAGTTTGTTTTAAAAGCATGGCTAACTATTATAATTTCTTATAAATTACTGAGCGAAAAATAAATAAAATTGTTAAAAAAAGACAGGTGAAATATAACACGTTTCATTTATAAAAGATTACAACAGCGCAATAATTATGTTTTCTTAATAGCAATGATTGCTAAACAAAAGTGCCGGCTATTTGTTATTTTAAATACATTATACCTCTATGCAATTACCTTTTTCAACAGTAAATAACCTGGAAGAAACTGTCACAAAAATTAATGGTGCAAAGCCATTTAAATTATGGATGCCAAAAAGAGTTGTCTTTACACAAGAAGCTATAGATGAGCCTTACGGCAAACAAATATTTGAGCGTATAACAAGCCTTGGTTTAAAAGCAGAAATATTAAAAAATAACCGATTAACAGGCTTACGCGGCGAAACAGAAAGAGAAACATATAAACTTGCCAAAAGTACTTTGGCTATTGTAAAAGCACCACCAGGTGCGTTTCGGTTAAGCCCAATTCCGCCTTCTGCAGACTGGCAGTTTCACATTGCCCAAGGTTGCCCTGCACATTGCCAGTATTGTTATCTTGCCGGCAGTTTATCCGGGCCGCCTGCAATACGGGTATATTCAAACCTTCCTGAGATTTTAAGCAATCTTGCACAATATGAAAAGCCTTATACTTTCACTACTTTTGAAGCAAGTTGTTACACCGATCCTTTAAGTATTGAGCATCTTACAGGCGGTTTATCTGAGGCCATTAAATACTTCAGCGAAAGGCCTGATACACAGTTAAGATTTGTTTCAAAATTTGATGCAGTTGATCCTTTATTATCCATCCAACATAATAACAGAACAAGATGCCGCATTAGTTTAAATGCAGAACAAATTTCAAAAAGACTTGAAGGCGGAACGCCTGGCATTGATGCAAGAATGAATGCTTTACGCAAACTGGCATTGCCTAAAGAACAGTCTGGTGGCGGTTATCCGGTTGGAGTAGTGTTAGCGCCAATAATGCCAATTCCAGAATGGAGAGAGCAATATATATTACTGTTTGAGCAATTACAGCAACACCTCGATTTTACCTGTAATCTTACTTTTGAGCTTATCACGCATAGATTTACACCCGGTTCTAAAGACGTGCTAATGGAATGGTATCCTAACACAAGCCTGGAAATGAACGAAGCAAATCGTTCAGTAAAACGAAATAAATTTGGCGGAATAAAATATGTTTATACACCTGAAATGATGAAATCTCTAAGAGCTTTTTTTGAGATGGAAATAAAACAAAGATTTCCTTTTGCCAAAATTTTATATTGGACATAAGTGAGACAACTTTAAAATCTAAAGCTTATAAAAGAGTAAATACTAATGAGAAGCAAATAATATGGCTATCACAATCATTTAGCAACGTCGTCAACTAAACATTATTTAGTATTTTAGTGATATTAAAAAAAGCATTTCAATATTTCTTCTTCTGTTGCTCGGGTTCAACTCGGTTGGCTTATTTTTTTTCTATTGGGGAGAAATTCAGCTTTGCAAAATAAAAGCTGATGAGTATTCTGATGCTGACTTTATACCAGCAAGATCACTTACTGTTTTTTCATCAAATAATAAAGATATCAAGCTGGTTAATGACAATGAAATTTTTGCTGATGGCAAAATGTATGATATTATAAAAACAGCCACCAGCAAAGGAATCACTTCGTATTTCACGCTATCTGATGAAGAGGAAGATAGCTATGTACAAAGTCTCAGGGACTGGGAAAAAGGCAATTCCCAGGAACCATCTTTACCCGGTAAAATAATCAACGTTCACCTGGCTAAATATTTTATTGTTTCAAAATATTCAACTATTAGTTGCGTCTTTTCATTAGATTTTTATAGCAATGTAAAAACTGTAAGTGATTCTTTTTTTTACAGATCACCTTTACAAAATGTTATCTCTCCTCCCCCGGATAAATCTTTGTCCTGATCTTTCAAAAACAATTCTTAAGGTTTAATTATGTAAACACTGTACTCGTTTATTAATGAGCAGTGATGTATTTTATTAAACCATCATTTGCAAAATTCAATTAATGAAAAAGACACATTTTAAATATGTTCTGTTATTTTCCATGTTCCTGGTAATTCAATTTATTGCAAAGGCGCAAATTTTATTGCAGGGAAAAATTGCAGAAAGTAAAAACCACAGAAACCTTGCCGGCGCTTCGGTTTACATTCCGGATATTAAAACCGGAGCGATCTCAAAGCCAGACGGAAGCTATGAAATTAAAAATATACCGAACGGTACTTACCTGGTGCAGGTAAGCTTTGTTGGCTATGCGGCACAAACAAGAGAAGTAAAAGTAAAAGGCTCAACCAATATTGATTTTGTTTTAGATGTTTCAAGTGTTGAGTCACCGGAAGTGGTGGTTACAGGAGTTGCTTCAGCAACCGAACAGCAAACAAATCCTGCGCCTGTAAGCATAGTTCCACCAAATGTTTTGGAGGAAACTATATCAGATAATAGTATTGATGCGCTTAGATACTCACCCGGAGTTTCTCAAATTACCGGAGGTCCTGCCATTTCTAAACCTGTGATAAGAGGTCTTGGCTACAACCGTGTAGTGGTTGTTAATGATGGTATTCGCCAGGAAGGACAACAGTTTGGCGATGAATTTGGAATTGAAATTGATCCCTTCACAGTTGATAAAGTTGAAATAATGCGTGGCCCTGCAAGCCTTAGCTATGGCTCTGATGCAATGGCCGGAGTTATTAATATGATCTCTGCACCAACACTTCCTCAAGGCCAGGTAAAAGGAAATATACAAGGCATTTATCAAACCAATAATGGCTTATACGGAGGCTCTGCAAATATTGCCGGCAATAATAATGGAATCACTTATGATGCACGCTATACTTACTTTGATTCACATGCTTTTAAAAATAAATATGATGGTTATGTTTTTAATTCAGGCTATGGAGAAAATAATTTTAAAGGCAGTATCGGCATCAACAGGCACTGGGGTTATTCAAGAATAATACTAAGCAGTTTTGATTTAAAGCTTGGTATTGTTGAAGGCGGCCGTGATGAAGTTACAGGCCAGTTCAATAAACATGTAATTGCATCAGACGGCAGCGATAGCGTAGCAATTGTATCTGATGCAGAGCTGAAATCTTATAGGCATAACCTGGTAATTCATCAGCATGTGCGCCACTACAAAGCCGTGTGGGATAACAGTTTTGCATTAGGGGATGGCCGGCTTGGTGTTCGTCTTGGTTTTCAACAAAATCACCGGCAGGAAGCCAATGATGCTACTCTTGGAAATGTGTACAACATCTATTATTTTTTAAACACTTTCAACTATGATGTTCGTTATACTTTGGCAGAAAAAAATCATTTCGAATTATCTTTCGGCGCCAATGGAATGCAGCAGTCTTCGCAAAACAGGGGCTTATTATTTTTAGTTCCTGCGTATCATCTTTTCGATGTTGGCGTATTTGCCATAGCAAAAAAATCCTTCAATAAACTTTCCCTTACAGGAGGCTTGCGCTTTGATAACCGAACGCTTCATGGCAATGATCTTTTCTTAGACAGCAGCGGCGCAAAAGTTCAGCCTGATTCACCGGATGTTGTGCATCGCTTCACTGCTTACAAATCAGATTTTTCAGGCATATCCGGAAGCCTTGGTGTAACGTATGATTTTACAAAATCATTGTATGCAAAACTTAATTTATCAAGAGCTTTCCGGGCTCCGAATATTGCCGAAAGCGGCAGCAATGGAATACATGACGGCACACCGTTTTATGAGATTGGCGATCCTGCATTAAAGCCTGAACACAGTTGGCAAATTGATGCAACACTGGGCATAAATACTAAAGATGTTTCAGCGGAGTTTACGCTGTTTAATAACAATATTGATAATTATATTTTCCCGGTAAAGCTGGCAAGTGTATTTGGCGGAGATTCAATACGGTCCGATGTGATGGCGGCAACAGACGGGCCTGCATTTAAATATATTTCAGGAGACGCAGTCCTTCAAGGAGGTGAATTAACTTTAAATATTCATCCTCAAAAAGCTGCATGGTTTCATTTCGATAATACATTTTCATTAATAAGCGCTATACAAAAAAGGCAACCTGGTTCAACAAGATATTTGCCCTTCACTCCTCCGTATAAACTTATCTCAGGAGTAAAATTTGTTTTAAATAAAACAGGAAATATTTTAAAGAATTCATATGCACGTATTGATGTGGAACACTATTTTAAACAGGATAAAATTTATTACAAGTTTGGCGATGAAACAGTAACTCCGGGATATACTTTACTAAACATTGGTGTGGGAACTGATGTGACTTTAAAAGAACGGACGCTTTTTTCAATTTACATTTATGCACGCAATATTGCTGATGTGGCTTACCAAAGTAATATGAGCCGTCTTAAATATGGAGATCCCAACAATGTAACCGGAAGAACAGGTGTGTATGAAATGGGAAGAAATATTGGTTTGAAACTTAACGTTCCGATTGATTTTACAAAGTGAGCTGATGACAGCAGTTGCAACAATCAAAGTAATAAAAGCCCGGCTACTTAATGCAGCCTGGCTTTATAAATATTAATAAGTGCCCCGCTTTTATTGCATCTTCTTCTGCTTGTTTGCAACGCATGCCTTAAGAAATACATAATAATTTGGCAATTTTATTTGCAATTTTATAACCATAAATAACTCTTACTTTTAAATCAGGTTGTAAAATATTAAATACTTATTTACGTTTTATCAGTAAGAAAAGCGCTCACTAAAGAGATCTATTTGTTCGAAGTATTTCAAAAAAATTTGAGCAATTGGATACATAACAACTCAGCGATCCGGTTTTACTCAAATAATTTATAAATTAAAATCCAAGCAGTATGAATTTTCTTATTTATGTAAGTTCAGCCACCAAACATTTTTCGGAAGAGGATCTTAAAGATTTGCTTATCATCAGCAGAAAAAATAACACCAGCCTTGGCATAACCGGAATGCTTTTGTATTCTGATGATAATTTCATCCAGGTAATAGAAGGTGAATTAAAGACAATAAATGGTTTGTATGAAAAAATTTCTAAGGATCCAAGACACAAAGGAATTTTAAGGCTTCTAAAAGGTGAAATACAAACAAGAAATTTTGGTGAATGGTCAATGGGATTTAAAAAGATCACGAAAGAAGATTTTTCAATGCTTTCAGGCTATGAAAATTTAGAAGGAAATAGTTTTAAGTCTATAAAGAAATTAACACACCAGCCAATGTTGCTTTTTCTACAAAATTTTCTAAAAATTAATTCTACAGCGGCAGATATATATAGCTAACTAACTTGTGCTAATAAACCACCATCATTTTCTTTAAGTTTGATACATAAACGATTTAGTGTAATTACAGCATACAACGCGGTAAAAAATTTACCGGCATCTTTAATCTCTCCTTTTAGAAAGCTGCTTTAAAATAGAAGTGAGCGCACCTGGTCTTGCATCACAATCAGTAATTCATCAGATAAGCAGAGGACTGCCGCAAAAAATCAGGCGTACAAAAGTGCGCAACAAAGACGTCATCAAAACTACGGCTGGTAACACTACCTGCTTCATACAAATCATTTATACCTGACTTTATAAACAAGAATTATTACAGCAAAAAGTAAAGTAACGCCATTCGCAACCAGCACAGGAAGGTTGTTGCTTGCCAGGCCATATAAAAACCATAGCAATGTGCCAAAGGCAAAAAGTGAATACATTGAAAGTGAAATTCCGGAAGTATCTTTTGTATGAATTGTTTTTATTGCCTGTGGTAAAAATGATGTTGTGGTACAAAATGCCGCTGATAATCCTAAGATGGTCACGAGGTTCATGATAAATTTTGTGCAAAGTAAAACCAATACGGTTATAGTAGTTCACAAATCATTATACAAAGCATTCGCTTTTATATTCTTTAATATAGTTGAAGGGTTCATGTAGCGCTCAATGTTTTGCGGCTTATGAACATAATCCGGCCCACGCCAGTTAACGGTATGCATCTTTTTTCTTACGTTCTCACTCCACGCCAAAAGCTGGTAGCCAAGGCCATGAGCAATGCACATACTGTCTGTTTTAAATTCAAATCTGTCTAAATATTTTGTAGAAATATTTTTAATGCCATGCCATAATAACTTGCTAAAACTATATGATAAAAAATCTGTTACATGTGCCAGTTCATGGCCGGCAGCACCTATCTGCGCATTAAAGGAAACATGTTTAAAAAGAAGCGGAATAAGCACCGGTTCTGTATTATCACTTATCGTAATTACGTAATCTCTTGCTTGCTGCCTTTTGAATAAACCTGTCCATGTAGCTCTTGTTTGTAAAGGTGAATGCCTTGTCTTTATGCGAAAATGAATAGTTATATTTTTTAATTCAGGATAATAAGACAATGCAATTAACACAGGCTTTTCAATAGAAGCTGGTATCGTTTTATGTGTTCCAAATTCTCTTTTCAATAGCAACATTTTTTCATTGGTGAAGCTATCTTCTGAAAAATTTTTTACCGGAACCTGGCTTAACAAAACGCCGGGAGATAACAAGCATGCAATAGAAAATAAACTAATACTGTACAACTTCTTTATTGAATACATGAAAATTTTACGCTGATGCATAAGATAAAATAAGGGCAAGATGACGTTACATCTTGCCCTTTAGTTGTGCGGCAAAGGAGATTCGAACTCCCACACCCTTTCGGGCGCTACCACCTCAAAGTAGTGCGTCTACCAATTTCGCCATCGCCGCAT
>CAXSDW010000070.1:0-1114 GCA_964236235.1 uncultured Chitinophagaceae bacterium
CGTAATCATGCATTGTTTGGCGAACGTCTTGTGCTTGATCTTGATAATGCATTTTATTCAGTTGCAGAAGGACTTATTTTATCTGCAAAAGAAATCAACGATCATGAAGATTTCAAACTTGCAGTGATAATGAATTTTGGTATTGATACAATAATTACTGCGGAAGATCTTGAAAAGACTGATGTAAATACGCTGGCTGAGAGATTGTATGAAGAAGCCAAAAATCATTATAACGAAAAAACTGCATTAATGAGCCGGCAGACTTTACCGGTTATAAAAAATATCCGTAAAGAACAGGGATCACACATTGAAAATGTTGCAGTCCCTTTTACTGATGGAAAGAAGGCAATTCAGGCATTAGCCAATCTTGATAAGACTATAGAAACAGATGGCGCTGAATTAACTAACGCCCTTGAACGCAATATCACACTGGCTTTGATTGATGATGCATGGAAAGAACATTTAAGAGCAATGGATGATCTTCGCCATAGTGTACAAACTGCAGGATATGAACAAAAAGATCCGTTAGTGATTTATAAAATAGAAGCTTTTAATGCTTTTAAACAAATGGATGACAAAGTAAATAAAGACATTGTAAGTTTCTTATGTCATTCGGCAATACCTGTAGAGCAAACGCAGACCGGCAAAATAAAAGAGGGGCGTGAGCAAAAAACTGATATGAGCAGAATGCGCCAGAGAAAAGAAGAATTTGCAGGAGCTGCAGTTGGTGATGGGCCTGAGTATATATCAAACGAAAATAATTATAACGATCCGTCAGAACCTGTAAAAAGGGAACCAATTAAAGCAGGCCCTAAAGTTGGCAGAAATGATCCTTGTCCCTGCGGCAGCGGCAAAAAGTTTAAGCAATGCCATGGAAGAGAATCATAACAATGGTTTACTTATAACTGCAGAAATAAAAGTTTTGATAAAAGAGGTAATATTTTTACCTCTTTTTTAATTTCCTAATTGCGCAGAATCATATTTTCCTAAGCTTGCATTAATAAACTACAGGGATGCCTGATTTTTATTTTCTTTACAAAAATTATAAAGCAGCATGCTTAAGGCGTCCTTGAGAAAACTGATACAACCAAGATATTTTGTGCTTTATGCATTT
>CAXSDW010000070.1:1214-19145 GCA_964236235.1 uncultured Chitinophagaceae bacterium
TTTCAAAGCAGGTTTAATTTTATCGCAGTAGATTATCTCATTTATACTTTTGAAGTAATTCAAAATATAAACGAAAGCTACCCATTGCCTTTGTTAATTGGTTGCATGGTTGCGGCAACTATTATCATTGTTGTTGCCGTAAATAAGCTTGGCATTTTTAAAAGATCTTTCACATCAAAAACAAGATTTAAGCAACGGATTCTGCCATCATTATTATGGATTGTTATTTCACTGTTTTATATTTTATTTATAAAGAACAGTTATGCTGAAACAAATGTAAACCGCTACCAGAACGAACTTAGTAAAGCCGGAATCTATTCTTTCTTTGCAGCCTTTCGTGATAACGAACTTAATTTTGAGGATTTTTATTTACAAAATAATGTAGACAAATCTTTCAGCATCGTACGTGATTGTTTAAAAGATAGCACAAGCAGCTTCGAAAAAAATGACAGGAGTATTTACCGCAGCATTGTTAACAGCAGAGATTCACAAAACAATATCCGGCCAAATGTAATTATGATTACAATTGAAAGTTTTAGTGCAGAGTTTATGGGCAGATATGGCAATACAAAATCGCTTACTCCTTTTCTTGATAGTATAAGTAATAAGTGTATTGCTTTTGATAATTTATATGCAACCGGAACACGAACCGTAAGAGGCATGGAAGCATTATCATTAAGCATTCCGCCTACGCCTGGTAACAGTATTGTGCGGCGTAAAAATAACGATAGTTTATTTGTTGTTGGCTCGGTGTTTAAACAAAAAGGCTATGAATGCTCATTCATTTATGGCGGTGATGGTTATTTTGATAACATGAATAATTATTTTGGTAATAATGGTTTTGATATTGTTGACAGAAGCCATAATAAATATCCGGGAGATGATATAAAAACAAAAAGAACACAGATACAAGATAAAGACGTTCACTTTGAAAACGCATGGGGCATTTGCGATGAAGATCTTTATGATGCCGCAATACGCGATGCTGATGCAAGAACTGCATCAGGAAAAAGTTTCTACCAGTTTATAATGACGACAAGTAACCACAGGCCATTTACATGGCCCAATGGAAGAATAAATATCCCATCAGGCCAGGGCCGTGAAGGTGCTGTAAAATATACTGATTATGCAATACATCGTTTTATAAAAAACGCTTCTGCAAAGCCCTGGTTTAAAAACACGGTCTTTGTTATTGTTGCAGATCATTGTGCTGAGAGCGCCGGCGTAAACGAAATTGATATAAGCAAATACCATATTCCCTGTTTCATTTACAACTTGCCTCAGCAGCCTAAAGCATTAACACAAATGTGCTCTCAAATTGACATTTATCCAACACTTTTTTATTTATTAAACTGGAATTATAACTCAAACTTCTTTGGCAAAAATGTACTGGCAATGAAACCTGCAGATGAAAGGGCTTTTGTATCAACTTATCAAAAGCTCGGATACCTAAAAGGAAATAAGTTTGTAATTCTTAACTCAAAAAAGAAAGCTACGATGTATAGCTATAACGCAAAAGATAATTCGCAGGCAACTATAAAAGCAGACACTGCAATGCTTAATGAAGCAATTGCATGGTATCAAACAGCAAATTATTTGTATAAAAACTCCGGGCTTAAATCAGGCAAGCTAACTACTTTTCATCATGGAAAATAAAAGTGCAATAGCTTCCATAATTGATCATACTATTTTAAAGCCAACTACTACTTTAGCCGATGTAGAAAAGCTTTGTAACGAAGCAAGGGAATATGGGTTTGCTGCTGTTTGCGTTCCTCCGTTATTTGTAAGAATCGCCAAACAATATCTAACTAATAGCAATGTGAAAGTAGCTACAGTTATAGGTTTCCCGTTTGGTTATTCCGCTATAGAGGCTAAAGTGGCAGAAATAGTCTTGGCTATAATTGATGGTGCAGATGAGATGGATGTAGTAGTAAATATTTCTGCCATAAAAAATAATGACTGGCAATTTCTGGCTAATGAGATTAATACAATTATGCCGATAATAAAAAATAAAAATAAGATCATTAAAGTGATAATCGAAAGCGGAATATTAACCAATAATGAAATAATAAAATGCTGTACAATATACGGCGCAGCCCAGGTTGATTTTATGAAAACTTCCACCGGCTATGCAGAAAAAGGAGCATCAGTAAGCGCAGTCGCATTAATGAGAAACAACCTTCCGGATAACGTACAAATAAAAGCAAGCGGGGGAATAAAAACCTATGCGTTTGCCAAAGAACTGGCAGATGCAGGCGCAACAAGACTTGGCTGCAGCAACAGTATTGAGATAGTGCGTCAAAGTAATCAATCCAACAATAACACTTAAACGCTGCCTGATAATGGTATTGTTTTTGCCTCAACAGCAATAAATATTTTTATGAACAGGATCATTGTAATTATGTTGTGTATTGCAGGTGCATTAAGGGTTGCGGCACAGGATACAGATTCAATAAAAGCATTACAAACGATGTATGTTTACAAAGATTCGCGTTTGGATATTATAGGAAAAAAAGAAGCAGAATTAAACGCCTTAGCTATTAAACTGGCTGCAAGATCAGCCATAGGCTACCGTTTGCAGGTGTTAAGCACCAATGATCGGGAACTGGCAATGAAAACAAAGTCGCAGTTATTACAACAGTTTCCTGAACAGAAAGTTTATATGCTTTTTCAATCGCCTTATTTAAAAATCCGCTTCGGAAACTTTAAAAGCAAACAAGAAGCGGTGCCTTATAAAAATCAAATTAGCCGCATGTTAGGCGGAGCATCCGTTTATTATGTAAGTGAAAGAATTGAAGTAAAACCTGAAAAGGATAGTAAGGACGATGATAAATAAAAAAATCAACTTGTTATAACGAAAGAGTTCCATTAATGGAACTCTTTTTATTTTTATAATTCAGAAGAAGAATATTATGTATGATAAAAGAAAAAATTAAAGCTTTAGCATCTCAATATGCAGCAGAATTTATTGAAGTTCGTCGTCACTTACACCAGCATCCTGAATTAAGTTTTAAAGAATTTGAGACCTCAAAATTTATACAGCAACAGTTAGCAGGTTTAAATATCGAACATAAGGTGATCGCACAAACCGGCGTGGTAGGGCTTATTAAGGGAAAACAACCCGGCAAAAGAATTATTGCTCTTCGTGCTGATATGGATGCATTGCCTATTACAGAACTAAACCAGCTTAATTATAAATCACTTAATCCCGGCGTAATGCATGCATGTGGCCACGATGTTCATTCTTCGTGCTTATTAGGTGCGGCTAAAATTTTAAACACGCTTAAAGATGAATGGGAAGGAACAATAAAATTAATTTTTCAGCTGGGTGAAGAACGTAATCCCGGCGGAGCAAGTATAATGATAAAAGAAGGTGTGCTGGAAAATCCTGCACCACAATCCATTTTTGCTTTGCATGTTCATCCCGGTTTACCTGTGGGCAAATTAAGTTTTAGAAGCGGAATGGTTATGGCCAGTGCAGATGAAATTTATATCACAATTAAAGGCAAAGGCGGTCATGCTGCATCGCCACATTTAACCACCGATATTATTTTAATAGCATCTCAGTTAATAGTAAGTCTTCAGCAATTGATAAGCAGAAATAATAATCCCTTTAATCCTTCTGTTTTATCAATCACTTCTTTCCAGGGCGGCAATACTACTAATGTTATTCCTTCAGAAGTTAAGCTCATGGGCACTTTCAGGGCTATGAATGAAGAATGGCGGTTTAAAGCACATGATCTTATAAAGAAACAGGCAACTGAATTAGTTAACTCCATGGGTGCAGAAATAGATGTATTGATTGATGTAGGTTATCCATTTGTTTTAAATAATGAACAGCTAACAAAAGCTGCTATGCAATTGGCCGGTGAATATGTGGGTGAGCACAATGTAGAAGAAACTGAAATGCGGATGGGCGCCGAAGATTTCGCTTTTTATTCTCACCTTATACCTGCCTGCTTTTACAGGTTAGGCGCCGGAAATATTGCAAAGGAAATAACAGCAAATGTACATACTCCGATCTTCAATATTGATGAAGATGCCATAGAAATTGGTATGGGCATCATGGCATGGTTAGGTTCGTCAATTGGATAAGTAAGCATACAATTGAGATTATATACCTTTGCTTACAAAACCAATAAACTATATATCACAGTCATCTGGCTGTTGATCATAAATAAATAATATGCAAAAAGAACTTCGAAAACAGGAGGCGCTTGATTATCACTCAAAAGGAAGGCCCGGAAAAATAGAAGTAGTTCCTACAAAAGCAACAAAAACCCAAAGAGATTTATCATTAGCATATTCCCCGGGAGTGGCGGTTCCCTGCCTGGAAATTAAAGATAATCCTGAGGCTGTTTATCAATATACTGCCAAAGGAAACCTTGTTGGTGTTATCAGCAATGGCACGGCAGTGTTGGGTTTGGGAGATATTGGCCCGGAAGCCGGAAAACCTGTAATGGAAGGTAAAGGAGTTCTTTTTAAAATATTTGCTGATATAGATGTATTTGATATTGAGATAAATGAAAAAGATCCGGAGAAGTTTGTACAAATTGTAAAATCACTTGAGCCAACTTTCGGCGGAATAAATTTAGAAGATATAAAAGCGCCCGAATGTTTTTATATTGAAAAGAAACTAAAGGAACAATTACAGATTCCAATAATGCATGACGACCAGCATGGCACTGCAATAATAAGCGCTGCTGCCTTGTTGAATGCGTTGGATATTCAAAAGAAAATTATTGATAAAGCAAAATTTGTAGTTAATGGCGCAGGGGCGGCAGCTATGGCTTGTGTAAAATTGTACCAAAGCCTGGGCGCTAACCCCGCAAATTTTTTAATGTTTGATAAAACGGGTATTATTCATAGCGGCCGTAATGATCTTGATGAAAATAAAATACAGTTTGCGACCGGCCCCGAAAATAAAGACCTCAGTTTAGCTGATGCTTTGAGAGATGCGGATGTATTTATAGGGCTAAGTGTAGGCAATGTGATTACTGCTGACATGGTAAAGAACATGGCAAAAAATCCTATTGTATTTGCCATGGCTAACCCTGATCCTGAGATATCTTATACAGTGGCAATGGCAGCCCGCAATGATCTTATTATGGCTACGGGCAGAAGTGATTTTCCTAACCAGGTAAATAATGTTTTGGGCTTCCCTTATATCTTTCGCGGCGCTCTTGATGTAAGGGCAACACAAATAAATGAAGCCATGAAGCTTGCCGCAGTTGTAGCTTTGGCAGAACTTGCCCGTTCGCCTGTGCCTGATATTGTTACCATGGCATACAATGAAAAAACAATTGTGTTCGGGCCTAATTATATAATTCCAAAACCCTTAGACCCCCGGCTTTTAACTACCGTTGCTCCGGCTGTTGCCAGGGCTGCTATAGAAAGCGGTGTGGCAAAATATCCAATAACAGATTGGGATGCTTATTCAGTTGATCTTAATAAACGTCTTGGAATAGACAACCAGTTATTCCGCATTATTGGCAACAAAGCAAAGAAGGCTCCTAAAAGAGTTGTATTTGCTGAAGCTGAAAATCAGAAGATATTAAAAACAGCACAGCTTGCACACGATGAAGGTGTTGCTTATCCAATACTTCTTGGTAATGAAAAGAGGATAAAAAAGATTGCTTTGGATAATGGAATTGATCTTGAAGGTATTCCTATCATCGATCCTAAAAGTGAAGAGCTTGATGAAAAACGTGCGTTATATGCAGACCTATTTTTTAAGAAAAGACAACGCAAAGGTTTTAATTTTTATGAATCTAAAAAGATAATGAGAGACCGGAATTACTTCGGTTGCATGATGGTAGAAACCGGCGATGCAGATGCCATGATATCAGGTCTTATCAAAAATTATCCTGATACAATTCGTCCGGCGCTGCAAATAATAGGTATAGAAGAAGGTACAAAAAAAGTTGCAGGGATGTATATTTTAATGACCAAGAGAGGCCCGATATTTCTTGCAGATACTACTGTAAACTTTAATCCAACTGCAGAAGAACTTGCCGATATTGCGCTGTTAGTAGCCAAAGAAGTAAGGCACTTTGGAGTTACACCTGTCATCGGGATGTTAAGCTATTCCAACTTTGGCAGCAGTGATTCTCCTGAAGCCCGGCTTGTAGCAACAGCAAGAAATATCATAAAACAAAAAGAGCCAACATTAATTGTTGATGGCGAAATGCAGGCAAATGTTGCTTTTAACCGGGAGATTATAAAAGATAATTATCCCTTTAGTGAGTTGGCTAATCACGATGTAAATACAATAATATTTCCTAACCTTGCCGCCGGTAATGTGGCTTATAATTTATTGCAGGAAGTGGGCGGGGCAGATGCCATCGGCCCTATCTTGCTTGGTTTAAAAAAATCTGTACATATCTTACAACTTGGCAGCCAGGTACGCAGCATTTATAATATGGTGCTTATTGCTGTAATAGATGCGCAAATGAAGAGCGGCAGTGTTAAAACTGAAGAAATTGTTGAACGGTCAAGATGGTGGAAAAGGCCGAATAAGGCGGAAAAAAAATTGATGGTTTCTCATAACAATAAATAATTTTAAATGACTTTTTTTTCAACATTAGGCAGTTACTTTTTAATGTTAAAAGGCATGTTCACCAAGCCTGAAAATTTCAAAATGTACTGGAAAGAATTAATGCATCAATGTGTGGAAATTGGCATTGGCTCATTGGGAATTGTATCCATTATTTCAGTGTTTATGGGAGCAGTAAGTGCAGCTCAAACGGCTTACCAGCTTACCAATCCATTGGTTCCAAAATCCACCTTATCACAAATTGTGAGAGATACCGTTATTCTTGAATTTGCACCAACACTTGTTTGTATAGTTTTAGCCGGCGTTGTAGGAAGTAAGATTGCAGGTGAGCTTGGTAATATGCGATCCAGCGAACAAATAGATGCATTGGAGATAATGGGGATCAACACAAAATCATACCTCGTTGCGCCTAAAATCTTAGCTGCGCTTATTACGATACCACTGCTGGTTTCTATAGCTATGCTTCTGGGCATACTTGGAGGAAGATTAGCGAGCAGCTTAACTAATATTATCTCAACCGATATTTATGATACAGGCCTGCGTCAGAATTTTGCACCATTCAATGTAACTTTTGCGTTAATAAAGGCTTATACATTTTCTTTCATCATCAGCAGTGTGCCTGCTTTTTATGGTTATAATGTAAGCGGAGGAGCATTAGAAATCGGCAGAGCCAGTACTACAGCAGTTATTACAAGCTGTGTGTTGATATTATTTGCAGATTACATTTTAGCAGCAATAATATTATAGATCATTCTATTAGATTGAAAAGCTTAGAAATTATGATTGAAATAAAAAACATTAAAAAAGGATTTGGAGATAAACAAATTTTAAAAGGTGTAAGTGCTGTAATGGAAACAGGTAAAACCAATTTGATAATTGGTACAAGCGGAAGTGGAAAAACTGTTCTGCAAAAATGCCTGGTAGGATTATTTGAAGTAGATGAAGGTGAGATAATATATGACGGAGTAAGCTTCACAGATATGCAGGAAGATCAAAGAAAATTATTACGCCAGCAAATCGGAATGCTGTTTCAGGGCTCCGCATTATTTGATAGCATGACGGTAGAACAAAACGTTAAGTTTCCGCTTGATATGTTTACCAAATGGAGCCATAAA
This sequence comes from uncultured Chitinophagaceae bacterium, assembly GCA_964236235.1. GTDB lineage: Bacteria > Bacteroidota > Bacteroidia > Chitinophagales > Chitinophagaceae > Ginsengibacter. The sequence continues at coordinate 8,886 of CAXSDW010000070.1, forward strand.
AAAAAGGTAGACCGGGTAAACGAAGTATTGGAAAGAGTAAATCTTAAAGGAGCTAATAAAAAATTTCCTGCAGAAGTAAGCGGCGGCATGAAGAAAAGAGTAGGTATTGCAAGGGCAATCGTTCTTAATCCGAAATATTTATTTTGTGATGAACCTAACTCAGGCCTTGACCCGCAAACCTCTATGGTTATTGATTTACTAATAAGGGAAATAACCCGGGAATACAACATGACAACGGTTATCAATACACATGATATGAACAGCGTAATGGAAATTGGTGAAAATATTTTGTACATGTACCAGGGCGAAAAAGAATGGGTGGGCAATAACAAGGAAATTATTTTTAGCAGTAACAAAAAACTTAATGAATTTATATTTGCCTCCGAATTTTTAAGAGATGCAAAAGACATGAGGATGCTTGAAGAAAAGGGTATTATTGATAACGACCGCAATATGGAAGATGTAATGAGAGACCCTGAAACACATCTTTTAATGGGTGACAATGATAAAAGAGAAAGACCTGAATTGTGATTGTAAAGTATTATTAAGATCAAATGTGAAAATGTCATATTATACATATTACATTCCAACCAGAAATACTACTTTTACTCCATTCAACCTGAATCTTTTTTGAAAAGAACGATTCCCTATAACAAAAAATACATAGTCTCTATTCTCAATTTAAATCCTCCATTACAATATGCCTGTTTTAGTTAATAAAAATTCCAGGGTTTTAGTACAGGGTTTCACCGGCACTGAAGGAACTTTTCATGCCACACAAATGATTGAATATGGAACCAATGTTGTTGGTGGAGTAACACCCAATAAAGGCGGAAGCACACATTTGGAAAAGCCGGTTTTTAATACGGTTGCTGATGCAGTTAAAAAAACAGGCGCTGATGTGAGTATAATATTTGTGCCTCCTGCATTTGCCGCAGACGCCATTATGGAGGCCGCAGATGCAGGCATAAGTTTGGTGGTTTGCATCACAGAAGGCATACCGGTGCAGGATATGGTGAAAGTGAAAAATTATTTACAGGATACCGCAACAAGATTAATTGGCCCTAATTGCCCGGGAGTAATTACAGCCGATGAATGCAAAGTGGGAATTATGCCAGGGTTTATTTTTATAAAAGGACGGATAGGAATTGTTTCTAAATCAGGCACACTTACTTATGAAGCTGCAGACCAGGTAGCTAAAGCAGGCCTTGGAATATCGACTGCTATTGGCATTGGCGGCGATCCTATAATCGGTACAACTATAAAAGAAGCCGTAGAATTATTTATGAACGATACTGAAACAGATGGTATAGTTATGATCGGTGAAATTGGTGGTGGCATGGAAGCCGAAGCTGCACGCTGGATAAAAGAAAAAGGAACAAAGCCGGTTGTAGGTTTTATTGCCGGGCAAACTGCACCTCCGGGAAGAAGAATGGGACATGCAGGTGCAATAGTTGGTGGCGCCGATGATACAGCTTCAGCTAAAATGAAGATAATGGCTGAATGTGGAATTTCCGTAATTGCAAGCCCTGCTAATATCGGGAAACAAATGGCTGAGGCAATGAAAAAATGATCACTCTTGCGGCTTTCTATAAATTCTTAGTTGTGTAAATTCTTCAATCTACGTCTATATATGCAAAGCGGCCTTTTGAATCTCCCTGGTTGATTTTATATTCTTACCCTACATATTTTGGTTTCACTAAATGAAGCTTTAAACAATAAGGAAATCATAAGGTTTGCCGTGATTAAAATAATGATTAAAACTTTTATGTAATCTTACTGTTCAGGCGTCTTCAATAAATGGAATTGTTTGATACGACTTTTATCTCCATGAATGCTTACGTTAAAACAACAATATGAAGCTTAGAATTGCAGGTCTGTTTTTTTTTATTTTCTTATTTGCTGATCTTGTAAAGGCACAGCAACCTGCAAATAGTTACAGTAGTCAATGGAAAAAAGTTGATGAGCTCGTAAAAAAGGGGCTTACAAAATCAGCTCTTGACGAAGTAGCTAAAATTTATTTTTCAGCAAAAAAGTCGGGCAATAATGTACAACTTATCAAATCACTTTTGTATCAGCTGAATTTTAGTAAAAACATACAAGAAGATGCAGAAATTAAAAATATTAACACACTTGAAAAAGAAATCACAGCAGCAAGAGAACCCGAAAAGTCAATACTGCACAGCATTTTAGCAGAAATGTATTGGAACTTTTTTCAGCAAAACAGGTGGAAAATATATAACCGCACAAATACTCAAAACTTTATTAAAACAGATATACAAACATGGGCCGCAGATGATTTTCATAAAAAGATTGGTGAGCTTTACCTGGCTTCTGTTAGCGAAGAAAAATTATTACAGCAAACAAAGCTTGACCAGTTTGATCCTATTTTAATAAAAGGAAATGTTCGGTACCTGCGCCCAACATTGTATGATCTTCTTGCAAACGAAGCTTTGCAATATTTTAAAAGTGATGAGAGAGATATCAGCAAACCTTCTTACGCATTTGAGCTGAAAGACGAAAAAGCATTTGCACCTGCTGTTGAATTTGCATCATATAAATTCAATTCAAAAGATTCTTTGTCACTTCATTATTATGCAATAAAAATTTATCAAAAGCTGTTGGCGTTTCATGCTGCAGATTTAAAACCAGATGCACTGATAGATGCAGATATTAACCGTATTGAATTTGTAAAACAATATGGCGTTATGACTAATAAAGATGAATTATACATACAGGCGTTAAAAAAAATCTATACAACTTATCAAAACAACGCAGCATCTGCACAGGCCGGCTATCTTATAGCGCAGACAATATTTTCAAACTCAACCAGTGAAGAAACAGGCAGTGATTCTTCAACATATACAGTTGTACAGGCGAAAGATATGGCAGAACAAATTGCCAAAAAATCTCCTGAAAGCGAAGGAGGAATCAATGCAAAAAATTTATTGTATCAAATACTTGATAAAGAAATAAACCTTACTTGTGAAAAGGTAAACATTCCCCAACAACCATTTCGTACGTTAGTCAGTTATAAAAATGCATCATTAATTAATTTAAGGATTATCGAACTTAGTCCTTCGTTTAAAGCTTTAGTGGAACAAAATACTGATGATAACCAGCTTTGGAAAAAGCTTACTTCACAACAATTTATAAGAAGCTGGAAACAGGAATTACCGGTTGTAAGTGATTATAAAAATCATTCAGCAGAAATTAAAATTGATGCTTTGCCTGTTGGCCAATATGCTTTGCTGTCAAGCGTTTCAGAAGATTTTAACCTAAATAAAAATCCTTTGGCAGTACAATATTTTTATGTATCAAACATCAGTTACTTAAATAATGGATTACAATATTTTGTTCTGGATCGTGAAACAGGAAAGCCTTTAAATAATGCTAAGGTGCAGGTTTGGAGCAATCAGTATGATTACAAACAAAGCAAATATATTTTGCAGAAACGGGAATTATTAACAGCTGATAAAAACGGCTATTTTAAAATAGCGGAAAAAGAAAAAGATACCAAAGGAAAAATAATAAACGAAAACAGGAACATCCGTTTAGACATCACTTATCAAAAAGACAAATTGTTTTTGGATGATTTCCAAAATAGTTACAGGTATTATAATAATGAAGAAAATAGTAATGATGATTATGATATAAGTGATGCGGAAGATGTAAAGAATTATGAAAAAGAAAAAGCAAGAATATTTTTATTTACTGACAGAAGCATTTATCGCCCCGGTCAATTGGTTTATTTTAAAGGCATCGGCGTTACAGATGATTTAAAAACGCGTAAATCTAAGTTACTGCTGGTAAAAGATTCGCTTACCATTATGCTAACTGATGCAAATGATGAAAAGGTTGATTCTATAAAACTTTTGCTGAATGAATATGGCTCATTTAATGGAAAGTTCCGGTTGCCCGCAGCCAAACTGAATGGTGAATTTCAAATTAATGTAACAAATTTTAATAATGCCGCTACATCGTTTTCTGTTGAAGAATATAAACGTCCGAAATTCTATGCTGAATTAGAAAAAGTAAAAGGCACTTACAGGGTAAATGACAAAATAAAAATTACGGGCTTTGCAAAAGCTTATGCAGGAAATAATATTGATAATGCAACTGTAAAGTATCGTGTTACAAGAGTTGCCAGGTTTCTTTATCCATGGATGTTCTGGCGCTGGCCGATGCCGCAGATACAGCCGCTTGAAATTACTAACGGAGAAATAAAAACCGGTATTGATGGAAAGTTTTCAATTGAATTTGAATCCATTCCTGATTTAAGTATTGATAAAAAAACTGAGCCGGTTTTTGACTATAAAATAGAAGCTGATGTAACTGATATAAATGGTGAAACAAGAAGTACATCTGCAACTGTACCCGCCGGCTACAAAGCGCTTGATCTGCAGGTAACATTGCCACAACCCGATGCCATAAATATTGACAGCTTTAAACACATTTATGTAAGCTCAAAAAACTTAAGCGGAGAGTTTGAATCAACAAAAGCTGAAGTAAAAATTTATAAGCTACAAACGCCTGAAAGGCTTATCCGCGGGCGTTATTGGCAAAAGCCTGATAAGTTTGTAATGAGCAAAGAAGCGTTTTTAAAATACTTCCCAAACGATGAATACATGGATGAAAGCGCAAAAGAAACGTGGGAAAAGGGAGCATTGATCTTCTCGAAAACTGATAGTACAAAACCCACCGGAGACTGGCCATTGGCAACCGGAAATTTCTCACAAGGCTGGTATGTTGCAGAAGCTACTGCAAAGGATAACTATGGACAGGAAGTAAAAGACGTGAAATATTTTCAGTTGTATGATTTGAAGGCAGCATCATTGCCGGCTGCAACATATTTTTGGAATGCAACTATAAAAAACATAGCAGAGCCGGGAGAAAAAACGCAATTCATTTCCGGTACAGCAGCCAAAGATATTTTTTTAATTCAGCAGATAGATAAGTCATCTGACAATAGTCAAAAGTCAATGGGCAGCTATCAATTTTTCTCTTTAGATAATGAGAAGAAAACTTTTGATTTTCCTGTTACAGAACAGGACCGTGGCGGCTTTGGCGTTTATCAATTCTTTGTAAAAGACAACAGGATTTATTCAAACACATTTAATGCAAATGTTCCCTGGACAAACAAACAATTAGATATTACCTACCAAACATTTCGTGATAAAACATTGCCCGGTAGTGAAGAAAAATGGAAAGTAAAAATAAGCGGAAGCAAAGGTGAGAAAGTTGCTGCAGAAATGCTTGCAGGTATGTATGATGCATCACTTGATCAGTTTAAACCACATAGCTGGAGCGTTCCTGATGTATGGAAAAGTTATTATTCATACAATGGCTGGACAGGTTTACAAAATTTTACATCTGTGGAATCAATCATAAAATGGTTGAATGAAGAGTATGTGCAGCAAAAAGAAAAGAGGTATGATGCATTAATTTATGGCGGAGAAAATAACCGCATTTTCCTCCGGAGAGACGCAGTAGGAAGTATTTCTGCAGCTCCTGTAATGAGAGCAGAATCAAATTCTGCATTAATTGTTACAGCTTCAGGTCTTCAAAAAAATAAGCAGATACAGGATATTCAATTCACACCTCCTAAAATAGTAAAGGACGAAGAAGTGCTGAAATCTTCCGATGCTACAAATAAAAATCATCAAACTTTAATTGATCAATCTCAAATCCAAATTCGTAAAAACTTTAATGAAACGGCATTCTTTTTTCCTGAGTTAAGAACGGATAAAGATGGCAACATTGAATTCAGCTTTACTATGCCTGAAGCGCTTACCCAATGGAAACTTATGACGCTTGCACATACAAAAGAGCTTGCAATGGGTTATGCTGAAAGAACTTTAATTACACAAAAAACATTAATGGTGCAACCTAATGCACCAAGGTTTATGAGAGAAGGCGACAGCATGGAGTTCAGCGCCAAAATTGTAAATCTTGACACAACCAAAATCACCGGCAATGCTGAATTACAATTGTTCAATGCTTCTACCATGAAACCGGTTGATAGCTGGTTTAAAAATATTATTCCACAAAAGTCATTTACTATAGCGGCCGGTCAAAGCGCTAACGTCAACTTCAGTATTAATATTCCTTATAATTATAACAATGCTCTTGTATATAGAATAGTTGCAACATCCTCCCTCACCAATGGAGAGGGCCGGGGTGAGGTCAGTGATGGTGAAGAAGCCGCAATTCCTGTGCTCACCAATCGTATGCTGGTAACAGAGGCAATGCCGCTGCCAATAAAAAATAATGAAACAAAGAATTTTACTTTTCAAAAATTATTGCATTCCGGGAATAGCAATACATTAAGCAACCAAGCATTAACAGTGGAGTTTACTGCAAACCCGGCGTGGTATGCAGTGCAGGCTTTGCCGTATTTAATGGAGGATCCTTGTGAATGTGTGGATCAAACATTTAACCGTTATTATGCAAATTCAATTGCTGCTAAAATTGTAAACTCTTCCCCTAAAATAAAAGCTGTATTTGATAAATGGAAGATTACAGATACCTCAGCGTTATTAAGTAATCTTCAAAAAAATGAAGAATTGAAATCTGTTTTATTGGAAGAAACCCCGTGGGTATTAGAAGCACAAAATGAAAGCCTGCAAAAGAAAAATATTGCTTTGCTTTTTGATATGGTACGTATGAGCAACGAGATGGAATCTTCTCTCAACAAATTGAAAGATATGCAATCACCCAATGGCGGATTTGTGTGGTTTAAAGGCGGCCCCGATGATCGTTATATGACACAATATATCTTAACCGGGCTTGGGCGTTTAAAGAAATTAAATGCAATCACAAATGAACAGGATCAGCAATTACAATCAATAATAAACGCTGCTGTTCCATATTTAGATAAAAAGCTAAAAGAGGATTATGATGATTTAAAGAAGTATAAATCTGATCTTAAAATAAATAACTTAAGTAATATTTCAGTCTATTATTTTTATATGCGCAGCTTTTTTCCTGAACATGCTATAGCAAAGGAAACAGAAAATGCATACAATTATTATCTCGGGCAGCTTAAAAAATACTGGCTTACTCAAAGCCGGTTTGTACAGGCAATGACGGCGCTGTCACTTTATAGAAGCGGCGATAAAACTACATCGCAAGCCATCATGAATTCACTTAAAGAAAATTCAATTAATAATGAAGAACTTGGAATGTACTGGAAAGAATGGAACGATCATGGATATTGGTGGTACCAGGCGCCGATAGAATCACAGTCAATAATGATAGAAGCCTTTAATGAAATTAATAAAGACCAAAAAGTAGTTGATGATCTTAAAACATGGCTGCTGAAAAATAAGCAAACAAACAACTGGCATACCACCAAAGCCACTGCTGATGCATGTTATGCTTTGTTATTGCAAGGCACAAACTGGCTAAGTGAAGAAAAAAATGTAAGCATAAAATTAGGCAATGACATCCTTCTAACCTCCTCCAAAGAAGGAGGAACAGAGCCTTATGAAGCAGGTACAGGATATTTTAAACACACAATTAATGGCGATAAAATAAATCCTGGAATGGGAAATATTTCAGTTACCCTGTCACCAACAACCCAAGGTTCTTCAGTTCCCGCTTCAGGAGGTGGTGGAGGCTGGGGCGCTGTTTACTGGCAATATTTTGAGAACCTTGATAAAATTACTTTTGCTGAAACACCACTTAAGGTCACCAAAAAATTGTTCATTGAAAAAAATACTGACAGAGGGCCGGTACTTGTCCCCCTCTCTTTTGGAGAGGGCCGGGGTGAGGCCAGGGTTGGTGATAAGATAAAAGTGCGGATAGAATTAAGAGCAGATCGTGACATGGAATATGTGCATATGAAGGATATGAGAGCTGCATGTATGGAGCCAGCCAATGTTATAAGCCAGTATAAATACCAGGGCGGCCTTGGCTATTATGAAAGCACAAAAGATGCCAGCACAAATTTCTTTTTCGGTTACTTAAACAAAGGAACTTATGTTTTTGAATATACTTTGTTTGTATCACACAAGGGAAATTTCAGCAATGGCGTTACAACCATTCAATGCATGTATGCGCCTGAATTTACTGCACACAGTGAAGGCGTGAGAGTGAATGTAAAGGAGTAATCGTAAATTTCATATCACATATCTTTGCGGCTTTAATTTTATTTGTTGACCGGCATTTGTTTTTCATAGCATCATCGTTGTGTCACTCACTTGTACTGTAGATCATATGGCAACTATGTATACGGAAAGTATTGTAAAGAAACAAAACCAGCAAAGTTGGTGAAGAAGGAACTTACACTTCGTGATATATTCAAAAGCTCAATAAAGATATACTGCACAAGAGTGCGACGCCAATGAAGCTGAATAAAGAACTTAAAGCCGGTAACAAAAAATATCATTCACAACTTACAACGCTCAAATAAAATGTATAGAACCAATACCTGCGGCGAGTTACGCATAGCAGACCTGAACAAAGAAGTTACTCTTGCAGGCTGGGTGCAGGCCATTCGCAAATTTGGCAGCATCACTTTTATTGATCTTCGTGACCGTTATGGAATTACGCAATTGCTTTTTAGTGAAGCGCTGAATGCCACACTTGATGCTCATCCTTTAGGCCGGGAATTTGTGTTGCAGGCAAAAGGAAAAGTGAATGAACGCAGCAATAAAAATCCAAATTTATCAACAGGCGATATAGAAATTGCAGTTGCTGAATTTACCATTCTTAATAAATCTGCTGTGCCACCATTTACTATCCAGGATGATACTGATGGTGGCGATGACATAAGAATGAAGTATCGCTTTTTAGACCTGAGAAGAAACGCTGTAAAGAAAAACCTGGAATTACGCTATGCGGTAAACCGTGCTGCAAGAAATTATCTTCATCAGAATAATTTTATGGACATTGAAACGCCTTTCCTGATTAGATCAACGCCGGAAGGTGCAAGGGATTTTGTGGTGCCGAGCCGAATGAACGCCGGGCAATTTTATGCGTTGCCACAATCGCCGCAAACTTTTAAGCAATTACTTATGGTTAGTGGTTATGACCGTTATTATCAAATTGTAAAATGCTTTCGCGATGAAGATTTAAGGGCAGACAGGCAGCCGGAGTTTACACAGATAGATTGTGAAATGGCATTTGTGGAGCAGGAAGATATTTTGCAAATGTTTGAAGGCATGGTAAAATATATTTTTAAAGAAGTAAAAGGAATTGATTACAATGAACCTGTACAGCGAATGACCTGGGAAGATGCCATGTGGAATTATGGAAATGATAAGCCTGATATTAGATTTGATATTAAAATAGCCAACTTAAAAAACCCCCTCCAAACCTCCCCCGATAGGGGAGGCTTATTGCCTTCGGGTTTTAAAGTTTTTGATGAAGCAGAAACTGTTCTGGCTATTGCGGTTCCGGGTTGCAGTGATTATACCAGGAAACAAACTGATGAATTAATTGAATGGGTTAAGCGTCCGCAGATTGGGATGGGCGGGCTTGCGTTTATTAAGTACAATAGTGATGGCACAATAAAAAGCAGCTTTGATAAATTTTTTAATGAAGAACAACTGAAGTCATTGGCAACATATTGTAATGCAAATAATGGTGATCTCATTTTAATACTCGCCGGTAAAGAAGAGCGCACAAGAAAAGCGATAAGTGATCTTCGGTTATACATGGCTGAAAGATTAGGATTACGGAAGCCGGATGATTTTAGGTTGTTATGGGTAACTGATTTCCCTTTATTTGAATATGACGAAGAAGGCAACCGCTGGGTGGCAAGGCATCATCCGTTTACTTCACCCAAGCCGGAGCATATTTCAATAATGATTGATAATGATCCTGAAATAAAAGATGCAGAAAAATATCTTCAGCATCCCTATAAAAATATTAAAGCCAATGCTTATGATATTGTATTAAATGGAAATGAGATCGGCGGAGGTTCAATAAGAATTTTTCAAAGAGATTTGCAGGAAAAAATGTTTGCAGCTCTTGGCATGAGCAAAGAAGAAGCGCAACATAAATTTGGATTTTTACTTGGAGCTTTTGAATATGGCGCTCCTCCGCATGGCGGCATTGCGTTTGGCTTCGACAGGCTTTGCGCTATTCTCGGTGGCAGTGAAAGCATAAGAGATTTCATTGCTTTCCCAAAAAATAACAGCGGCCGTGATGTGATGATAGATGCGCCTTCAACTATTGATGAGAAGCAGTTTGAGGAGTTACAGATTAAATTGAATTTGAAATAAAATGCTGGAAAATTCTTTTATTAACTTT
>CAXSDW010000071.1:0-18841 GCA_964236235.1 uncultured Chitinophagaceae bacterium
TAGAGAATTATGAGTACCGTACCAATTTAAGCTGGTGGATGTTTGCAGCAGCGGGGGTTGTGGCATTACTGATTGCAATAGCAACCATTAGCTTCCAGGCAATAAAAGCCGCGGTAGCAAACCCTGTAAAGAGTTTGAGAACGGAATAGATTAAACTTAAAAAAAGATATGCTGAAAAACTATTTTAAAATTGCCTGGCGCAATCTTGTTAAGAATAAAATTTCTTCTTTTATAAATATTGGGGGTCTTGCTGTAGGTATGGCTGTAGCTATGCTTATTGGCCTTTGGATCTATGATGAACTGTCTTTTGATAAACAGTTCAGAAACCAGGAACGTATTGCACAGGTAATTCAAAATGTTTCTAACAATGGTGAAAAAGATACCTGGAACCAGGTGCCTTTCCCCTTGGGTGACGAACTTCGAAAAAGCTACGCAGGTGATTTCAAAAATATTGTAATGGCCTCCAATGTAAGTGATCATATAGTAGCTTTTAAAGAAAAAATACTTACTATTTCAGGAGGCTATTATGAACCTGGTATCGTTGATATGCTTTCCGTGCATGTGTTTAAAGGCAACGGAAATGGATTAGATGACCCTTCCTCTATTTTACTTTCCCAATCTTCTGCCAAAGCACTTTTTGGAAATGATAATCCGATAGGTAAAATCTTAAAAATCGATAGCAGGCTTACTGTTAAGGTAGCAGGTATCTATCAAGATCCTTCACCTAATTCCTCATTTGCTACGTTAAATTTTATTGCTCCATGGAATCTATTTGCAACAAGCAATAATTTGAAAAGTGATCCTAATCCATGGCGTTGCAATTGTTATACAAGTTATGCTCAAATAGCTGCCAATGCAGATATGGATAAGGTTTCAATAAAAATAAAAGACGCTAAAATAAAAAGAGTAAACCAGGATGAAGTGTTCCATAAACCGCAGCTTTTTCTTTTCCCTATGAGTAAATGGCATTTGTATTCAGAGTTTAAAAATGGAATTAATACAGGTGGCCGTATTCAATATGTTTGGCTGTTTGGAATAATTGGTGTTTTTGTTTTACTACTGGCATGCATTAACTTTATGAATCTAAGCACTGCCCGGTCAGAGACACGTGCAAAGGAAGTTGGTATCCGTAAATCTGTGGGTTCACTGCGTATACAACTCATCTCTCAATTTTTTTGCGAATCATTACTGGTAGTGGCTTTTGCATTTATTTTATCATTGGCTTTGGTGTGGCTTGCATTACCATTTTTCAATAATGTTTCCGGTAAACAGATGTCCATCCTCTGGAGCAATCCATTCTTCTGGTTGCTGGGTATAGGTTTTAGCTTAATTACAGGTTTGATTGCAGGTAGTTATCCCGCTCTTTATTTGTCATCTTTTAATCCGGTTAAAGTTTTAAAAGGCACTTTTAAAGCAGGTCGCTTTGCAGCCGTACCGCGTAAGATGTTAGTAGTTCTTCAGTTTACTGTTTCAGTTATATTGATTATCGGAACTATAGTTGTTTTTAATCAAATACAGTTTGCACAACAACGTCCTATTGGTTACAGTCGTGATGGTCTTGTTAAGCTTCCAATGATTACTGGTGAAATTCATAATCATTTTGATGTTGTAAAAAATGAGCTGATAAGTACAGGGGCAATAGCTCAAATGTCAGAATCCGGAAGCCCGACAACAGAAGTGTGGTCAACAAACAGCGGGTTTGAATGGAAAGGAAAAGATCCTGGTTTGGCTGTCGATTTTCCAAACATTGAAGTTTCAAATGATTATGGCAAAACGGTGGGCTGGCAATTCGTGGATGGCCGTGATTTTTCAAGAGAATACTTAACAGATTCTTTGGCCTTTGTATTAAATGAAACTGCTGCAAAATTTATGGGTTTAAAAAACCCGGTTGGCGAAATAGTAAAATGGGATAGAACTCCTTTTAAAGTAATTGGCGTAATTAAAGATATGATCGTGGAGTCTCCATATGCTCCTGTGAGACCCACTTTCTTTCATTTATCAAAAGACCCCGGAAATGTTATTCTTATAAAAATAAATCCACATGCAAGTGCCCGTACGGCGTTAAGCAAAATTGAATCTGTTTTTAAAAAATATAATCCTGATCAGCCATTTCAATACCAGTTTGTAGATGAAGACTACGCTAAAAAATTCGGTAATGAAGAACGCATTGCAACGCTATCAAGCTTCTTCGCAATACTTGCCATTTTTATAAGCTGCCTGGGTCTTTTTGGTATGGCATCTTTCGTTGCAGAACAACGTACTAAAGAAATTGGTGTACGAAAAGTATTAGGCGCCTCAGTATTTAACCTTTGGCGGCTATTATCAAAAGACTTTATGTCTCTGGTTATTATTTCCCTGTTAATTGCAATTCCTGTAGCCTATTATTTCATGTATAGCTGGTTGCAGAATTACCAGTATAGAACAGCTATATCGTGGTGGATCTTCGCCTCAGCGGGGCTTGGGGCAATACTTATTACTTTATTAACAGTAAGTTTCCAGGCAATAAAAGCAGCACTTGCTAATCCTGTAAAGAGCTTGAGAACCGAATAAAAAATGATGATTTGTAAATGAAGTAAAGCTTATGAACAAGGTAATGAAATACAAATAAAGTAAAGCTGTTGTTACGCACTCTTGTACTGTTGTAACAGTATTAAACAAATGAATTCACAACTTTAAAGCTGTATTTATGATAAAAAATTATTTCAAGACTGCACTCAGAAACTTTTGGCGTAATAAAGTATTTACAGGTATCAATGTGCTTGGTTTATCCATTGGCATCAGCGCTGCGCTGATCATTTTTATGATCATTCAATATGAGTTCAGCTACGATAAAGCTGAAACAGATATGAGCCGTATTTACCGCGTGGTAATGGATTTAAAATTTAATGGCGAGGACGGGCATAGCGCTGCTGTTCCTGCGCCTGTAAGTGCAGCAATACAAAATGAAGTAACAGGTGTTGAAGCAACTGTACCGCTCATGCAGTTCCAGGGCGATGGAACGGTTAAAGTAAGTGCTGCAAGAAAGGGATCGTCTCAACCTTTAGTGTTTAAAAGGCAACCTGGCATTATATTTACTAACGCCAAATATTTTTCATTGTTACCATATCATTGGGTTGAAGGCTCTGCAGCATCTTCTTTAAAAAATCCATTTGCAGTTGTGCTTACTGAAAGCAGGGCAAAACAATACTTTCCTGCGGTTGCATTTACCGATGTTATCGGAAAACAAATAAAATATAATGATGACTTTACGGCAACCGTTTCAGGTATTGTGAAAGACATGAATGCACGTACGTCATTTAACAATGTTGAATTTATATCGTTTGCAACCATTGCGCAAACACACCTGCAGAACGATTTTATGATGAATACATGGAACGACTGGATGGCTTATTCGCAGGTGTGTATAAAACTTTTAAAAGGCAGTAACGCCACAAACATTGAAAAGCAGTTGAATGCACTGCTAAATAAATATAGTAAAAACGCCGGTAAAGATGCAGCCAACATGATGCGCTTTCACCTTCAGCCTTTAAGCGATGTTCATTTTAATAATTTATATGCAGGCTTTAATCAAAGGCTTGCGAACAAGTCTGCTTTGTATGGTTTGTTTGCTGTTGCTGCCTTCCTGTTATTGCTTGCTTGTATCAACTTTATTAACCTTACTACAGCCAATGCTGCGCAGCGTGCAAAAGAAATTGGTATCAGGAAAACCATGGGCAGTTCAAGAAAGCAATTGATTTTCCAATTTTTGAGCGAAACATTTTTATTAACTTTTGTTGCATGCATTATCTCCTTGTGTTTAGCTCCGCTGTTACTAATGTTATTTGCTGATTTTATTCCACCGGGCTTAGCATTTCACCCGCTTCAGCAATCTTACATTTTTATCTTTTTATTGTTGCTTGCATTGCTGGTGAGTTTTCTATCGGGCTTATATCCTGCATTTATTTTATCGGGATATAAACCTGTAAAAGTTTTAAAAAATCAGTCATTCATTAGCGGTAATGAAACGCGGCATGCGTGGATAAGAAAAACATTAACTGTATCGCAGTTTGTAATTGCGCAATTTTTTGTGATCGCCACTTTAATGGTGAGCAAGCAGATTAATTATTCCCTGCATCAGGACCTTGGATTCAACAAAGATGGCATCATCACTTTTGAATTACCGCGTGATACTGTTGCGGCACACGGGCAACAATTATTAAATGAAATAAACACGATGCCTGAAGTTGAATTAGCAGCTACAGGTTTCCTGGCTCCGATTGATAAAGGCGCAGCCTTCACAAATATATCTTATTCGCCAAAGCCGGAGATAAAAGAACAGGTTCAATTAAGATGGGGCGATCCGAACTATATAAATATTTATAAAATAAGATTATTAGCCGGTAGAAACATAACAACAAGTGACAGCATTAAAGAATTTCTTGTTAATAACACTTATACAAAAGTGCTCGGTTTTCAAAACCCTGAAGATGCAGTTGGCAAAATGCTAAGCTTTAATAACAAGCAATTGCCAATTGTTGGTGTAATGCAGGATTTTCATGAGCAATCCATGCATACACAAATAACATCGCTTGTGTTAGGCGGCAACAATGGCAGTACATTTCATGTAAGACTAAAACCAGGTTTGCCGGGAGCTGATAGCTGGAAAAAAGCCATAAGCAAAATACAAAAAGCATATCATCAAATCTATCCAGACCAGGATTTTGAATACAGGTTTATTGACGACACCATCGCCGGCTTTTATGAGGCGGAGCAGCGCACAGCAAGCCTCTTAAGCTGGGCAACAGGTTTATCAATGCTTATTAGTTGCCTTGGTTTATTAGGACTGGTAATGTACACCATCAGCACACGCACAAAAGAAATCGGTATCAGGAAAATATTAGGCGCAACTGTTAGTAACCTCATCTCACTTTTATCAAAAGACTTTGTGCAGTTGGTGCTTATTGCATTTGTAATAGCAGCGCCTTTAGCTTGGTGGGCAAGTTATAAGTGGCTTGAAAATTTTGCCTACAAAACTTCTGTAAGCTGGTGGGTATTTGTTGTAAGCGGCTCGGCAATGTTGTTTGTTGCATTGATCACGTTAAGCATACAAACAATCAAAGCGGCAATAGCAAACCCTGTGAAGAGCTTAAGAACGGAATAAAATTAAAACCTATATGAACAAATCCATCTTATTGCTAATAGCTTTTTTGTCAACCTGTGTTATCAATGTAAATGCACAACAAAATTTTTGGAACAATAAAGATGCATATCTTGGTCAAACAACGACGGGAGACACGCCACAAATATTTGCTCAGTAAATGCTTATTCCTGATTCAGGTATTGCCATGGCCAGGTCTGCATGGATTAAAAGAACCGAATTAGCTTCCAGGCAACAAAAGCAGCACTTGCAAATCCCGCAAAGAGCTTGAGAACGGAATAGCGTAATAACTCGAATCAATTTACATAGTCTGTATCAAAAAACTAATTACTTTGCATTTAACATTTGAGTATTTTTAATCTGCAAACATTCTTTATATGGCACCTGTGTAACTTAATTTGAATACTCAGAGCAAGAGAATTTTTCTGTAGCAGGTAATAATGCGAATCCTGTTTTACAATAATAATTAAAGCAGGAAACCAGTAAGAATCCTGGTATAATTAATAAAAAGTGTAATCTATTTTGATGCAAAATCATGTTCGTAAAGTTTGTATAAAAATGTTCCTGTGTTCATGGCTTATGTTTTTCGCGTTTTTACAGATCGCTGTTGCATCAGTAAAATCTTATAAAAAAGATGCAGATGGAGTTACGTTTATACTGGATAAGGGAATTATGAAAGTGAAGATTTGTAAAGATGATATTGCAGAAGTGAAATATACTTCTATGGATTCATTTCCTGCTAAAACTTCTCTTGTAATAAATAATACTTGGGTTGAAAAGCCGGCTTTTAATATGTCAGAAAAAGAAAATCAAATTGTTATCTCAACAAAAAAGATAAAAATAAAAATCAGTAAGGCTACCAATGCTATTACTTATACTGATTTAAATGATATGGTAATTGTTGCTGAAGCTGATAACGATAACAAGTCAATGATGGCTGCAACCATTGCTGGTATTGAAACCTACAACTGTACAACACAATTTAATTCACCGGCTGATGAAGCGCTGTATGGTTTGGGTTGTCATCCGCTTGATTCAGGATCTATAAATTATAAAGGCCGCAACCAGGATCTTGCAATCAGATATCTCACCGGCGCAATTCCTGTTTTACTTTCTACTGAAGGTTATGGATTGTTGTGGGATAATTATTCGGCATCAAATTTTTATGGTGCTGAAGATGGCAATACAAAATATAAATATGTTTCAGAAAGTGGTAAAATGATTGATTATTATTTTTTCTATGGACCTGAGTTTGACCAGGTAATTAATTTGTATAGAGAAGCTACAGGCAAAGCGCCAATGTTTCCAAAGTGGTCATTCGGACTTTTTCAATCCCAGGATCGTTATAAATACCAGGACGAAATTTTAGGTGTAAAAGATGGTTATCGTAAAAATCATATACCTGTTGATGTTATTGTTCAGGATTGGTATTACTGGGATCCTTTACCAATCGGCTCCCACATAATGAATCCTGAGCGTTACCCTGATGCGAAAAAAATGGTTAATGAATTGCATAAAGCAAACATTCATGCGATGATCTCTATATGGCCTGTAATGGGCACCGGCACTAACAACTTCAATGCTTTGAAAAAGATGGGCGGCCTCACAAGCATCACCTGGGACAATGTTGTTACGCATACATTCGATACATATTATGATGCTCATAATCCTAAAGCAAGAGAGCTATATTGGCAACAGGCGAGAGATAGTCTTATAAAGCGTTACGACTGGGATGCATGGTGGGTAGATCAATGCGAACCCGATAATGGAACGCTGCTTGATGAAAGACGGAAGGCAGTTTTCTATACAGGAAAGGGCATAGATTATTTCAACACTTATTCATTAGAACATACAGATGGAATTTATAAAGGATGGCGGAGAGACGTGCCGGGCAAGCGTGCATTCTTTTTGGTAAGACAGGCTTTTGCAGGCCAGCAGCGCAATTCAGCCACTTTATGGTCATCAGATATTACCTGTACGTTTGATGCATATAAAAAACAGGTGCCGCAAGGGATAAACGCCTGCACTTCAGGAATACCTTACTGGACATCGGATATTGGTGGCTACCACTATAACTGGACTCCACCCGATTGGTCGAAGCCCGAGTTTAGAGAATTATTTACACGTTGGTTTCAGTTCGGTACATTTTGCCCGATATTCCGCATTCATGGCAAAGGAGAAAGAGCATTATTTTCAAACAACTGGGATGATAAAACAAAAAGCATTCTTCTTCATTTTGATAATCTTCGCTACCGGCTTCTGCCTTATATTTATTCATTGGCAGGAAAAGTTACTACAGATAATTATACAATTATGCGTTCACTGGCTTTTGATTTCAGAAGAGATACCGGAGTATATAATGTGCAGAACCAGTATATGTTTGGGCCGGCATTTCTTGTAAATCCTGTAACAGAACAATTGTACACAGGAGACAATATATCAGGTAATGAAAAAGCAAGAACGCTGTATTTGCCCAAATCAAAATGGTATAATTTCTGGACAGGCGAAACGATTAACGGCGGGCAAACTATTACAGTTTCTGCACCAATAGATTCAATGCCATTGTATGTAAAGGCGGGCTCTATAATTCCTATGGGCCCGTTAATGGAATATGCAACAGAGAAGCCTGCTGATTCAATCGAGCTGCGCATTTATTCCGGCGCAAATGGCGAGTTTACTTTTTATGAAGATGAAAATGATAATTATAATTATGAAAAAGGCATGTATGCAACCTTTACATTAAAATGGAATGATAAAGCAAGAAGACTTACTATTTCTGATACAAAAGGAAGATTCAACGGGATGTTGAAGAATAGAATTTTTAATGTTGTGTTGGTAAAACAAGGCCATGGAATTGATACGAATGTCACTTCTCAAATTGATAAAGCTCTGCAATATACTGGTAAGATGATTAATGTAAATTTATAAACACGAATTACACGAATTACATAACACTAATTACTTGCACGAATTACACTAATTAGCGAATTGATTGGTACAAATGAAGTTAAATTAGGTTCTTAATAACAAAATAATTCGTGGCAAAAAATTCGTGTAATAAAAATAAATAACGATGTTGCTATTAGGGATTGATATTGGTACTTCTTCTATAAAAGTTTCAGTAGTAAATGCTGAAACACAGCAATCAATTGCATCTGCGCAATATCCTGAAACAGAATCAGCAATTACTTCGCTGCAAACCGGCTGGGCCGAGCAATCTCCAGAAATGTGGTGGCAGCATACATTAAAGGCGATTGCCAAAGTAAACGCCGGCAATAAATATGATCCGCAACAGATAGAAGCAATTGGAATTTCTTATCAAATGCATGGATTGGTTTTGGTTGATGAAGACCAAAATGTTTTGAGAGATTCCATCATCTGGTGTGATAGCAGGGCGGTTGAAATCGGTGATAATGCGCTGAATGCAATTGGTGCACAAACCTGTTCTTCCTGCCTTTTGAATTCTCCGGGAAATTTTACCGCATCAAAGCTTGCGTGGGTAAAGAATTATGAGCCGGAGATTTTTAATAAAGTAGATAAAATGATGTTGCCCGGTGATTTTATTGCTATGAAATTAACCGGCGAAATCACCACCACATCTTCTGCATTGTCAGAAGGAATATTCTGGGATTTTAAGAAAGATGAGATTTCAAAGAATGTTATGCAGTATTATGGATTTGAAAATTCACTCATTCCAAAAGTGGAACCTTTGTTTTCTTCTCATGGAAAATTATCAGCAGAAGTTGCAAGTCAGTTATCATTAAAGAAAAATATTCCGGTTACTTATAAAGCAGGCGACCAGCTTAATAATGCACTTTCATTAAATGTATTGCAACCCGGCGAAGTGGCTGCCACTGCAGGAACCTCAGGAGTTATTTATGCCGTAACAGATAAATTACTGGCTGATCAATTTTCAAGAGTAAATGCTTTTGTACATGTTAATCATTCCAATGATGTAAAAAGATTGGGTGTATTACTTTGTATAAATGGAACAGGTATAATGAACAGTTGGATAAAGAAATTATGCGGTGAAAATTTAAGTTATGCTAAAATGAATGAGCAGGCTGCAAAGATAAAACCCGGCAGCGATGGTTTATTTATATTACCTTTTGGTAATGGTGCAGAGCGGATGCTGCAAAATAAAATTGTCGGTTCTCACATCACTGATATTGATTTTAATAAACATTCAAAAGCACATATTTTTAGAGCAGTGCAGGAAGGGATTGCATTTTCTTTCAGGTATGGATTAGATATTATGAGAGAGAATGGATTAAATCCAACAATTATAAGAGCAGGTAAAGCAAATTTATTTTTAAGTGATGTTTTTATAGAATCATTTGTAAATGCTACCGGCGTTGCCATTGAGTTATATGAAAATGATGGAAGCGTGGGAGCCGCATTGGGCGCAGGTATTGGCGCAGGAATTTATAAATCTTATAAAGAAGCTTTTACTAATTTTAAGCCACTAAATAAAGTAGTGCCAACTAAAGTAGAATTATATAATGAACTGTATAAAGGCTGGAAAGAATTGCTGCAGCAACATTTGTAAATTGAAAAAAAACAATAACATAAAAGCTTAAATAAATCTTATGCAGGTAATTACGGGTAGTGAAGAATTTTTTAAAAATATTCCGCAGGTAAAATATGAAGGAACAGAAAGTGATAACCCTTTTGCTTTTAGGTGGTATGATGAAAATAAAGTTGTGGCCGAAAAACCAATGAAAGATATTTTGCGTTTTGCCTGTGCTTACTGGCATTCTTTTGTTGGCAGCGGTGCTGATCCTTTTGGAGAACCTACACATATTTTTCGCTGGGATGAAAAAGCCGATCCAATTGAAAGAGCCAAAGATAAAATGGATGCAGCGTTCGAATTCATCACTAAAATGAATTTGCCTTATTATTGTTTTCATGATACTGATGTAGTGGATTATACATCGGATGTTGCCGGTAATGAAAAAAGATTGCAAACACTGGTTGACTATGCAAAGCAAAAACAATCCGCAAGCGGCGTAAAGTTATTATGGGGAACAGCCAATCTTTTTTCAAACAAAAGATATATGAATGGCGCATCTACCAATCCTGATTTTCATGTGCTGGCCCATGCAGGTGCACAGGTAAAAGCTGCGCTGGACGCCACTATTGCACTTGGTGGAGAAAATTATGTTTTTTGGGGCGGTCGTGAAGGCTATATGAGTTTGCTCAATACAAACATGAAAAGGGAGCAAGAGCATTTAGCAAAATTTTTGCATACAGCAAAAGATTATGCAAGAGCTCAGGGTTTTAAAGGCACTTTTTTTATCGAGCCAAAACCAATGGAGCCAACCAAGCACCAGTACGATTATGATTGTGCAACAGTAATTGGTTTTTTGAGAGAATATAATCTGCTTGATGATTTTAAAATTAATGTTGAAGTAAATCACGCTACGCTTGCGGGTCATACTTTTACGCATGAGCTGCAAGTGGCTGCTGATGCAGGTTTGCTGGGAAGCATAGATGCCAACCGCGGCGATTATCAAAACGGGTGGGATACTGATCAGTTTCCAAATGACATTAACGAACTTGTGGAAGCAATGCTGGTTATTTTACAGGCCGGCGGATTTAAAGGCGGAGGAATAAACTTTGACGCTAAGATCCGGCGCAATTCTACTGATCCTGCAGACCTGTTTTATGCACATATCGGTGGTATGGATTGTTTTGCAAAAGCACTTATTATTGCTGATAAGATTTTACAGCATGGTGAATATAAAAAGATAAGAGATGAAAGATATGCCTCCTTTGATACGGGCAAAGGAAAGGAATTTGAAACAGGAAAATTATTATTGGAAGATTTAAGAGAGTTTGCAATTGCCAATGGTGAGCCGGCAATCATAAGCGGAAGACAAGAATATTTGGAGAATTTAATAAACAGATTTATTTAAAGACCTCATCTTAAGTCTTCTTCAAAACCTCATCCCAACCCTTCTCCAAAGGAGAAGGGCAAGAAAGTTCCAACTTAAAGTAAAAGAAATTTACTGGACATTACGAGACTCTTCAAAGCAGATGGCTCCAAAAGTCCTCTCCTTTGGAGAGGATTTAGGTGAGGTCTTAAAAGGTTATTTTAAATAAGGATAAACCCGCTTGCGCATTTTTAAAAATTTTCGCTTTATAATTTCGCTCATTGGCTTATCATAAATTTTACTTTCTATCCACGAAATAATATCAAAATAAGCAAAGGCTCTTGTTTCAAACCGGCTGGTTTCGTACTGTTTTATTTTGTGCAAAAATTTTGTAAACTCGGGCTTAATTTTATCTTTTGATAAGCGAAATGAATCTCTTAAAAAATTAAACATCTCCTGTTCTATCACCGTTAAATTTTCCATTTTAGCCATAAACCTGTAAACTGATTTTACAAGATATTCTATCAATTCAAAATTCCCTAACTCATAGTGCGCAAGCAAATGAAGCAGCCTGGCATAGCATTGCAGGTCAATTCTAAGATCTATGTCTCCGTTTATAATTCTTCTCAGGTAATCAATAGATTTATCATAATCCCCATTGCCAAAGTACAGCGAAGCAATTTTATAATTTATAACTAAAATTCTGTGCCTGTCTATATAAACATCATATTGTTTAATTTTTTCGTCTATCTCAGGCACAAGCAGCAAGCCTTTATCAAACGTTCCCTGCATTAAATGTTGGTTAATGCTTGCGCTTGTTAAATACACAAATGTTTGTATACGGTTATTATCATGTTGATTGGCAATTTCCGTTTTGGCAAACTCTTTAAAATCTTCCAGCGTTAGGGCAAACTTCTCATTATTTTTTAAAATAAAATGTGCATTCAAAAGATTGTGCATTCCTTTTATATAATGTGCAGTTTCGGCATTTATCATTAAAGGTTGTGCAGTAAAAATATCAACCCATTTTTGTGAATAACGATAATACATTAAAAAATCCTGGCGTATAAAAGCATACCAGCAATAGCTTTGATACAGGTATAGTTGTTCATAAAAGCCTTTAAGTTCATCTGTATTTGTAGTCAAATTCTCCCGGAAGAATTTTACAATGCCTGCTTCATCTTTTTCACTTCTGGCGTGCCCGTGTTTAATGTACCAGCTATATAATTGTAAGGCAAGATTTGACAGTTTTGTTATCATCGTTCGCCTTTCATTTACTTCATTAGCTTCAATGGTTAACCGGTCTGCCCGGTTTTGCATACTGCGGGTAATGTAAAGGGTTTCTATTTTTTTCTCTAAAGAAATAACCTGTAAAAGAAAACTATCCTGGTTGTAGGATATAGCAAGTTCTTTTACTTTATCTAATATTTTAAGGCTTTGCAAATACAATCCTTTGTTGTATAAAATGCGGGCAAAATCCAGTTGCTCATGTAATTGAAGGTCTATACTTTCAGTACTTTTTATAAGGCGAAGGCTGCCGAGTAACTGCTTATACAAATGCGCTTTTGTGTTAGCCAACTGTGGCTTTTGTATGGAGGTAAGTTTCTTTAAAAGAACAGCTTCATTGTATTCATTTAACTTATCAATAGCATCAAAAAGCTCAATAATTTTAAGGTCACTGTTGCCTGAACTTCTCTTGATATAGAGCTTAAAATTCCTTTTTTCAGACTTTTCCAGGGCATGAATCAATTGAAATAAAGCATCTGTTGTTCTGTTGGCCATCATTAATTGATTATTGTGAAATGCACTGCTAATAACGGATACAACAAATAGTCAACGTTTTTAACGTGCCAAATCTCTCTGCAAGTAGTTTTGAGTAATAAAATAACACATCCTAATTTTAAGTTTAGAATGTGTTACCAGATAATGCAAAAGAATGAAAAAAAAATAACAAGCAATCGTAGAGCTGCATTAATTTATGCAGTGATAAAAAATAAAACTGTTACAATATACAATTAGAACAGGTAAATTTTTCTTATAGCAAGCAATCGTTAGGCTAATCCGTTTCTACGGATGGGCCTTTTTTTTTGCAATCTACTAAAAAGTTATAATAATTTAACAATAAAATATTATTGCCTTAATTCTTCCGCCTCAAAAAATTGTAAATCACATGGTTTCAATATTTACTTGTCCTTCGTCTCTGTAAAGATTTCTTTCGTCGCAACATTTTTCAAATAGCAATTGATCTGTAATTATAATATTAATTTGCCCAAATGAGCAATGCCTGGTATTCAAAAAAATGGATCACTATTGTATTTCATGCGCTGGCATGGACACTTTTATTTTCATTGCCTTACCTGTTAACTTCTTCTTATAATAACAAAGAGCCTAAGCACAACAATACAGAATCCGGATCATGGGGATTTATGTTTTCCTTGTTGATGAATGTTACATGGGTTATATTTTTTTACGTAAATGCTTACCTGATAATGCCTAAGTATTTCCACAAAAAAAGCTATTGGAGATACGCTGTAATTCAGTTCCTCATTTTTATATGGATATTGATTCAAAGCACCATCTTATTAAAATCATTTATTGGGATTGATAATTTTAACCCGGGCAGGCATTTAATGTTTAATTTATTCGTGTACTTATCAATTCTATCCGCCAGTATTGCTTACCAGCTGATAAGGGACAAACAAAAAGCTGATAAAATAGTAAAGGAAAAAGAGAATGAAAATTTAAAAACAGAATTGTCTTTTCTTCGTTCGCAGGTAAGTCCGCATTTCATGTTTAATGTGTTAAATAATATGGTTTCCCTGGCACGTAAAAGATCTGATTTGCTTGAACCTTCTCTTATAAAATTATCATCGCTGATGAGGTATATGTTGTATGAAACTGATGTGAAAAAAGTGTCGCTGGAAAAAGAAATTGATTACCTGCACAGTTATATTGATCTGCAGCAACAACGTTTCGGTAAAAAGTTAACAGTGGAAGTTTCGCTTGAGAAAGTTGATGATCAATATGAGATAGAACCTATGCTGCTTATACCTTTTGTTGAAAATGCATTTAAACATGGTACCGGATTTATAGAAGATGCAATGATAAGAATTTGCCTTACCGCTAAAGAAAATAAACTGAATTTTGAAATTCAAAATAAATATAATGCTGCGTCCTCTGACATTAAGGATACATCATCCGGTATTGGTCTTAATAATGTAATGCGAAGGTTAGATTTACTTTACGATGGAAACCATAATATTATGATCACAAGGGAAAATAATTGGTTTATAGTATCACTTCAAATTATTCTAAATTAATGATACGCTGCATAGCAATAGACGACGAACCTCTTGCGCTCGAGCTGCTGGAGGATAACATAAGTAAGGTTCCTTATCTGCAACTGGTTGCAAAGTGCGATGATGCCATTGAAGCAACTAAAGTGCTTAATGAAAAAACGGTTGATCTTGTTTTTTTGGATATACAAATGCCTGGTTTAACAGGATTGCAATTTATACAAAGCATTATCCAAAAGCCAATGTTTATACTAGTAACAGCATATGAAAAATATGCACTGGACGGTTTTAACTTAGATGTTATTGATTACCTGGTGAAGCCTGTTTCGCTGGAGCGCTTTATGAAAGCTTGTAACAAGGCAATGGAATACCACCTTTTAAGAACCCAAAATGACAAGGGTGAAAAAGCCGTTGTTGATTATCTTTTTGTAAATGTTGATTACAGCCTTTTGAAGGTGGTTCATGCGGATATAATGTGGATCGAAGGCCTGAAAGATTATATAAAAATTCATTTAAGGAGTTCTTCAAAACCTGTAGTTACAAGAATGAGCATGAAATCTATTGAAGAAACTTTACCATCTGCAAAATTTATACGTGTTCATAAATCTTATATCATATCCGTTTCATACGTTACTGCTGCACGAAAAAACAGTGTTTTTATCGGCCCTGTGGAAATACCTGTAAGCGATACTTATCCTGAAGCGCTGCCAATGATAACAGGTAAAACAAACTAAGCCTTTAGCTGTTAATTTGATTTTAAAACCGTAATGAATATGTAAATACATAGATAGCTTTCTATATTAAAAGTTCATTCCCGGTTAAATATTCAAAACTTAAGCATAACAGGAAATCTTTAAATCGTTTGGTCGCAACAATTTCTTGACTTATCTCATTTCTTAGTTTAAAAGTTGACAGACCGTAAATTTGCAAAATAATTAAAACGCATGAAAAAATTAACTGTATTATTATTAACTATAATATTTATTTACACAGCAACAGCGCAGGTTCCGGGCGGATATAATGGCAACAGACCAGCGAATATGAAGGCTCCAACTATTGGGCACGTGTACGGAAAAATTGCTGACGCTTCCGGAAAAGCTATCGGTGGTGCATCTGTTCTTGTTTTACAAAACCGCTTTGATACAGCAACAAAAAAGATGAAAGAGGTTTTAGTTAAAGGAACCGCCAGTGAAAATAACGGTGATTTTTCTCTTGAAGAATTACCGATATTCGGCAATTTTAATTTGCGTATTTCTGCTACAGGTTATGCATTTTATCAGCAACCATTTTCTTTTGTAGCAAGAAAACCTAAGCCTGATTCTGCAATTAAAACAGCATCCGTTTCACCAGGTCCTCCGGCAACTATGCCCCAATCGTTTGATAAAGATCTGGGTAAAATAAAATTGAGCAATGATGTTAAACAATTGCAGGGAGTAACAGTTGTAAGTACCAAACCTCTTGTAAGATTTGATGGAGAAAAAAAGGTTTTTAATGTTGAAAAGAATTTAGTTAGTGCCGGTGGAACCGCTGTAGATGTGATGAAGAACGTTCCTTCTGTGAATGTAGATATTGATGGAAATGTATCATTGCGTAATAGCGCTCCTCAAATATTTGTTGATGGCAGGCCAACAACATTATCACTTGACCAGATACCCGCTGATGCAATAGAAAGTGTTGAAGTAATTACAAATCCATCTGCCAAATATGATGCATCTGGGGGAGGTGCAGGAATTGTAAATATAGTTTTGAAGAAGAATCGTAAAACAGGATATAATGGAAATTTAAGAGCTGGCGTAGATAAGCGTGGAGCGTTAAATGGTGGCGGAGATTTTAACTTACGCCAGGGGAAAATTAATATTTCAGCAAGTGCAATGATTAACCAAAACAGGGGTAGAACTACAGGAACTACAGACAGGCTTAATTTACTTGATGTGCCTCAAACCTCTATCTTTCAAAACAACTATAATAAAACTAAGGGCGGATTTTTATTTGGAAAATTAGGACTTGATTATTTTGTGACAAACAGAACTACTCTTTCGTTATCAGGTGTACGGGTGCATGGGCAATTTGAGCCAAATGAGATGATCACAATTAACACTGACAGTTTATATAATTCTGCTAAAGTTTCAAACTACAGTGAGAGAAATTCTACAGGTAAAAGAATTTTTAATGCTACAGGTTTAGTATTTGGTTTGAAGCATAATTTTGCAAAAGAAGGAGAAGAGTTAACACTGGATGCGAATCTTTTTTCAGGAAAAAATGAAAATAACTCATTCTATAAAACTGATTATTACACACAAAAAGGCGGCATTCTTACCCATAACCAGTTGCAAAAAGTTTTAGGCGATGGTACTAATAAGAATATTACCATACAGTCAGATTATGTAAAGCCATTTACGGCCACAACCAAGCTGGAAGCGGGTGTAAGAGCAGCACTAAGAAGTATAGTAAACAACAATAATAATTATACTTATAGAGATACCACCAACGATTACATGCTTATTCCAAATGCTGCAAGCAACTATAAA
The DNA here is from genome assembly GCA_964236235.1 of uncultured Chitinophagaceae bacterium. Taxonomy (GTDB): domain Bacteria; phylum Bacteroidota; class Bacteroidia; order Chitinophagales; family Chitinophagaceae; genus Ginsengibacter. The sequence continues at coordinate 16,838 of CAXSDW010000071.1, forward strand.
AATCATGATAATGTATATGCAGGATATGTAACTATGTCAAGCGCTGTAAATGATTTTACATACAAACTCGGGCTGCGTGCAGAAAGCTCGAATTATACAGGGGAACTTACAAAAACAGGAGAAACATTTACACATAAATATCCTGTAAGTTTATTTCCGTCTGTGTTCCTCAGTCAAAGTCTTAAGCAAAATCAGCAACTTCAATTGAGTTACAGCCGGCGTATTAACAGGCCTAACTTTTTCCAATTGATACCATTTACAGATTCTACTGACAGGCTTAATCTTACCAAAGGTAATCCTGACCTTGTTCCTGAGTTTACGCAATCGTTTGAATTGTCTTATCTAAAAACATTTAAGGGGAACAATACTTTTATGGCATCACTTTATTATAAGCATACCAATAATCTTATTACCCGTTTTCTTACCAGCGAAAAAGACCCGGTAAGTGGTGATGATGTTCTTTTAAACACTTATGTAAATGCAAATTCAAGTTATTCTGCCGGCGCTGAATTTACAGCACAAAACTATCTTACAAAATGGTGGGATATTTCAAGTAACGTTAATTTGTACCAATCAAAAATTAATACAGATAATGTAACAGGTACTTCGCAGGATGCTTTGATCAGCTGGTTTGGTAAGTTCAATTCTAATTTTAAATTGCCGGCCAAATTTTCTATCCAGCTCAGTGTGCTTTATCAATCAAAAACCAACTTGCCTATAAATACAGGTGGTGGCGGGTTTGGAGGCCCTGGTGGCTTCGGACAATCTCAAAGCTCATCGCAGGGATATATAAGGTCTTTCTGGGGAACGGATGTTGCTATTAAGAAAAGCTTCCTTAAAAATGATGCAGCTTCAGTTTCATTGAGTGTAAATGATATCTTTAAAACAAGAAAGACTGACCAGTATTCTGAGAGTGAATATTTCATTCAGAATTACAAGAGGTTCCGTGATCCGCAAATGTTTCGATTAAACTTTGCTTACAAATTTGGTAAAATGGATATGTCTTTATTCAAGAGAAAAGTAAATTCAAATACATCAGGCGCTACAGAAGGCATGCAACAATAATGACTTGGCAAATCAGCTTGTTTGTCAAAGCAAATTAAGTTTTTGTTCATTTAATTTAAAAAATTATTTGTTACCGGCACCTGAATTTCATAGCATCTTCGTTGTGTCACTCACTTGTACTTCCGGTTCTTTGGGCAGCTTTTATTAAAGCGGAGATTGTAGTTTGATATTAATTAAAAGCGGGGTGTTTTACATAATCATTTAACGTCTGTAAATTTTTAACAGCATCTCCCATCGTGTTATTAAAATAAGCATAAACCGTTTTTCCTTCACTTAGCCATGTCTTACTGTACTCAGCATATTGTAATAAAAAATCATCAGTATAACTGCCGCGGTAGCGGCCACCCGGCCCGTGAAACCGCAGATACCTGAAACTTATTTTAGAATCTGTAACCGGCGTTGCCGATGCCGGCAGATCATGAATAACTAAGCTGATATCGTATTGATCAAGTAAATCATATACTTCTTTATTATACCACGATGGGTTACGAAATTCAATGGCTACGTTCCATAAATTATTTTCGTTTGCTTGTTTAATACATAACACCAGATTTTGCAATTGATTAAGTTTTTCAATTTTTAACGCCGGCGGCAACTGCACCAGCAAACAACCTTTTTTATTACCAATATTATTTATGGTTTGCATAAAAAGTTCAACATCATCAGTGTTAAAATCAAGTCCCTTTGCATGAGTTACAGTCTTGGATAATTTAAATGTAAACCTGAAATTATCCGGAACACTTTCAGCCCATTTAGTAACAGTGGTAACTTTAGGAAGTTTATAAAAAGAACTGTTGATCTCTACACTATTAAACAAAGAAGCAAAATAAGTTAGCCTACTTTTTCCCTGGAACGCAGGCGGATACTGTGATTGCGGCAAAGGAAGTACAAGCCCGCTTGTGCCCGAATAAAAGGAGTTATTCATTGTTAGTTGAAAGA
>CAXSDW010000072.1:0-18511 GCA_964236235.1 uncultured Chitinophagaceae bacterium
ACTTCAGAGGTCCCGAGCGGATTCGAACCGCTGTGGAAGCTTTTGCAGAGCTCTGCCTGACCACTCGGCCACAGGACCATTTTAGCGGACAAAAATAAGCTATTTTGATACAATTTTTAACATGTAACTCCAATGATACTTTAATTTTACTTTCTTTTTTAATATTGACAGCATGCAGCCAATCTCAGTTTCTGAACTTATTATTAACAGCCGGGGAGGCGCCTATCATATAAATGCGAGGCCGGAGGAAATAGCGCAAACCATCATAACCGTTGGTGATCCTGACAGAGTAAAGGAGGTAAGCAAGCATTTTGACAACATAGAATTTAAACTGCAGCACCGCGAATTTATCACACATACCGGTTACCTTGACAACAAAAGAATATCAGTAGTTAGTACAGGAATCGGCACAGATAATATTGATATTATTTTAAATGAATTGGATGCTTTGGTTAATATAGATTTTGAATCAAGAACTATAAAGCCAAACCTCACACAATTAAATATTATCCGAATAGGCACTTCGGGTTCCTTACAAAAAGATATACTTACAGATAGCTTTGTTGCAAGCACCCATGGCATTGGTATTGATAATCTGATGAACTTTTATCTAACTGAAAATAATGAGGAAGAGAAACAGCTATTGCATGCGTTTATAACACATACGCAATTGCACAACAGGTTTTCACACCCATATATTGGTGCCGCTGCAATGGGCTTAATAAAACATTTTGTTGAAGGCTTTCATCAAGGCATTACTGTAACATGCCCCGGATTTTACGGACCACAGGGAAGGGTTTTAAGATTAGGGCTTACCTCTCCTCAATTAATTAACAGGTTGTGCGACTTTAAATTCGGGCAGCATAAAATAGCAAACTTTGAAATGGAAACTGCCGGAATATATGGACTAGGCAAGGCTTTACATCATCATTGTCTTTCATTAAGCGCTATAGTTACTAATCGTATTAATAAAGATTTTACAAGTGACGGCAATGCTTTAGTTGAAAAACTTATTGTGGAAACGTTGCGGATCTTAAGCAGTTTATAATTATTATTTTTATAGCAGTTAATCTTACAAGATAAATATGAATATTGAATTTTATAAATACCAGGGAACGGGCAATGATTTTATAATACTTGACAACAGGTTGGATAAATATGAAGAGCTTTCTGCTAACCAGGTAAACTTTTTGTGTAACAGGCATTTGGGAATTGGCGCTGATGGACTAATGTTGCTGAGTAACACAACAGATGCGGATTTCAATATGAAATATTATAATGCAGATGGAAAAGAAGGAACCATGTGCGGCAATGGAAGCAGGTGCATTGTAAAATATGCAGCAAGTATTGGCATCCATAAAAATCTATACCGGTTTACTACCGCTGATGGCATTCATGAAGCAGAAATTGATCTTAATGGAATAGTGCGGGTAAAAATGAACAATGTAAATAGGGTAGAAGTTCATTTAGATTATTATGTTTTAAACACCGGCTCGCCGCACTATGTAAAACCATCAAGAGATGTAAAGCAACTGGATGTAAAGAATGCAGGCCGGCTTATCAGAATTTCAAAGGATTTTGTAAAAGAAGGAATCAATGTAAATTTTATTGAATCAATTGATGAAGATGAAATTTATGTACGCACTTATGAGCGTGGCGTGGAGGATGAAACGTTAAGCTGCGGAACCGGAGTAACAGCGTCTGCACTGGTTTCTGCGCATAATGATAATGGTTTTAACCGTGTAGAGGTAACAACCCCCGGAGGAAAGTTAAGTGTTGAATTTGATAAGCTTGATGAAAATAATTTTGAAAATATATGGCTCAGCGGGCCTGCTTCCTTTGTATTTAAAGGTGAAATAGATATTGATTAGCCGTATAAATTATTTTAAAATGTTTAATATAAGAGTGTATGGTATTCTTATAAATGATAAAAAACAAATACTGGTAAGTGATGAATTAATAAGAGGAAATTATTATACAAAATTTCCGGGCGGCGGATTAGAATCAGGCGAAGGAACAAGAGATTGTCTCAAAAGAGAATTCATGGAAGAAATGAATTTACGGGTTGATGTAAGAGAACATATTTATACAACAGATCATTATCAAAAAAGCGCTTTTAATCCTGATCACCAGATAATTTCCATCTATTATTTTGTAAAAGCCATGGAGCCGATTACTGTACCACTTAGAACAAAAGAATTTGATTTTGATGAGTCTCAAATAAATATATACAATGAGGTAAATGAAATAGAAACCTTCCGCTTTGTTGACCTGGCCTCATTTTCAGCTGATAGTGTTACTTTGCCAATAGATAAAATAGTTGCCGAAATTATAAAGACAATGCATCACTTTCAATAGCGAGCAATCAGGAAAAATTAAAAATTAAAAATTAAAAATTAAAAATGAAATGGGAAATCGGCGATCAATTTAATATTCCTGCATCATCATTATTCACTCATCTTTCCCATTGCAGCTAATTTCATTTTTGTTGCCGTTTCATGGCCAACATACTTCTCAATCCTTTGCTCAATAAAATAAATAAGAGGCGTTAAAATAATAGCCATTGTAAATTTATAAGCATAATTAACAAGACAAATGGCCAGCACTAATTGCCAGCTCCAGCCTTTGCCTAATTTGAATGCAATGAATAAAACAATAAAACTATCTACCAATTGAGATACTATTGTAGAGCCTGTTGATCTCAGCCAAACTTTTCTTTCTCCGGTAATCTTTTTTATTTTATGAAACACCGTAACATCTATAATCTGGCTTATTAAAAATGCGCCCAGGCTTCCTGCAATTATCCACATGCCTTGTCCGAAAATCGCATTAAAAGCAGCAGGCATATCAGGCACACCGCTTTGTTCACTACTCTTTATCCAAAAGTCTGCCGGTGGAATTTTAATAGCAAGATAAAACATAAGGAACGCATAAGATATTAATGCAACAGCCGTATATGAAATTCTCTTAACAGCCCGTGGGCCATAATATTCATTTACTACATCTGTAATTACAAACTCCAGCGGCCATAATAAAACGCCACATGTTAAATTAAAAGCAAGTCCGTTTTGCCCAAAAAGTGTAAAGTTTGATGGATCAAATCCAAATGTTTTTTCCAAAGAAAAAATCTTTCCTCCTATACATTCTGCTATCAAAGCGTTAGCTACAAAAAATGCAGAGATAAATATGAAAACCTTTGCAGGCCTGTCTTTTAAAATATTATCTATCATAGCTATTAATTTAAAACAAAAAGAAATAGTAAACCTGCGATAAAAAAAATAAAATATTTGCAACCACAAGCCAGCGGGGAAATTGCTTTATAGTACCGGAGATTGAAGAAAATAAATAAACAATAAGTATTAGAGCGTTGATGATAATTGCGCTAAACCCCAATATCACTACCAGGTCTTTTATAAAAGGCAATGCTACTACCTTATCTCCGCTTTCTTTTGCAGGCTGTCGTGATTCAAGCCACCTGAAAAAAACAAATAATAAAAAAGCAATGTTACAAATAAATGCAAACCGTGATAAAAATAAAATCACTCTAATTTTTCCAGATCTGATTTGTTGCATTAGCAATAATAATTTTTATAAGCTGACGTTTCAATACGAATTACAAAACGCCTGACAAAATAATATTAATTTGCGGATAAAGCATTAAGATGGCGAATGTACTCAGCCTGGTTTCATATCAAATTTTTCCTTCAAAAACGGGCGGGCAAAAAGGCATTGCATTATTTAATAAATATCTTTCGGCTTTTCACACACTTACCTGTGTGACTGTAAAAAAAAATGATCCTTCATTTGCTGATTATAAAATACTGAATGTTCTTTCCAATAATAAATTAAGGTATATTAATATTTATTATTTTTTTTTATTAAAAAGAATTATAAAAAGAAACCGGATAGCTGCAATTATTATTGAACATCCATATTATGGCTGGCTGGGGATCTTACTAAAAACGTATACAAAAATAAAACTGATTGTTCATTCGCACAACATAGAAGCTTACAGGTTTAAAACCATTGGAAAGTGGTGGTGGCGCATACTTTGGCTTTATGAAAAACACATACATCAACAGGCTGACCATAGCTTTTGCATTAGTGAAGAAGACCGGAAATATATGATAAGCAGATTTAAGATTGAACCAGGGAAATGTACCGTAGTAACGTATGGCATTGAATGGGATCGTCCTCCTGCGCCGGAAGAACGAGCCGCTTGTAAAAAAACACTACAGCATAAGCACGGCATTTCGGAAAATGCCAGTCTTTATTTATTTAATGGAACCTTGGATTATCAACCCAATTTTGCTGCGCTTAAAATAATTTTAAATGAAATAAATCCTTCGTTACAATCTTTAAATTTTGATTATAAAATAATTATTTGCGGTAAAAATTTACCAGCGGAAATGAACGAACTTAAAGCGTATGAAAACAACAATATTATCTATGCCGGCTTTGTTGATGATGTAAGCATTTACTTTAAAGGAGTGGATATTTTTATAAATCCAATAACGGATGGCGGAGGTATAAAAACAAAACTGGTGGAAGCCCTTGGTTATAATCTTACTGCTGTATCAAGCTGCAGTGGCGCATTTGGCGTTGATGCGGAAATATGCAACGGGAAATTATTACTGATAAAAGATCATGACTGGGAAGCATTTGCAAGGGAAATGTATAAAGCTAAAACCATATCATCTTCAATTACCCAAAAATATTTTGATCATTTTTACTGGACAAATATTGCCAAAAAAGCAGCCCAAATAATTGATAATAGATAGCTGAAAGCTGATAACGAAAAGTATACATTCAAGACGGCATAATTAATTTAAAATTAATGAATCTCTTTTTAAGTTTTTCCTTTAAGCATCGGGACAAATGAGAAATTATGAAACGCCTCTTCGTCGTAACTTCCATTTTCTTTCTTTGTGATGCGCAGCATTCTTTGCAGTTCGCCGGCATTTAAAGGTATTACCATAAGGCCGCCGGCTTTTAATTGCTCAATAAGTTTAGGTGGTATTTCAGGCGCCGCAGCAGTTATAATAATTTTATCAAACGGAGCAAACATGGGAAGTCCTTCAAATCCATCTCCATAAAAAAATTTAATGTTGGAAAACCTGGTTCTGTATATCGAGTGTTTATTCTGTTCATAAAGCTTTTTTTGTCTTTCAATTGTAAAAACCTGGGCGCCCATAGCTGCAAGTACCGTAGCCTGATAACCGCTGCCCGTACCGATTTCAAGAATTTTATCATATTCTTTAACCTGCAAAAGCTGTGTCTGATAAGCAACTGTATAAGGTTGCGAAATAGTTTGACCTTCAGCAATCGGAAACGCTTTATCTTCGTATGCGATGTGATCTAAAGCCGTGTCTAAAAAGAAATGACGTGGAATTCTCATCATGGCACCCAACACTTTTTCATCAGAAATGCCTTTCTCTCTTAAAGAATCAATCAGCTTTTTTCTTAAGCCTTTATGGCGATAAGTGTCATCGAAATTTCTCATTGCTGCAAGATAAAAATTCGTACTGTAAGTTTTATCTCAATTTTATTAAACAAGCGATCACAAAAGCTGGCACATTAAGATAAAACATAGGCACATCTTTTGCGAATACGTGCATATGAAAAAAATTTTTTATTACGCTGCTTTTACCTGCAGCTTTTTTATTGCCTGTAATACAAATAATAAGCCTGGCCAGGCACCCACAAGTGAATCGAACCAGGCGAAAGAAAAAAAAATCAGCAAAAGAGATTATAGTGTTACCAAAGCCAATGCTTATAATGATCTCTTTTTAGACAGTACAGACCTTGTTGAATTTATTACAAAACGAAATATTCCTGATTCTCTTTCACGCAGAATACTAAGCTTTTACAATGCCCGAAATTATGAATACGCATGGTTTTCGTCAAATGGACTAACTGAGCAGGCTTTAGGTTTTTGGAATCTTAATAACTATGCTGCGTACTCAGGTGACACTTCTATAAATGATAAAGATCTTCAAAAAAGAATGAATGCAATGCTTGCTGATTCAGATCTTACGGTTAGCACTTCAGATAAATCTATACTTAATACAGAGCTTCAATTGACCCAGCATTTCATAAAATATTCTCTTAGCAATTATGAAAAGGGTTTTGTAAAGCGAAAAGAATTAGAGCGGTTTATTCCTATAAAAAAAGAAGATGCGATGAAATTTACTGATTCTTTACTCACCCACAAACACAAAGACAATAAATATTTTGATGATGTAAATGAGGAGTATAAAAAATTAAAAACCGAACTTCAAAAATATTATCAGATCGCCCGGCAAGGCGGTTGGCAAACGCTTTCAGGTGATGCAAAACAATACAAAAAAGGCGCTTCATCACCATTAATAACTGATTTAAAAAAGCGGTTGCAAATTACCGGAGAGCTAACCACTACAGACAGCAGTCGTGTTTTTAATGATACACTTGAAACAGCTGTAAAGCAATTTCAGAGCAGGTTCGGTTACAAGCCGGATGGCATAGTTACATCTACGCTTATAAATGATTTGAATGTACCCGTGATACAAAGATTACAGCAGATACTTATTAATATGAACAGAATGAGATGGATGCCACAGGAACCTGCAGGTAAACTTATTCTTGTAAATATTCCCGAGTTTGAGCTGCATTGTGTTGATGGCAAAAATAAAGTTTTTGATATGGATGTAGTTGTAGGTAAAGAAGGCCATAATACCATGATGTTTACCGGCAAATTAAGCGAAATAGTTTTTAGCCCATACTGGAATGTTCCTTCAAGCATAGTTAAAAAAGAGATACTTCCAAAGATGGCTTCAAATCGACATTATTTGCAGGAACAGGAAATGGAGATAACGGGTAATGAAGGTGGTTTACCTGTGATAAGACAATTACCCGGTGATAAGAATTCTCTCGGAAAAGTAAAATTCCTTTTCCCCAATAGCTTTGATATCTATTTTCATGATACACCTGCAAAAGCCTTATTCAGCAAGGATAAGCGTGCATATAGCCACGGCTGTATAAGGTTGAGTGATCCCTTAAAAATGGCAGAATATCTTTTGCAGGACAATAGTGAATGGACACCTGAAAAAATTCAGGAAGCAATGGATAGCGGCAACCAGCAAGTTGTGAAAGTTAAAGATCCGGTACCTGTTTTTATTACTTATTATACCGCATGGGTAGATGAAAATAACCAGTTAAATTTCCGGGACGATATCTATAAAAAGGATGCAGAAATTGCCGGTAAAATGTTTTATTGATTTGAATTCATTTAAGAAAAAGCACGACTGCTTTGTCCATCAGAAAGCGAATTTTACAAAAAGATTATTCTGATTATTCACTACTAAATTGCAGGCATACAGGCTTTGGAATTTTAATCTGTTTGCCTGTATATTGTAATAAACCGGTTTGTGCATTTCTTTTAAAGACGACTATATTATCCGTGTCCTGGTTAGCAACCAATAAATATTTTCCGGTTGGATCAATGCTAAAATTACGTGGAGTTTTGCCTAAAGTAGATTGATATCCTTTCAAGGACAGTGTGCCGTTAGTTTTATTAATTGAAAAGATTGTGATTGTATTTTCATCGCCGCGGTTGGAAGCATATAAAAATTTACCATCAGGTGATATATGAACATCAGCGCTCCCAATAACGCCTTTAAAATCTTTAGGATGCGTAATTACAGTTTGCACAAGTTTTAGACGACCATTATCATACTTATACACTTCTACTTTTCCGGCTAATTCTTCAATCAGGTAAGCAAATTTTTTATTGGGATGAAAAGTAAAATGACGCGGTCCGCTTCCCGGGTTTAATAAAATAGATGATGGAGAAGCAGGCACAAGAGGTAACTTCGCTGATTGATTAAATTTATATTCCATCATTTTATCAATACCGAGATCGGGAGTAAACAAATATTTTTCATCGGGCGAAAAAACAGCGGAATGCACATGCGCTTTTTCTTGTCTTTGTTTATTAGCACTGCTTCCTGTATCCTGTATCAATTGAGGATATTGATTTAAAGATCCATCTTCATTAATAGAAAATACAGCAACACTTCCACCACTATAGTTGGCAACTGCAGCCCATTTATTATTTTTATTCACTGCTACATAACACGGATCATCGCCGCCTGTTTCCTGGCTGTTTATAAATTTCAATTTTCCATTTATCTTATCATAACTGTAAGCGCTTACTCTGCCTGGATTTTCTTTATTAGTTTCATTTACAGCATACACATATCTTCCATTTGCGGAAATTGTGAGGTACGAAGGATTGCTTGCGCTGTCCGTATTGCTTACCCATTGCAGGTTTCCATTGGAAGCATTAAAGCGGTAAACATAAATTCCCTTACTTCCTGAGCCTGTATAAGTACCAATAAACGAAGTAAAAGTTTGTGCATTGCAACAAAGTATCTTAATCGAAAAAGATAGCAAAAGCAAATAGCGCATATTGTTTATTTAGTTAGATTTAATTTTTGAAAGTAGTTGTATAATTTTTACTGAATTCTGAAACCGGGGTTGATTTCATTCTTCGTAATTCTTTATTTTTTATGTTTTTATCATGAATATAATTTTGTCCATTCCATTTCCATACCGAATATTTTGTGCCTTGCAAATGAATAAGAATATCATTATAATTAAAACTTTGGGTTGATAAAAATGCTGCAACTCCGCCGTCAATTTTTGGCTGACGCTGATATTCGCCTGAAGGATTTTTAACATACAGAAAAAATTGTTCACCAGCATTGCCATATACCGGAATGCTTGAAAGCACCACAAAGATTTCTTCAATACTATCTTTATTCATATCGGTTGGATATACATGTGTTTCTATAGAAAAGCCATCAGCAATAAATTCTTTTTTATCTTTTGAAACCTCAAGATTCAAATCACTGAATATTTTATTTTTCTCCCCGATGCTTAGTTTAGTTTTTACGTTTCTGAATAACAACTGTGCGCCAGCTGACAAATTGATGTTGTTGTTACCTGCGGACAAATTATTTATGTTTTGTGCACTGGAAAAAAAAGAAAGAATAATAAAAGTTAGCATACAAACAAACTTAGTCATGTCTGGTAGTTAATAATTATAACAGCACACTTGTTAAACAATTCAAATGTAATAAAAGTGAATTGATAATAATACTTATACATTTTTTTGCAAAGAAATTTCATTTACTAACTTTCTTCTTTTTCGTTTTCTTAACGAATAGTAAATGGTTAAAGCAGGTCCTATTAATATGTATACCATACCTGCATCTCCGGCAGCAGAAGGATTTACCAATTGAGAAGTAATTATAGATATCATCCCAATAGAGATCAGGATGATATTAAGAAATAGTTTTGTTTTAGTGTCAAACTCTTCCAGCATAGTTAATTCTAACTGACGCTTTTTTTTAAGTGCATGTATATACATTAAAAGGAAAAGGGAATAAATTAAAACATAACCGATTCCATAAATGAACATAAGTTGAGAAGCGTCGTCTGCTTTCATTACATATGGTGAATGATCTCCATAAATTTGCCGGCTAAAAATTAGGGTGAAAAGAAATTTTAGCGGATAAACATAAAATAAAACCAGGAATACAAGAACACAATTCAATGCAATTGTTTTTACATCATTGAGACCATACCTGCGAAAGAAAATATTTTGTTCGTACCATATCATCATAAGCAATAAAAAACTTATGCCAAACGCAAAAAAACCACGCATTGTGATCATCAATTCATCAAAGCTTTTGGGCACTTCAAGCGATACTATAAGTAAAGTAACGGCAAGCGCAAAAACCGCATCACTAAAGGCTTCTATCCTCATTACTTCATGTGACCTGAATCGAAAATCTTTATTATAATCTTCAGGTTTTTTACCGGTTTCCTTCCTTAACATAAAAGTTTATTACAAGTTCAGCATAAATATAGATGTCACATTTCTTTTCAACATAAGCGATTCAAAAATACTCATATAAACAAAAAGGGCCGTCTTTTTAAAGACAGCCCTTTTGGCTTATTTAAGGTTTTAATTAATTATTAATTTCTTTTGAAAACTGCCGGAGGCAGAAACAGCTTTAATTATGTAAATCCCTTTGCTGAAAGCTTTATTTATCCGAATCTCCTTATTAAAAGAGCCTTGTTGGTCTGTTAAAACCTTTATTGAATTGATTATATTACCCAGTTCATCTTCTATAATTATTGTAACACTTTCCTGCTTTGAAAAGTTATTTACTTCAATATTTATTTTATCACCGGGATTCGGATTAGGATAAACCTTGAAACTTATAACAGCGCTTTGCTTATGTTGCAAAAGAGACACCTGATTTTGTACTGTTATAATTTTTTGATTGCCGGCCATTATAGTATTTGCCTGCATGGTAGAGGTTGCCGGCACTGCTATTACAAAATAATTATTTAAGGCTCCTGCAGCCGGGCTTTGTAAATTTCCACCCAGTGTTATTGTTCCTGCAGAAAAGTTTTTACTATAAAGTTGCATAGAGCTAATCTTTGGATCATTTACACCAATTACCTGACCTGTTAATTTCTGGAAACTGCTTAGCCAGGAAGGGAGAACTGTAGCTCTCGGATCATAAGCAATATAAATGGTAGCGTCCTGGTTTATAGTAAATGAGAACAAAGAAGCAGATTTATTGGCCTTATCATCATTAGGCGTTTTAATTAATGGTGCATTGTTAAGGTTAGCAGGCACTGTGGTAGCCACATAAGTACGATCAGTATAAACGGTATTGTTTATATACAACGTGCTTAGAACATAACTGCGCCCGCTAGTGGTTGTAAGATTTGTAATAGCAAAAGATGGTGCCGCCGAGAAGTTTGCTGCAATAGCTTTATTAGCATCCATTGTAACAGTAAGTGGATTTGTACTTCCGGTTGCATCGCCGCTCCAGCCGGTAAACTGCAAGCCAGTAGCAGGTGTTGCCGTAAGTGTGACACTTGTACCATTGCTATAAGTTGGCTGATCGGGATTTTTAGCAACAGTGCCATTGCCACTGGCTGTTACATTTAAAGTATATTGAACCGCCGCTGTTTGGGGTACAACAATTACAAAATAATTATTAAGAGCACCTGCAGCCGGGCTTTGTAAACTACCACCAAGGGTAACTGTTCCTGCAGAAAAATCTTTACTATACAATTGCATAGAATTGATGTGAGATTCATTTACACCAATTGTTTGCCCGGTTAATTTTTGAAAACTACTAAGCCATGCTGGCAGAGCGGTGGCTCTTGGATCATAAGCTATATAAACAGTAGCGTTCTGATTAATATTAAACGACAGTAAATTAGCAGATTTATTGGCCTTGTCATCGTTAGCTGTTTTAATTAAAAATGCATTATTTAAATTAGCAGGCACTGTGGTAGCCACATAAGTACGATCAGTATAAACTGTACTATCTGTAACTAAATATCCTAAAGTATAAGCACGTCCGGTGGTAGTTGTAATATTTGTGATAGTAAATGCTGATGCTTGTGAAAAATTTGCTGTAATAACTTTATCAGCGTTCATAATTATTGTAAGCGGATTGGTACTTCCTGTTGCATCGCCGCTCCAGCCGGTAAACTGCTGGCCTGCGGCCGGTGTTGCCGTTAATGTTACACTTGTGCCGCTACTATAAGATACCTGGTCAGGATTTTTTGAAACTGTGCCATTGCCACTTGTAGAAACTGTCAGGTTATATTGTGATACAGGCGCAAATGTAGCTGTAACAGATTTGTCAGCATCCATAGTAAGGGTTAGCGGATTTGATGTACTTGTTACTGAACCGCTCCACCCTGTAAATTGCTGACCTGCAGCCGGTGTTGCTGTTAATATTACACTTGTACCGCTATTATAAGATGCCTGGTTAGGATTTTTAGACACTGTACCATTTCCATTTGTAGTAACAGTTAAGTTATATTGAACAGGCGTTGTTTGCGGAATGATAACTGCAAAATAATTATTAAGAGCACCTGCAGCCGGGCTTTGTAGATTTCCCCCCAATGTGACTGTTCCTGCTAAAAAATTTTTGCTATATAATTGCATGGAGCTAACCTTCGGATCATTTACACCAATTACCTGGCCTGATAATTTTTGGAAGCTGCTTAACCATGCCGGCAAAACTGTAGACCGGGGATCATAAGCTATATAAACTGTGCCATTTTGATTGATATTGAATGAGAGTACATTAGCAGATTTATTGGCCTTATCATCGTTAGGCGCTTCAATAAAAGGTGCGTTATTTAAATTGGCAGGTACTGATGTAGCTACATAAGCACGATCAGTGTAAACGGTAGTGCCTGTAGCTAATTGACTTAAAGTGTAAGTATGGCCTGTAGTGGTTGTTATATTCGAAACAGTAAAAGATGCCTGTGTAAAATTTGCAGTAATAACTTTATTACTATTCATAATTACATTGAGTGGATTAGTACTTACCGTTGTATCTCCACTCCAGCCTGTAAATTGCTGGCCTAAAGCAGGTGTGGCCGTCAATGCAACACTTGTACCACTGGCATATGTAGTCTGATCCGGGGTTTTAGAAACCGTTCCACTTCCATTGGGAGTAACACTTAATGTATAGCCTGCGGATGTAACCACCAGGTTTACACAAAACGATGCCCCTGCAAATGCAGGACTGCCACTTCCTATTGCTGTTATCATTCCTGTATAATTGCCAAATGCCAGACCTGTGGCATCAATAGTTGCTTCAATATCTGTTGCAGATGTACTTGTTAAACCGGTAGCATTCTTTGTAATTGTAAGCCAGCTTGCATTTGATGTTAAGCTATATTGTGTTTCTGATTCTATTGTATAAAGAAGATTATTTACTACTATTTTCTGATTTGGAGTTATCGTTTTACTATAGCAGGCCGCTGTAAATCCTAACTGGTAGGGAATATTACGGGCAATAGTGGTAGTATAAGTAGCCATCTGCTCATTGGTTACATTATTTAATGCTCCATGCGATATAATAAAGGTATCACCAATTACTTTGGCCGAAATACCATAATAATTGTTTGGCAATTGATATTGCGTAGCTGTAGCCCATGAACCAAGACCACCGTTGTCACCGGGCGTAAACATTAATACAGTATTTTGAGCAGCATTTGCAGGTCCTTGTCCTCCTATCAAATAAAATTTTCCATCCACTGGAAGTGTTGCTGCTTCTGCATGTGAGCGAACAAATGGCAAATCGGTTAACCTTGTCCACGTATCGTTTGTAGGATCATATACATGACAATACTTTTGATCTGCTCCATTGCAATCGTGACCAAACTGGCCTCCCAAAGCATAAATTTTTCCACTATAAACAACAGTATTTAAATGATTACGCGGTGTTGGCATTGGCGCCAATTTATTTTCCCAGGTTGTAGTTTGCGGATTAGCCAGCCATTTATCTACATCCAGCGTTAAATGATATTTACTTTGATCAATACAAATTGTTGGGGCAAAACCTCCAAAATAATGTATGGTACGCCCCACCAAAGCTGCACCTCCACCACCTATGGTCAATGGCTTGCCTGTGGACGGATCTGTTAATTGAGGGCCATTCATCCATACATTATGAGTGATGTCATATATTATTACCTGGCTGCTTAAAGGGCCATCAGCATTTACAGCCCTGCCGCCTATGTGCCATATCTTATCATCAACAAGCACTAATTCCTGGTGAGAAATCGCCTTACCGGGAGGAAATGAGTCAATTAAACTCCATTTGTCTGATGCAGGATCATAAACTTCATTGGCATTTTCAAAATTGGGATGTTCTCCAAACCCTCCAAATACGTAAATCTTGCCCTGATATAAAACACTTGGACATTCTGCCCGCTTTCTTAATGCATCTGACTTTCTCGTCCACTGTGCACTTACTAAATTTGGCTGAAAAGCAAACAAGGTTAAAATAATGATACCTGCATAAGTCTTAAATTTTTGCCCAAGTATCCTAAAATCTAATGTGTAGTTCTTTTTCATGATTACAGAAATAATTTTTGATTACGTTAATGAAATAATGCACCGAAGCAATAGTTTGAGAATCAGGAAAAAGATTTATTTCTAATTTTAATAAGTATACAAGCACTTAAAAAAATTAAACGGAACTTCTTTGATAGAATATAAAGGATGGGAGTGATAATGTACCTACTTACAAAACACCTAATTTAGATAGCTAAGGTAAATAAATTTGGTTACAGGAATATCATATATATATAAACACAAATATATTTAAAAACAATGATAAAAAGAATTTCTTTTGATTTGGCTATAAAATAACTTACTGTTATCAACGTTGCTAATCAATTATAACAAGAACAACTATCACCTCCTCAGTGTATGAAGTAAATATTGAAATATATGAGGCACGCTAAAATTGCAGCTAAATTTTCTACTATTTAAGTGTTTCACTCAGCCATTTAAAAAATTCATGTTGCCATACAATTGCATTTTGCGGAGCAAGTACCCAATGGTTTTCGTCAGGCAAATAAAGCAACCGGCTTTTTATTCCTTTCAACTGAGCCACCTGGAAAGCCTGTAATCCCTGCTCAATCGGAACACGGAAATCTTTTCCTCCCTGCACAATAAGAATTGGCGTATTCCACTTATCTACAAAATTACTTGGTGAAAATTTATCAAAACTTTTTAGTGCGGCCTTATTGTTTTTGTCCCAATATACACCACCAATATCCCAGTTTGTAAACCATAATTCCTCAGTTGTACCGCTCATACTTCTAAGATCAAAAACGCCGTCATGTGCAATGAAAGTCTTAAACCGGCCATTGTGCAATGCTTCAAGCATGTAAACGGAATAGCCGCCATAACTGGCGCCAACACAACCTCTGCGGTCTTTATCTACAAATTTTTCCTTTGATATTTCATCAATAGCAGACAGATAATCTTTTATTGCCTGGCCGCCCCAGTCTTTACTTACATCCTGGCTCCACTTTGTACCATTGCCAAAAACGCCTCTTCTGTCCGGCGCTACCACTATATATCCCTGTGCTGCCATCAGTTGAAAATTCCACCTGAAAGAATATAACGGCGTGGTACCTTGCGGCCCGCCCAGGCAAAATAATAATGTCGGATATTTTTTATTCGGATCAAAATCAGGCGGATAAATTATCCATGTGGGCATTTGCTTATTATCTGTTGTTTTTATAAAACGTCTTTCTGCTTTGCTCATGCCGATCGTGTTATATAAATTATCATTTACATGAGAAAGCTGTTTTATTTCGCCACTGGTTTTATCAACTGAAAATATTTCGGAAGCATGATTTATATCAACTTTTGCAGCAATCAGTGCATTTCCTGTTTCTCCAACAATATTTGAAACCTGGAACTCGCCATTAGTAATAGCACGTATATGCGGAACTTCATTTATATCTGTTTCAAATAATTGTTCTGTTGCTTTTACAGGCGCCCAAAAATAAATGTGGCTGCCATCTTCGCTCCACTTAAATCCATCCACATGCAGATCATCACGGTTTGATGTTAAGTTAAATCTTGTGTTATTCATCATTACGATCAGATCTTGTTTATCAGATTCAAAGCCGTCACGTTTCATGCTTAACCAGGCAAGATTTCCCTGCTTGCTGTATTCAGGATTAATATCGTAACCCATCATGCCCTGCGAAAGATTTTTTGTAGTTCCTGTTTCTACATTGTATTGATAAATATCAGAGTTGGTGCTTACTGCGTATTCTTTACCATATTTTTTCTTGGTTACATACACTACATATTTACTATCCGGGCTCCATACATAATCTTCATCACCGCCAAAAGGTTTTTGCGGACAATCAAAAGGCTCTCCGGGCATCAGGTCTTTTTCTTTAGCTGGTTTACCATTAACTAACGATGCAATAAAAACATGATCAAATTTTCCGTCTTCCCATGTATCCCAATGGCGGTAATTAAGGTTATCAAAAATATAAGCATTTGATTTTGAAAGCTCAGGATACAGATCAACACCTGTTACGTTTAGGAGTTTCACTTCTTTATTAAAAATGATATATTTTCCATCGGGAGAAATATTTTTGTTATGCATAAAACTATCCTGGCTAAAAGTTTGAATAGAAGGGCCGCCATTTACTGAAACGACAAATGTTTCATGTTTGCTTTTGTTTTCTGCAATATCAGGCGTTGTTACTGTATAAACAACGTTTTTACCATCTCTTGAAAGCCCAACCGGGTTTACTCTTCCGAGCTTCCATAAAAATTCAGGCGTCATTTTAGTATGCACTTCTGAAGAAATATCCTGGCAAAATCCATAAATAGATAATGTACTTAAAAAAAAGGCAATAATAGTTTTCATAAGACTTCTTAGTAATTTTTCATTTTAAAATGATGTGCGTATTTAAAAAATTAATTAAAATTATTGTGCCGGCCAATATTTAATTATTTAAACCCAAATCCCCGATAATAGCATCTATTTTATCATCCAGTTTTTTTTCAGTTTCCTCAAATTCTTCCAAACTATTCAGCTTTGTATTTACACTGAAATAAAATTTTATTTTTGGTTCAGTACCACTTGGCCGTGCAGATATTTTACTGCCGTCTGATAAGATAAATTGCAACACATTACTTTTAGGTAAACTAATCTTTCCAATTTCTCCGGTTATTAGATTCTTACTTGTTTGTTGCCAGTAATCCAGCAACTGTACTACATCACAGCCATTTATTTGTTTTGGCGGATTATTACGAAAGCCATCCATCATGTCTGCAATTTCTTTAGTTCCGTTCATTCCTTTCTTTGTTATCGAGATAAGTTTTTCTTTATAAAAACCATACTTTATATACAGCTCGATCAATTTATCAAATAAGCTTTTACCATTGTTTTTTTCATACGCTGCCATTTCACAAAGTATCGCCACAGCGCTTACTGCATCCTTGTCTCTCACTTTATCTCCTATCATAATACCAAAACTTTCTTCACCACCAATTACATAATTTTCTTTGCCTTCCTTTTCTTTTATCAATTCCGCAATGTATTTAAAACCGGTAAGCACATTATAGCAGGCAACATTATTTTGTTCGGCAACTTTGTCAATCAAATCTGTGGTAACAATTGTTTTTATAACCATGTCATTCGGCTGTGCGGTACCTTTACTTTTTCTTGCTTCTATCATATAATTAAAGGCAAGTAATGCGGTTTGATTTCCGTTCATTAATATCCATTCACCTTTATCATTTTTTACGCCAATGCCCACTCTGTCTGCATCCGGATCAGTGCCTAACAAAATATCCGCATCAAGTTCTTTCGCTTTTTTAAGCCCGATACTCATCGTTTCTTTCTCTTCAGGATTAGGATAATTTACTGTAGGAAAATTACCATCCGGTGTTGCCTGTTCTTGTACAATATGAACATTATCAAAACCAAAAGTTTGCAGCACTTGCGGCACTAATTTTATTCCTGATCCATGTATAGGTGTATAAACAATTTTAAGATCATGCTGCGCTTTGCATACATCAGGATAAACACTTAAACCTTTAACCATTTTTATATATTCATCGTCAACATCTTTACCGATAATAATAATATTGCCTTCGCCGCCATTCCATTTTACATCTTCAATATTTTGTATCGCTTCCACTTCTGCAATAACATTTTTATCATGCGGAGGAACCATTTGGCCACCATCATCCCAATAGGCTTTGTATCCATTATACTCTTTAGGATTATGCGACGCAGTACATACAACTCCACCCTGGCAATGAAAATAACGGATGGCGAAACTAAGCTCCGGCGTGGGTCGCAGCGAATCAAACAAATAAACTTTTATACCATTTGCACCAAAAACATTTGCAGTTATCTCCGCATATTCACGGCTATTATTCCGGCTGTCGTGAGCAACAGCCACTTTAATATCCTGGAAACATTTCTTTAAATAATTAGCATAACCTTGTGTTGCCATTCCAATCGTGTACTTATTTATGCGGTTAGTTCCTACACCCATTATGCCTCTCAGGCCACCGGTTCCAAACTCAAGATTTTTATAAAAAGCATCTTCTAATTCTTCAGGATGTTCTTTTTGCAGTTCCTGAATTTTATCCCTTGTTGCCTGGTCGTAAGCAGGCGTGAGCCATTTATTTATTCTTTGTTCCGTAAGTGTTTCCATAATATTTGTTTAAAGTTGAAGTTATAGAATTTTGGTTATTTAAAACCGATGAGCATTTACTAACGTAATTTTGAAATATGCTTTTAACATGGTCTGTTACTACCCAATTCCACTGCAGTTTTCTTCATAAAATAAAAATAATACTATTCATTTCCTTCTCTCTTTTGTATGTTACTTCCTTTGCGCAAGATAGCTTACAAATTAAAAGCAGGGAAAGTCAGTTATCAATAATTGATAAAAATGGCTTTCGAATTTATCCGTTTAATAAAAAAAGAATACGTCTCGTAGCTGCAGCAAATGTAGTTGGATATAGCGCTGTATTAGTTGGTCTCAATGCTGCATGGTATTCTGATTATCCCCGAAGCAGCTTTCATTTTTTTAATGATAATGCTGAATGGCTGCAGGTTGATAAAGCCGGTCA
>CAXSDW010000073.1:0-10099 GCA_964236235.1 uncultured Chitinophagaceae bacterium
CCCCTCTATTAGTGCAAGCATATAAAAGAAGTTGCCTGGCGCAAGGGTGTAGGGCGGGTTTTGTGAGTTGGCAATCCTTGTGCCTGAGTAAACAAACTTTTTTTTTTATAAAAGACTATTTAGTAATGTATGCACCTCTTTGTCTAAGCGCTTCGTATAAAATTATTCCGGCGGCTACTGATACATTCAATGATTCAAATTCATTCATCATCGGAATATTAAATGCTTCATCACAGGCTTTTATCAATAACGGGAAAATACCTTTATCCTCACTGCCCACAATAATAGCGCAAGGTTCTTTCAAATCAATATTATATAATTTTTTGGCTGCCGTCATTTCACTTGCAAAAACTTTTATGCCATTAAGATGCAGTTCATCTACTGCTTTCATTAAACCCGGAACCCGGCAAACAGCAATTAACTCCAACGCACCGGCAGAAGTAATAATAGCATCATCATTTAAAGCACCAACTCCTTTATCAGGAATAATAATGGCATGAACACCGCAGCACCAGGCCGTTCTGGCCAATGCACCAATATTCCTGATGTCGGTAATACCATCAAGTATTAATAATAAAGGTACCTCGCCTTTATCTACCACAAACGAAATAACCTGCTGAAGATCCTGGTATTTAATTTTTCCTTTTATAGCAACACAGCCATCGTGGTTATCAATATTAAAACTGTTTATTTTTTCAAGCGGAACTTTATTAACGGGTATTTGATTTTTTTCTGCAAGATTTTTTATGTGCTCTGCAGCACCGCCATAAACCGTATTGGCTAAATAGATCCGCTCTATTTGTTCACCATTATTAAGTGCATCTTCCACATTTTTTTTACCAATAATTAAAGTATTTTTCTTTGGCCGTTGTTGCTTAAAATTAGTTCTTATATTTCTCACTGTTCAAATTTACCGGTATAATATAAACAAAAAAGCCCTCTCGATTGAAAGGGCTCGTTAACTTAATACATTTTTATTTTATTCCAAATGCCTGTTTCACTTTACCTACATAATCTAATTTTTCCCAGGTAAACAATTCAACCTTTACTTTTTTTTCTTTCCCGTCAGGACTAAAAAAAGACTTGGTAACTGCTTCATTTTTTCTTCCCATATGGCCATAGGCCGCTGTTTCACTGTATATAGGATTGCGAAGTTTTAAACGCTGTTCAATAAAATAAGGACGCATATCAAACACCTGCTCCACCACCCTGGATATTTCACCGTCACTTAAATTTACTTTAGCGGTGCCATAAGTATTCACATTAATACTTGTCGGTTGCGCCACGCCAATAGCATAGGAAACCTGCACAAGAATTTCATCTGCAACACCGGCTGCTACCATATTTTTAGCGATATGTCTGGTGGCATAAGCAGCACTCCTGTCTACTTTACTGGGGTCTTTTCCGCTAAATGCGCCGCCGCCGTGTGCACCTTTGCCTCCGTAAGTATCTACAATAATTTTACGGCCTGTTAAGCCGGTATCGCCATGAGGGCCGCCAATTACAAATTTACCTGTTGGGTTAATGTGATACTTTATATTGTTATCAAAAAGATGCGTGTATTTTTTGTACTTAGCCTGCACTCTTGGGATAAGAATTTTTTTTATATCGTCAGCTATTTTCTTCTGCATTTTTTCCTCGGTATCAAAATCATCATGCTGCGTGGATACAACAATTGCATCTATTCTTGATGGCTTATTATTATCATCATATTCCAGCGTTACCTGGCTTTTAGCATCAGGACGTAAATATTTTATTTGTTTGTTTTCCCGCCTGATGGCTGCTAATTCTTTTAATAAAGTATTGGCAATATCAAGCGCTAATGGCATGTATTCATCGGTTTCATTAGTAGCATAGCCAAACATCATTCCCTGGTCGCCGGCGCCCTGTTCTTCTTTATTCACTTTTACAACACCCTGGTTAATGTCTGCTGATTGCTCGTGGATAGCAGAAAGAATTCCGCACGAATTTGCTTCAAACATATATTCACTTTTGGTATAGCCGATCCTGCGGATAACTTCCCTTGCAATTTCCTGCACATCGAGGTAAGCTTTTGATCTTACTTCTCCTGCAAGCATTACCTGGCCTGTAGTTACAAGGGTTTCACAGGCAACTTTACTTTGCGGGTCAAAGGCCAAAAAGTTATCAATTAAAGCATCACTGATCTGGTCTGCAACTTTATCCGGATGTCCTTCACTTACGGACTCAGATGTAAATAAATAAGGCATAATTTTTTTTATTTGAGCCGCAAAACTAACGTTTAACAATGAAGAGACAAAATGCTGTTATAAAGAAAACATGATGGCTAAAACAGGAAGATTGACGGCAGTTTTTATAAATTAGAATAAACAATATGAAGCCTCATCCGATGGTTAAGATCAGGATTATTACCACCACCAAGTTTTACACGGCCAACTGTAAGGTAGTTGAGAAAAAAACTATACGGGGATATTCCCTGGCCACATTTATCTATATAACCAATACTGTCAGTGATATACTCGGGTGCGCTTAGTTTCAATACAAGGCTTGTATCCTTATTTGTAACTATTTTTTGAACATATCTTGAAATATTAAACACATATTTTGCAATTGTATTGCCTGCGTTATCTTTTGCATCAGTCTTAAAACCGCCTAAATAACTAAAATTTGGCTGGCCTGAAGAGATGTTAAAATCGCATGGAATAGCATGATAACTTGTATCAGAATTTTTTGTTTGCAAAAACAAAAACGAAGGTGGTGTGAATAGTTTATCTGTAACTGCGCCGGTGTATACCTGTTCCATTATAAGCTCGGCCCTGTGTATAATTTTATTAGGAAAAGCAGCAAGCCCGGGAATTTGTATTTCTGCATAAGTACCCGGCTCAGATTGGATATATATTAATTCATCACCTTGCGGAGAATGACTTGTGTGATTAGTAATTTCTGCACCGGTATGATCGCGTACTATATTATTCGCAGTTACACTTTCACCGTTTAACCGGAAATTTACAACAGTTGTATCTACTTTGTTATCTGTATTATATTTAAGGTATATCGCAAGCCTGGTATTAGTATCTGCCAGGTTAAAATAAGTTAAAGCATTACCGCCATAGCTTATGTCTGGCACAATGGCAAATCCTTTGAAGAATTCTTTAAAAGTAGAATCGGAATGAAAAAAGTTGGCAGAATCCAGTTCTAAAAAACTTTCGCCAAGGGCATTACTTAACTTTATCCGCAATTCTCCTGCTGAAGTATCCTGGAATCCTTTTACTGAATCTTTAAGTGTTTGGGGCAAATATATTGCTGACCCTAATAATACGGGGCTATGTGTTTGAGTAGTACAAGTGCTTGAATCAAATTTAAAACCCGGCGTATTCACTTCATAAACATCTGCTTTTTGGGGTATGGTAGAATCGCCATAAAGTCTTTTATAACTTAATACCAATACCACGGAATCTAACGTCATGTTAGCAGCGCTTGCAGGCAACTGAAAAGGAAAATAGGGCGGCGCTGCCTGTGTATAAATTGATGCTGTAGTAGTTCCCAAAAGTGGATCATTAGAGATGTAACCAAGTATATGATCATCGGCCGGATAAACTTTACCACAGTCCTTATAAACTGAATCAAAATTGGTAGCAATTACATTTAATACGGTATCAAATGTGTTTACATTATCAACAGCAGGTAAAAGATTTTCCCCTATAGTAGTTGTGTCAATTTTGGTACAATTGAAATTTAAAAAGCAAATGAATAAAAGTGAAACTGAAGAAAGAGAAAATAAAGATTTTAACACAGGGAAATCAAATTTAATATGGCAGTTATTTAACGGTCGCAAGGTCGCTATACAATTGTAAATAGTCTGTTAAATCTGACTCTTCATTAAATGGTAATACTTTTTTCCCTTTCACTTTTGAGAACTCTTCTACCAGCTTTTTTTCTACATTCATTGATCCAAAAGTAATAGCATCAGCAAATGTGGCACCGCCTCTGAACATTGAAATATTAGATCCATCTTTATATGGCTCCAAATCTTTTTCTTTTATATTAGCA
The DNA here is from genome assembly GCA_964236235.1 of uncultured Chitinophagaceae bacterium. Lineage (GTDB taxonomy): Bacteria > Bacteroidota > Bacteroidia > Chitinophagales > Chitinophagaceae > Ginsengibacter. Next base: position 4,030 of record CAXSDW010000073.1, read on the forward strand.
TTAATAGTTGCAAGCCTTATAAAGTCGCTGCCTAATTTTTCTTTATGTGTATTTTGACCAATAGTATAAATTACTTTGCAGTTACTAAACACCGGTTCTTTTTTATAAGCCACTTTAATGTACATAGGAATAAGCCCCGTCATCCATCCGCTGCAGTGAATAACGTCAGGCGGCCAGCCGAATTTTTTAACTGTTTCCAAAGCGCCTTTGCAAAACAAAACCGTTCTTAGAGCATTGTCATCGAACCATTTTTCATTTTCATCATGAAACAAAGATTTTCTTTTAAACAAATCTTCATTATCTAAAAAGTAAATCTGCAATCTTGCATTTGGCAAGGAAGCCACTTTAATTACCAGCGGATAATCATCTCCATCAATAGATACATTAATACCCGATAATCTTACCACTTCATGCAGCCTGTGTCTCCGCTCATTTATCACTCCAAAGCGTGGCATAATACACCTTACTTCCATGCCGGAATCATTTGCTTTAACTGCCAGCTTATTCACCAACTCCGCAAACTCAGTCTCTTCCAGATAGGGAGACATTTCGTTAGCTATAAATAAAATTCTTTTCTTTGATGACATTTCTAATGGTTATGTTAGCTTTAACATTTTTTAAAACAGGCGGCGAAGTTACATCTATTTTTTGGCAAAATTGCTTACATATCAATGTGATAACTACTTTCAGTAATAATGATAATATTCAAACACACTGTTGATTTACAAAATTATCTTCAAAAACCGGTTATTACTAAACCTGTTACAGGGTTTGTGCCTACAATGGGTGCGCTGCATAAAGGGCACATTGCCTTACTGGAAAAAAGTAAACAAATTGCGAATAGAACCGTTTGCAGCATATTTATAAATCCTACACAATTTAATAATGCAAAAGACTTTGAAAAATATCCTGTAACGGTTGAGCAGGATATTTATCTCCTTGAAAAAGCAGGATGTGATGTATTGTTTTTACCGGCTGTAAATGAAATTTATCCTGATAATAATTTTACTAAAGAAGTTTTTGATTTAGGATATTTAGAGAACATACTTGAAGGCAAATACCGGCCGGGGCATTTTCAGGGCGTGTGCCAGGTTGTTAAACGCCTGTTGAAGATCGTGGATCCTGAATATTTAATTGCGGGACAAAAAGATTATCAGCAATGCATGGTATTGCAAAAGCTGTTACAAATTATACATTCAAAAACAACGCTGGTAATTTGCCCGACAACAAGGGAAGAAGATGGACTTGCTATGAGCAGCCGTAACCTCAGGTTAAACAAAGACGAAAGATTGCAGGCGCCGTTAATTTATAAGGTCTTGTCTTTTTTAACCGAACAAATAAAACCCGGCGATGTAAAATTTTTAAAAGAAGAAGCAACAAATATGCTTACAAAAAATAATTTTAAAGTTGATTATGTTGAGGTTGCCAATGCTGATACACTTTGTGCAATTGAAGAATGGAATGGCGAAGAACCTGTTATTTTTTTAGTGGCTGCTTATATTAATGACATACGGCTGATAGATAATTTAAAACACACGTAATAATTAATAACTTATATCAATTAATTTTTAATCAAATAAATAACACAGCGATGTTCAATTCGTAACTTGCCCGCTCTTATGAAAAAAAATTTCCTCACATTTCTTAAGTATGCTTTTTTTCTGGGGCTTGGCTTTTTTTTGGTATGGTGGCAGTTTGATAAGATGACTGCAGTGCAGAGAGAACAATTTTCTGAGTCTCTTAAAAATGCAAATTACTGGTTATTATTCCCGGTAATAATAATGGCGATTTTAAGCCACATCAGCCGTGCAGTAAGATGGAAAATATTAATTGAGCCAATGGGTTACAAACCTGCTACTACAAACACTTTTTATTCGGTGATGACGGGTTATCTGGCCAATACTTTTTTGCCGCGTGCCGGTGAAATATTAAAATGCAGTTTATTGAACCGCTACGAAAAAATCCCTGTTAATAAGCTCATCGGAACTATTTTAATTGAAAGAGCATTCGACCTTGTTTGTTATTTGATACTGGTTATTATCACTATTCTTATCCAGCTAAATCATGTAAGTAAATTTATAAAGCAAAAGCTTACTGAAATGACTTACAACAACAGAAGTTTTCCTATTTGGTTAAAGCTTTTTATTGCCGGTTTAGTTATTATTCTTTTAATAATTTTTTTAAGATGGGTTTTTAAAAAGTATGCTCATCACAGGTATATAATCAGTATAAAAGGTTTCCACATCGGCTTAAGAGAAGGTATTCATTCTATAAGATATTTAAAAAATAAGGGATGGTTTATAGCACATACTATTTTTATCTGGAGCATGTATTTACTTCAAATTTATATCGGCTTTTCTGCGCTATCGGCTACAGCTCACCTTGGTATAGTACAGGCGTGCAGTGTATTAAGCCTTGCTACACTTGGCATGATAGTTTCTCCGGGAGGTATTGGCGCTTTTCCATTAGCCGTTCAGGAAGTGCTGTTAATTTATGATGTAGATAATGTTTCATTCGGCTGGCTTATTTGGGGCGTTTCTACGGCAATAATATTAGTAATAGGTTTGCTTAGTTTTGGATTATTAGTTATACAAAAGAAAAAATTGAATGAAGCAAAGCAACCGGATTTCCGCTAAAATTTTTGAGCAGTCACAATTAGACCGGCAACTTAAAATATGGGCTTTATTGGATAAAAAAATTGTTTTTACTAATGGTGTTTATGACATTTTACACCCGGGCCATATTGCACTGCTTAGCCAGGCTGCTGCATTTGCAGATATTTTAATTGTGGGCATAAACTCGGATGCTTCTGTAAAAAGACTTAAAGGTGAAAACAGGCCCGTGAACAACCAGCATTCAAGGGCTTTGTTGCTGGCTTCGTTACTAATGGTGGATGCTGTAATTATTTTTGAAGAGGACACACCTCTGGAAGTAATAAAACAAATTATGCCCGACGTTCTTGTAAAAGGCGGAGATTATACAATGGAAACAATTGTTGGCTCAAAAGAGATTATGGGCAATGGCGGTGAGGTAAAAATTGTGCCCATACAACAAGGCTTTTCAACAACTTTAATAATAGAAAAAATTACAAATATTACTTAGTAGGTTACAATGCATAAGCACAATATAATTATCAGAGATATAAGCTGGCTTTCATTTAATGGAAGAGTGTTGCAGGAAGCCGCAGATCCAACAGTTCCTTTAAGAGAAAGAATCCGGTTTTTAGGGATATTTTCAAATAATCTTGATGAATTTTTCAGGGTAAGAGTAGGTACGCTTAAGCGTATGGTACAGCTGGGTGCAAAAGCCAATAATATGCATCTGGAAGCCGCTCCCGACAAGATACTGGAAAAGATAAATGTGAAAATTATCCAGCAGCAGAACGAGTTTAACAGGATATGGAATGAGATATTAGAGGAGCTGAAAAAAGAAAAGATTTTCCTGGTAAATGACACACAGCTCAATGAGGATCAGCAAAAATATGTGCTCAATTATTTTAACGACCAGATAAGAAGCAATATTATTCCGCTGATGATAGAAAGCATTCAAAGCTTTCCTACGCTTAATGATAAATCTATCTACCTCGCCTGTAAGCTCACTAAAAAAGATGGAAGTATTCCACAAAAATTTGCGCTTGTTTCTGTACCTGTAAGAAGACTTCCAAGGTTTGTTATTTTACCGCCAACGCATCATGGAAAATATATTATTTTGCTGGAAGATATTATCCGTTTTTGCCTGCCGCATATTTTCTCGCTTTTCGGGCATGATACATTTTCTTCTCATATAATAAAGGTGACAAGAGATGCAGAAATTGATATTGATAATGATGTAACAACATCCTTTATTCAAAAAATTGAAAAGGGATTAAAGAACCGTAAAAAGGGCAAACCCGTAAGGTTTATTTTCGACAAGGATATTGATCCGGCATTGCTGGCTTATCTTTTAAAGAGATTGGAACTTTCGTCAAATGATAATATTCAGTCTGGTGGCAGAATTCATAATTTTAAAGATTTCATGAATTTTCCTGATGTAGTATTTGAAACTAAAAATCCGAGAAAAAAACCCTTTATACATCCGCTGCTGCAAAATGTAAATAGTGTTACTAACGTGGTTATGGAAAAAGATATAATGCTCAATTTTCCATATCATTCCTTTGATTCTGTTATTGATCTTTTGCGTGAAGCTGCCATTTCTCCAAATGTAATAAGCATTAAAGTCACTTGTTACCGGCTTGCTTCAAACTCAAAAGTAATAAACGCTTTAACCAATGCTGTGCGCAATGGCAAACAGGTAACTGCCGTGCTGGAGTTAAGAGCCAGGTTTGATGAAGAAGCAAATCTTGAATGGAAAAATGATCTGGAGGATGCCGGGGTAAAGGTTTTGATTGGTTTGCCAAATTTAAAAGTGCACGCTAAAATATGTCTTATAAAGCAGCGTGTTCAAAATCATACAGTACATTATGGATTTGTAAGTACTGGAAATTTGAATGAAAAAACGGCCACAGTTTACAGCGATCATTGCCTGCTTACATCAGATAGAAATATAATGGCAGATGTAAACCGGATATTCACTTATCTTGAAAATCCTAAAAGCATTCAGCCTTTAAAAGATTGTACGCAGTTACTTGCAAGCCCTGTAACTATGCGCAAACAATTAACCCAGCTTATAGATAAAGAAATAAAAGCCGCCCAGGATCATAAACATGCATCAATAATTGTAAAGCTTAATTCGCTGAGTGATGAAAAGCTTATTTTAAAATTATATGATGCTGCAAGATGCGGTGTTAAAATAAAAATGGTTGTAAGGGGTATTTTCTGTATGTATAGCGAAAACAAAAAGTTTAAGAAGAAAGTAAATGCAATAAGCATTGTAGATGAATATCTTGAGCATGCCCGTGTGATGATCTTTCACCATGATGGCAAAGAGAAGGTTTATATATCTTCAGCAGATTGGATGGTAAGAAATATTGATCACAGAGTAGAAGCAGCCTGCCCTGTTCTTGACAAGCAAATTCAGCAGGAATTAAAAGAGATAATTAATATACAGCTAAGCGATAATGTAAAAGCACGTATCTTAAATAACGGCCTTGATAACGAATATGTAAATGGTAAAAACGGCAAACCAATAAGGTCTCAGATCGAGATATACAATTACCTTTTAAATAAAACCTATAAGTGAGACTGGCGGCAATTGATATAGGAAGTAATGCTGCACGGCTGCTGATCTCAGAAGTGAAAACAGATGGAAACGGCGTTGCTTCTTTTATTAAAAATAACCTTATACGTATTCCTCTGCGTCTTGGCTTTGATGTATTTCAAAACGGGGAAGTTTCATGGCACAGGCGTGAAATGATTTTACAAACAATGAAAGCTTATAAACTTTTATTAAACGTTTATGAAGTAAAACATTTAAAAGCCTGCGCCACATCAGCAATGAGAGACGCAACAAATTCAGAAGAAATATTGCAGGAAATACGAGATGAAACCGGGATAAAAATTGAAATAATATCCGGCAGTGATGAAGCGGCTTTTATTTATGAAAACCACATTGCAGAAAACCTGGATAAGGAACATTCTTATCTTTATATTGATGTGGGCGGCGGCAGTACCGAGCTTACTTTTTTCAGTAATAATAAACTGGTTTTTAAAGATTCATTTAATATTGGCACTATCAGGCTTTTAAAAAATATGGTAAATGAAAGCGCCTGGGATGAAATGAAAAATGCTGTTAAAAATAAAACCAAAGGCCATAAACAAGTTACTGCAATTGGCTCCGGTGGTAACATTAATAAAATATTTTCCCTTAGTAAAAGGAAAGAAGGTAAACCGCTAACGCTTGATCTTTTAAAAGATTATTACAAGGAATTAAATATTGTTTCTCTTGCAGACAGGATAAGTATTTACAAATTGCGGGAAGACCGTGCAGATGTGATTGTACCTGCATTGCTTATTTATATTAATGTTATGCGCTGGGCCGGAACTAATGAAATCTTTGTACCCAAAATTGGTCTTGCAGATGGATTAATACAGCATTTATACCAGGAAATAAAGATGCAGAATATTGCGGTTTA
>CAXSDW010000073.1:10199-18508 GCA_964236235.1 uncultured Chitinophagaceae bacterium
GACAAATACCAATTGACAAATGACCAATGACTAAATGACTAATACCAGGCCCATAACTTAAATGCTCAACAAATTAATTCTATGTCAATAAATAAAGATGTAAAGAAAATTACAACAAACACGCTGCTTAAAATGAAAGCGGCCGGCGAAAAGATATCTATGATAACCGCTTATGATTATTCTTTTTCCCGGATCTTTGATGCAGCAGGTATTGATATAATTTTAGTAGGCGATTCTGCAAGTAATGTGATGGCGGGCCATGAAACTACCTTACCTATTACATTAGAGCAAATGATCTACCATGCGTCATCTGTTGTTCGTGGCAGTGAGCGTGCGCTTATTGTGGTTGATCTTCCATTTGGTTCTTACCAGGGAAATTCTAAAGAGGCGCTGAGTTCAACTATAAAAATTATGAAGGAAACCGGCGCTCACAGTATTAAATTAGAAGGCGGAGAAGAAGTGCTGGAATCAGTGAAACGCATTATCAGCGCAGGTGTGCCGGTGATGGGACACCTTGGTTTAACGCCACAGTCTATTTATAAATTTGGTACTTATACAGTGAGAGCGAAAGAGGAAGAAGAAGCTGAAAAGTTAAAAAAAGATGCCCTTCTTTTGCAGGAAGCCGGCTGCTTTGCAATTGTACTTGAAAAAATTCCTGCATCATTGGCTGAGCAGGTTACAGGCAGTTTAAATATTCCTACAATCGGTATTGGGGCTGGTTCTTATTGTGATGGCCAGGTATTAGTAATGCATGACATGCTTGGCATAAACACTGAATTTAAGCCAAGGTTTTTACGTAAGTATCTTAATATGCATGAGCAGGTAACAGGGGCAGTTAAGCAATATATCAGGGATGTAAAATCAAAAGACTTCCCTAATAATAAAGAGCAATATTGAGGTTAGTCCCCCACGGTTATTTTTACGATCTTTTCACTTACCGGGTTTGCATTTTTCTCCCAGTTTCTTTGTTGCATAAAATGAATAGTTGCTGATCCTTGTTTTTGCGCTGTTATGGTAAAAACTTCGTCAGCATTGGAACCCTTTGTTTTGTCCTTTCCGTCGTATGGCTCAAACTCTTTAGAAATTTTTATGCAATCTTTCTCATCATCAATTGAATAAGCCCATTCATAACCGGCTGTGGCCAATCCCTTTAGTTTAATGGTTGTGGAATCACCTTTATTCAGATTTATTTCTTCGGGAAAATTATCGGGCATACTTTCTCATTTTTATTAGTTCAAAAATCTTTTTAATAAAGATCAAATGCTTGTCGCAAAATTATTCACCATGCTCATAAAAGATAAGCCTGTTCTTTAATGTATTGATTTCTTCCTGTAAATTTTTTACTTTTTGAAGAAGGAAAGTTATTGCTTCAATTCCTTCAAGATTGATATCAAGATCATAATGTAAGCGAACAAATTTTTCCAGGTCATTTAACCTGTCGCTGTCAATAAAATGTTTTTGTTCAATAGTAGTAATGTGAACCAAACCAAATTGCTCAAGTGAATTAATAAAAGAATATTCTACTTTATGATGAATGCAAAACTCGTCTGCCGGAATTAAATTTTGTGATTGCATGTGAATATTATTTTATGATGTTTTAGACAACTGCGTAAATAATTCTTTTTGTTTTTCGGTAAGCTTTGTTGGCAATACTACTTCATAGGTTATAAAGAGGTCACCAAATTTGCCCTCCTCCTTGTACACCGGAAATCCTTTTCCTTTTAACCTTATTTTGCTTCCGTTTTGTGTTTCAGGAACTACCTTTAATTTGATCTTTCCGCTTAAAGTTTCAAGCGTTATTTCACCCCCTAAAAGGGCCGTATACAAATCAATTTTAATGGTTGTATACAAATCATTTTTATCCCGTTTAAACACAGTATTATTGGTTATCGCAAAGGTAATATATAAATCACCTTTAGGCCCGCCATTTACGCCTTCTGCGCCATATCCTTTAAGCTTAATCACCTGTCCGTTTTCGATGCCTGCAGGTATAGTTATCCTTATATTTTTTCCATTAACTGTAATGGTTTGCTGATGGGTTTTGTAAGCATCGGTAAAGTTTAAATGCAGTTCTGCGTTATAATCCTGACCTCTGAATTTTGCCTGAGACGACCTGCCGGAACCTCCGCCGAAAAGTGAGGAGAAGAATTCAGAAAAATCCTCGCCTCCTTCCGTTCCTGAAAAGTCATATCCACCAGAACCTGCACTGTTTCTTTGCTGGCGTGCCTGTTCAAATTGATCCGCATGTTGCCAGTCTTTACCATACAGGTCATATTTTTTTCTTTTTTCAGGATCACTCAATACTTCATGGGCCTCATTAATCTGCTGAAACTTTTTATGCGCTTCTTTATCATTTGGGTTAAGATCGGGATGATGTTTCCTGGCAAGTTTACGATATGCAGACTTTATTTGCTGTTCATTTGCGTTTTTATCAACGCCTAATATTTTATAATAATCAACAAATTCCATAGCTTCTTAAAAGGTGTTTTAATGTTTATAAAGTTAAAGCGAAATTATGCCGGATTATTTATTCGGCTAATGTAAAAGATAAATTGCGTGCCTAAAATAATATGTTAGCTGCGGCATGATTTTTTCTTTGAAAAACATTACACTAAAAATTTTTATTATGGAAAAAATTACTGATCTAAAAGAGTTGCTGAAACATGAGATCATTGACCTGTATTCAGCAGAACAACAAATTATAGAGGCCTTGCCAATCATGATTGAGAAGGCAGGTAATGAAGATTTGAAAAACACATTGCAGCGACACCTTGAAATTACAGAAGATCAAAAAACAAGGCTTGAAGAAATTCAGCAAATGATGACGCAAGCAGAGGAAGAAGTAACGGGTGATGAGCAAAGTGCCGAAGAAGATGGCGAACAAAAGGCAGGCAGTGATGGCTCACGCAAAGGATTTTTTTCACGCTTGTTTGGTGGTAAAAACGATGAGAAATGTAAAGGCATGGAAGGCCTGATAAACGAAGGTAATAAAATGATGAATGAAGACCTGAGCCCTGAAGTAGCTGATGCAGCTATTATAGCAAGTGCACAAAAAATAGAACACTATGAGATTTCAGGATATGGTACTGCACGTGCTTATGCAAGAGAATTAAAATTAGATGACATAGCTGGTAAACTTGAACAAACTTTAAACGAAGAATATGAAGCAGACAGGCTTTTAACTGAACTTGCAGTAGGTGACATAAATCTTGAAGCAGAATTTGCGGAGCCTTCAGGCAATGGAGATGGCAGATCAAAATCCGCAGCAAAAAAATCAGGCGCTAAAGGAGGCAATGTTGCGGCAACAAAAGGCAACAGCAATAATCGTACAAAATCAGCAGCAAAAAGCGGCAGCAAAGCAGCACCTAAAAAAGGAGCATCTGCGTTTAAATCTTCATCTTCAAAGGGCGCATCCAAAAATTCAGCATCAAAAAAAGGAGCCTCATCTAACAATCGTAACGCAGCATCCAAAGGCGCTTCCAAAGGTGGAAATAATAGCAGCTCAAAGAAATCAGGCAGTAAAAAAAGCGCTTCAAAAAATTCATCAGCAAGCAAAGGTAAATCAGGTTCAAAAGGTAAATCATCACGTGGTCGGTAGAATTAGTATAAAGAATGTAGTATTAACTCTCCGCCCGGTAAAGTGGGCGGTTTTATAGAGCTTTGCCGGTTGATTTAGAGCACTAATTATTTAGGACTATTATCCTGTGATTGCAAATTATCCAATCTTACCTCTTTAATTTTTAGCGTTGTACAAATGAAATTTCTTGCAGAAAATTATTACGTGTCTATAATCAGTTGTCTGTTTAAATTTTTATCAATATTTAAGTAGAAGATTTTCCCCCTTAAGTATAATGAATTACCCTAAATTTTATGCGTTTTAAATTATATATCATTGTTTATATGGCATAATTTTAGAACCCAACAAGAAAATTAAATCTAAATTATATGACAACAACAAATGATAAATTAGTAAACGTTTTAAATGACCTGATTCAAATCAATAATGACAGGGTAAACGGTTATGAAAAAGCGGCTGAAGAAGCAAAAGATAAAGATTTAGATCTCGTGGCTATATTTAATAAAATGGCTAATGATAGCAGGAGTTATGTTGCAGAATTATCTGCAGAAGTAACAAGATTAGGCGGCAACCCTGATACCGGCACTACCAACAGCGGCAAGGTTTACAGAGTATGGATGGATGTAAAAACTTTATTTACTGGTAAGGACAGACAGGCCATTTTAGATAATTGTGAATTTGGTGAAGATGCTGCGCAAAAAGCTTATAGAGAAGCGCTTGCTTCTGATGCAGAAATAAGTGCAGATACCCGCCAGCTAATTACTAATCAGCAGGCAGAATTAAAAACGGCTCATGATCTTATTAAAAAATATAGAGATGCCCACAAGGCAATGAATAATTAGTAATTAATTTATTGGTTTTCGTTTTTTAAACCCAACACATGCGTTGGGTTTTTTTAATATAATTATGTTATCTCTTAAAGTCAGTTTTATACATTAACTTTAATTAAAACAAATTATATGAAAAAACTGATTTTATTTTTAATGCTCGGCCTTAGCTTTGGCTATGTTGCCAATGCACAGGATGGCGATAACAAAGACAAAGTAAAAAAGACTTCAACAATTCCTCAAAAAGTTCACAACACCTTTAGCAAACACAAAAAGTACAGTGGTTATAAAACCAAGCATGAACATCATGGGATTAAACGTAAGCATAAAGTAAATTACAAAAAAGGAACAGTAGTAAATAAAACTACCTGATAGTGTTGTAGTAATTATTTTAGTATCCCCTTCTCTTTAAAAATGCCTACAACTCATTTATTAATAAAGGGAAAAGTACAGGGCGTATTTTATCGTGCTACTGCTAAAAAAATCGCAGAAAAACTTGGTGTAACCGGATGGATAAAGAACACAAAAAATGGAGATGTAGAGGCTGAGATTTTTGGAAACGAACAGCAACTACAGCGCTTTATTAACTGGTGTAAACAAGGACCTTCAAAGGCGCAGGTAACGGATGTAATTATTACAGCAAAAGAAGAAATCAGGTATAAAGAATTTACAGTAAGAAACTAAATACTACCCAATTATAGCTTATCAAAAATCATGAAAAAAGTGAACAAAGGATTCTTGTTTAACAACTTACTATCTTTTATCCTTCTTACTTTCTTCTGTTAAATCGCTGCTGATACCGGTGTTTATATTAATATCCTGGTCTGATATACATCCTTGGTGTCTGGCAGATAACGTGCTATTTTTCTTCTTGTTACTTCGTCAATAAATCGTTCCGTTTCTCCTTATTGGTTGGTCATTATCTTCAGCAGGCAGATTTAAATTTTCATCCATATTTATTTGTTAAGGTGATTTTAATACTGTAAAAACGTTTTCTAAAAATATATTATCAAAAGAAAAGCCGGCCAATTATGGCCGACTTAAGTTATGATCACTCAATGATTATAAAGGTTAAAGTGAGTTTCTGTTTACTCCTCCAATATCGCTAAACAAAGATTCATCCCTGGTATTTTGGCCAGCTGAACTTTGGAAATCTTCTGTTACATTTGTTCCACTTACATTGTCATCATAAGAATCATCTGCTGCATCTTCAGCATCAAGGTTGAGTTTTCCTACCGCAAGTTCGGTTAACATATCATCTGCTTCGTATTCATCGTTTAATGTTTCTTCAAGCAGCGCTGCAACATCTTCAAGACCCAACTGGCGGGCAAATGCAACAGCAGTTCCATAACCTGAAATTTCATAGTGCTCTATTTTTTGAGCACCTGCAATTATAGCTGCATCCCTTACTTCCGGGCTCATATTTTCTGCCATCATTTTTTCAGATTCTTTTATCAAACCTTCAGTTCCCCTGCATTTAGGTTCACTAACGCCACCAAATAACCTTGAGAAAAAACCATCTTCTTTTTTAGTATCTGTGGCATCCGCTTGCCCTAATAATTGTTGTACTTTTTCCAGCCTCGTTTTGTGTGTTCTTGTTACTTCTAAATGCTCTGCTAAAGCGGATCTCAATTCTTCATCACCTGCGTTGTCTATCATATCGGGTAAGGCGTCAATAATTTGTTTTTCTGCTGAATAAAGGTCCAATATTTCATGGTTCAGCAAGTCTCTTAAATTTATTAAGTTGTCCATATAAAAGGTTTTATTTTAAATGATGAAAGTAAACATCATGCCAGACTGTATTTTTTTGACATGATTTAAAGAGAAAGTTGTTACCAAAAATTAGCCTATAAAATAGAGTTTACTTTGTTCACTTGCCCGTTACAAATGCCGTAAAGATTTATATAGATGATCGGCTATAAAATTATTGCTGTTGCTGCCTTTGCTGCACTTCAAGATAATGACGGTATGAGTTTATTGGCTCACCGGGATTCTTCGCCTCATAACTGAATTTAGGCAGTGTTTGTTTTTCGTCATCTTTTTTTATACTGCCATTCTTAATTTCAACAGATACTTCAAGTGTATGTTCACCTGAGCCTTTATATGTTCCTTTCACCGGTGTACAATCAGTAAAATTTCTGCCAACTGCAAGCCGCACATGCTGGTCATTTACTATGCAATTATTTGTAGGATCGAGCCCTACCCAGCCGTAGTTTGGAATATTAGCTTCTGCCCATGCATGCGTTGCACCTTCTCCACGCATCTCTTTATCCTTCGGACAAATATATCCGCTTACATAACGTGAAGGAATCTTAAACATCCGCAGAAAAACAAGCAATATATGAGCAAAGTCCTGGCATACGCCGGCTTTAAGTTTCCACACTTCCTCAGTTTTTGTTTCCACGCTTGTTATTCCTTTTTGATAGGTAAAATTATTGTACACATATTCAGAAAGCAGGATAGCATTTTGAAGCGGTGTTTTATCAAGGCTGACCATGTGGCCAAGCGCTTCCTTTACTTCGTTAGATGAAATGAAATTTTCCTGTGTAAGAAAATCCATGTAACTCATATCGAATTTTAATCTTTCAAGATGTGACCATTGTTCAGCAGGCGCCATATCATCTGCAGGAAAGATCACAGGCTTTGTTATCACTTCGGCTTCTGACTCTATAAGCAATTCCCGGTGTGGTTTTATTACAGAGAAAACACCGGTATAATTACCAAAGTAATCAACAAATATTTCAACTGCCGGATGATGCGATATTTTTATTTCATGCCTTCTTACTTCCAGCAAAGAATCTATAATAGGATACAATTTTATCTGGTTAGTACAATCAATTACTGTAGAAGAATATTTGTACCGCGTAATGTGTCTTATTTTATAAGAAGGCATAAGATTACTGGTTTAACTGTTTCCAAAATAATATTTACTAAAAGCCGCAGCTATATCAAAGAGATCCATCCTTGTCTTAAACAGAAAATCTGTCATTCCTAATACATCGCCTTCATGAACGTTGCTGTATTTAATATTGTTCCTTATTTTACCGATAAGGAATTCCAGATGTTCAAAATGCTCCGGAAGACTTTCTGCTCTTAGTCTTCCAAAATATTTATACACCTGGTCAAGACTGTATAAAATTGAATGCGGAAAATTAGTATTGTAAAGAATAAGCTCTGCAACATTCTTTATGGTAAAATTTCCTTTACACGTTTTAATATATACTTCAAAACCAAACAAAGAGTAAAGCAGGTACCTGAGATCTGCAGCCTGTGCTGCTTCATGCTGTGTATTATCAAGCTCATCTAATTTTATTCTTGTTGTATCTGCAGAATGTATTGCCCGCTCTAAAAATTTACCTATGTTCAGGTAAGTAAATCCTTCACCTCTTGTCATGGTATTATCAACAGTTCCGGTAAACAATAATCCATATTTTATTAAGAGATCAATTGCAGAAACAGGGTCTTCCATCCTTACCTGTTTTTTTAATTCATCGTTGCGGATAAAATGATAATAATCATTAAGGCATTGCCATACTTCCTTGGTTATATTATCCTGTATTGAACGTGCATTTTCTCTTGACTGCATTATGTTATTGTAAGCAGATGCACTGTTAACAGGGCTGAATATCATATATTCTAAAATCTTGGGAGAGTGTTCTCTAATCGCTTCTGTTTCCGCTTCAGAAAGTTCACCATATATCTTTAATAATGGCTGCCACACATTTTCCCGGGCTTCATCCTGTGAGAAAATATATTGGGTGCGAATAGCTTGTAACATGCCATTCGTTCTTTCCATGTATCTTCCAAGCCAATATATTGTATCTGCTACGCGACTAAGCATGTTAGAGTCTCCATCCCAGAAGGGTGTTTAATTCAAACTAATTTTCCGATTTCCAATTCCCATT
>CAXSDW010000074.1:0-18370 GCA_964236235.1 uncultured Chitinophagaceae bacterium
AATTGAGTGAAATAAAGTCTGATTTTATAAATAATATGACCCATGAATTTAAAACGCCATTAGCAACAATTTCTCTTGCAGTAGATGCGCTAAAAAATGAAAAAGTAATTAACGACAGATCTAAGATGGATTATTTTTCAGGCATTATAAAGGATGAAAACAAGCGCATGAATAAACAGGTAGAAACCATACTGCAGGCGGCTTTGCTGGATAAACAGGAAATACAGTTAAATTTAAAAGTAACGCATGCACATGAACTAATAAACAGCGCTTTAAATAATATTAAGTTACCTGTTGAGCAAAAGAATGGCATTATAGAAAGCTCACTTACAGCTGAAAATGATAAAATACTTGCCGATGAAGTTCATTTTACTAATCTGATAAATAATCTTTTGGACAATGCTGTTAAATATTCAAAAGACAATCTCGTAATTAAAATCTATACGCAAAACGTTTCACGGCAATTAAGAATAAAAATTGAAGACAATGGTATTGGTATGAGTAAGGAAACCTTGCAGCGAATATTTGAAAAATTCTATCGTGCACACACAGGCAATCTGCATAATGTAAAAGGTTTCGGGCTTGGATTAAGTTATGTAAAAACGATCGTTAAGGCGCATCATGGAAAAATTAAAGCTGAAAGTACATTAGGCAAAGGCACTTGCTTTACCATTGATTTTCCACTTGTAAATGAATCCTGAATGTCATCAATTCTCCTCTAAAAATTTCCTGTTAATTGTAAATCTAACGCTGATTTTTTACGCAAATCATTATGGTGCTTTATAATTCATTTTATAAAATGAGTTAATATTCTACGTATTCCCCTTTAAGTATTTAAGTGGATAAATGTTTATTTAAATAAAATTGATAAAGTGGGAAAAAGTGTTATTTTGTGGAGGTTTATGTTTTTTTATCCAATCACAGATAATAATGATAGGTTTCATTGGCGAATACGAAGCTACTTTAGATCCCAAAGGAAGATTTCTTTTGCCTGCAGGTTTTAAGAAACAATTACCGGAGGGAACTGCCGAAACTTTTGTTATTAATCGTGGTTTTGAAAAGTGCTTAAGCTTATATCCCATGAAAAGCTGGAAGCCGATTTTTTCACAGATAAGTGGCTTAAACGATTTTGATCCGAATGTAAGAAAGTTCAGGCGTTATTTTTTAAATGGAGCTATCCAGGTGGATTTAGATAGCGCCAACAGATTGTTATTACCGAAAAATTTAATGGAATATGCTGGTCTTGAAAAAGACATTGTACTTGTTTCGGCAGTAAATAAAATTGAGATATGGGACAAGAATAAATATCAACAGTTCTTTGAAACGTTTTCTCCGGATGCATTTAGCAATTTAGCGAATGAAGTAATGGGTGGCGAACAAAACAAACCGGCTTAACTATGCAGGAAAGCATATACCATTTGCCGGTAATGCTGCCCCAGGTAATAGATGGTTTGCAGATAAAGCCGGGCGGCATTTATGTTGATTGTACGTTTGGCGGCGGAGGCCACAGTAAAGCTATACTTGATAAGTTAGATCGAAACGGAAAGCTGATTGTTTTTGATCAGGATGAAGAAGCAAAGAACAATGTTCCTCGTGATGAGCGCCTCACTTTTATACCTCACAACTTCCGGCATTTGCAACGCTTTCTGCGCTTACATAAAATTGAAAAAGCAGATGGGATCTTAGCAGATCTCGGCGTTTCCAGTCACCAGTTCAATAAAGCTGAAAGAGGTTTTTCTACAAGATATGATGCGCCTTTGGATATGCGAATGGATCAGCGGCAAATAACTTTAGCTGCTGACATTTTAAACAAATATCCTGAAGAAAGGTTGCATAAGATGTTTGAGCAATATGGTGAAGTAAGCAATGCTAAAACTCTGGCAAAAACAATTGCAGAAGCAAGGCGCACAGCATCTTTGCTCACTATTAATCAATTTAAAAATGCCATTTATCCTGCGGTAAAAGGTAATCCGAATAAATATTTAGCACAAGTTTTTCAGGCCTTGCGTATCGAGCTAAATGATGAGCTTGGCGCATTGAAGGAAATGCTGCAACAGGTGCCTGCGCTTCTAAATAAAGGCGGTCGCATAGTCATCATTACTTTTCATTCTCTTGAAGACGCAATTGTAAAAGCATTTTTTAAGAGAGGAAGTTTTGAAGAAGATAATGCTGATGAAATATATGGAACAAAGGCGAAGAGTGAATTAAAAATAATTACGAAAAAGCCTGTTAGTGCTGATGAAGAAGAACTAAGCAACAATCCAAGGGCGAGAAGTGCTAAGCTTCGCATTGCTGAAAAGCTATGATTCATTATGTTTCAAACAAACAATTATAAAGCAGCGATTACCTGTTTATACAAAATTGAATTTAGTTCTTAATGGAATCTGTTAAATCAAATTAGACCGGAATGCAGGAAACTACAGGAAACATAACAAGGAAAAAAAAACGCTTTCAAAAGAAAGACTGGCGCAAGCTCTTCTATAATAAATGGATCGTTAAAAATATTCCTTTCTTTTTGTTTGTCGCTGTATTAACGGTCACTTACATCGCAAATGGTCATTATGCAGATAAGATGATAAGAAAGATAGACGTTGCAGACAAGCATTTAAAGGAGATGGAATATGAATTTAAAACAGTAAAAAGAGATGTGATGTTTAGAAGTAAAGAAAGTGAATTAGTAAGGGCAGTAGAGCCTTTGGGACTAAAAGAGTTATTAATTCCACCTATGAAAATAGCAGACAGCACAGGTCAATAATGTAAGTTTAATAGAAATTTAAGCCGGCAAATTGAATATAAAAAAAGACATATTGTGGCGGGTTAATCTTTGCTTTCTCTGCATAACTATGTTAGGTCTTGTAATAATCGGAAGAGCGTTTTACATACAAAGAGTTCAGGGAAGTTATTGGTTAAGCATGAGTGATAGCCTGCATTTAAAATACATGCCCCTAAATGCTGAGCGTGGAAGTATTTACAGTGAAGATGGAAATATGCTTAGCACATCAATTCCTGTTTTTGATGTTCATATTGATTTTGGTGCTGATGGATTAAGGGAAAATAGCGGCAGAAATTTTCATGACAATATTGATTCATTAAGCATTTGCCTGGCCGGGCTTTTTAACGATGCTCCGGCTAAAAGTTATAAGAGCCAGTTGCAGCTTGCTTATAAAAATAAAGACCGTTATTTTCTTTTAAAAAGAAAGATATCCTTTGAGCAATACCAGCAGCTAAGGGATTTTGTTTTAGTACGGCAGGGGAGAAACAAAAGTGGATTCATCATTGATGTAAGAGACAACAGGGTGAATCCATATGTGCTGCTGGCTAACAGAACTATCGGGCTTTCACGGGGCGATACCAGCAAAAATGTTGGCTTGGAAAGATCGTATGATAGTGTGCTTAAAGGTGAATCAGGTCAGCGTTTGATGCGGTATATGGCAGGTGCTTATGTGCCCGTGGATGGTGCGGAAATAGATCCTGAAAATGGTAAAGATATTATAACAACTATTGATACTTACATGCAGGATGTTGCTGAAAATTCATTAATGAAAATGATGATCAACAACAATTCCCTGCACGGTACATGCATTGTGATGGAAACCCAAACCGGTAAGATAAAAGCTATTGCTAACCTGGGCAAAAGGCCTGATGGCGCATATCTTGAAGATTATAATTATGGGATTGCCAAGAAAACAGAACCCGGTTCCATTTTTAAACTGGCCACTTTATTATCATTATTAGAAGATAAATATATTGATACAAACAGCATAGTAGATTGCGAAGGAGGACAAAAATTATTTTACGGTTTACGCATCAGGGATTCTCATTTAGGCACAGGAAGAATTACCGTAAAAGAAGCTTTTGCAAGATCATCAAACGTTGCTTTTGCAAAGCTTGCAGAACAATATTATCATGATCAGCCTTCTAAGTTCACTGATCATTTGCATAAGCTTCGGCTGGATACATGCACTGGTGTTGATATTGTTGGCCAGGCCGCTCCTCTTATTAAAAAACCCGGCGGTAAATTCTGGACAAAGCCAACACTTCCCTTTATGGCTCATGGTTATGAAGAACTGATTACTCCATTGCACATGCTTATGGTTTATAATGCTGTTGCCAATAATGGTAAAATGATGAAGCCTTACCTGGTAAATGCTATTATGGAAAGAGGAATAAATATCAGGACATTTTCTCCCAAAGTATTGGTAGATAAAATTTGCAGTGATGAAACCCTTGGTAAACTAAAAGGGTGCCTGTTAGATGTTGTGGAAAGTGAGCACGGTACTGCACACACCTTAAAAAATAATGTTTATTCTTTTGCAGGAAAAACAGGTACGGCGGTAACAGCGCTTGATAACAGGGGTTATAATAAAGCCAATAAAATTTATCAATCTGCTTTTATCGGATACTTTCCTGAAGACAAGCCACGGTATACAATAGCAGTTATTATTCAAAATAGTAACGAATCAAAACTTGCCTATGGCGGTGTGGTTGCTGCTCCTGTGTTTAAAGAAGTTGCAGATAGGATATATGCTTCTAATATTTCTGACCAGCCCGTTTTCAGATCTCCATATATAAATGACAGTGTCAATTATAATTATTATGGTTTGCAAAATGACATAAATAAAGTTGTAGATGTATTAAAAATTCCTGTGTTGGATTCAGCTACCGGCGGTAACTGGAGAGCGATAAATATGTATAATAATTCTTCTGTTTTAAGAACACAGTTCGATCCTCAGCAGCAGGCAAACAAAATTCCAAACGTTGTTGGTCTTGGTTTAAAGGATGCTGTATACCTGTTGGAAAACTTAGGTTTAAAAGTTATTGCTTCCGGCAGGGGCAAAGTTATATATCAATCTTTGGTGAGTGATGCAAATATTACTAAGGGGCAGGCTATAAAAATTCAATTGAATTAATGGCAATTTTAAAAGACATATTATATAAAGTGCCGATCCGCTCAGTAACCGGGAAGCCTGTTGCTGAAATTAAAGATCTGCAGATTGATTCAAGAAACGTAACAACCGGCTCATGTTTTATTGCCATTAACGGGAGTAATATAGATGGTCATAAATTTATTGATGATGCAATTATTAATGGCGCTTCAGTTATTATAGTTGAACATTTGCCAACTGAGCAAAAAGAAAATGTTCAATACATTATTGTGGAAAATAGCGCCTTAGCAGCGGGTTTGATGGCACATAATTTTTACGGGCAGCCTTCTCAAAAAGTAAAATTAGTTGGCGTTACCGGCACTAATGGTAAGACAACTATTGCTACACTTTTGTATAAATTGTTTTCTGCTCTTGGTTATACCTGTGGCTTAATAAGCACAGTACAAAACCAAATTGGAGATACAATTATTCCCGCTACACATACAACTCCTGATGCAATAAGCCTTAATGTGTTAATTGAAAAAATGGCTGAGAGTGGCTGCACGCATGTATTTATGGAGGTTAGTTCTCATGCACTGCACCAGCAAAGGGTTGCAGGTTTGCATTTTGCGGGAGGTATATTCAGTAACATAACGCATGATCATTTAGATTATCATAAAACGTTTGATGAATATATCCGTGTTAAAAAAACTTTTTTTGATAATCTGCCTTCATCATCTTTTGCCATAAGCAATGCTGATGATAAGCGTGGTGCTGTTATGTTACAAAACACTTCTGCAAAAAAATATTTCTACAGCCTTAAGACTATGGCTGATTTTAAAGGAAAGATTTTAGACAACAGTCTTACCGGGTTGATGCTTACTATAAATGACATTGAAGTAAATTTTAAACTCATCGGAACTTTCAATGCATATAATATTATGGCGGTATACGCTGCAGCCATTTGCCTTGGAGAAGATAAGCTGACTGTATTACAAATTTTAAGCAGCTTAACCGGCGCTGAGGGCAGGTTTGACTATGTTATTTCACCAAATGAAAAGGTGATTGGTATAGTTGATTATGCACACACTCCGGATGCATTATTAAATGTATTAGCTACAATTAAAAAAGTAAAACAAGGTACTGAACATATTATAACCGTGGTTGGCTGTGGCGGTGACAGGGATAAAACAAAAAGACCTGTGATGGCTGAAGTTGCCTGTGAGCATAGCGATAAAGTAATTTTTACTTCCGATAATCCAAGAAGTGAAGATGCGTTACAAATTTTAAGAGACATGGAAAAGGGTGTAGGTATCACAGCAAGAAAAAAATACATATCTATAGAAGATAGAAGGGAAGCAATAAAAACAGCAGTAAATCTTTCTCAAAAACAAGACATTTTGTTGATAGCCGGAAAGGGACATGAGAAATACCAGGAAATAAAAAAAGTGAAATATCCTTTCGATGATAAAGCAGTGTTATTAGAGATGTTTGATCTTTTGGATAAATGAATTAATAACGATTGATAAAATAGAAATCAAAATAAGAAACTGGTAACATGCTATACCACTTATTTGAATGGCTCACTAAACGAGGAATAAAGTTTCCGGGAAGCGGACTTTTTCAATTCATCACTTTCAGGGTGTTGCTGGCAGTAATTTTTTCATTAGTGATTGCAACTGTTTTTGGTAAGCAACTGATAAGTTATTTACAAAGAAAACAAATTGGTGAATCAGTTCGTGAACTTGGGCTTGAAGGTGAAATACAAAAAAGAGGTACACCCACAATGGGTGGTATTATTATATTATTGGCCATCCTGATACCTACGATTTTACTCGCCAACCTGGATAAAGTATATGTAAGGTTAATGCTGTTAAGTACAGTGTGGCTGGGCATTATAGGGTTTATAGATGATTACCTTAAAATAAAAGCCAGGCGTATCGCAAGAACAAAAGGTATTAGTTATAAAAAAACAGATGCCGATGGACTTGCAGGAAGATTTAAAATTTTTGGCCAGGTGATGTTAGGAATTATAGTGGGTGCTACTTTATACTTTAATAACAATGTAGTGGTAAAAAGAGAAATTGTTACAAGACAAAATGAACCACAAAAAACCCTGCAAAGAGGCGAGAAGAAATTGAAAGAAGATACAGTAATGTCAGATGGAATAAGTCACCGTTTTGTAACAGTTAAAACGCCAATCACAACTATCCCATTTGTAAAAACGCATGAGTTTAATTATGCAAGATTGCTGCCCGAAAGCATGGAAAAGTATACCTACATAATATATATTTTAATAGTGATCTTTTTGATAACTGCAGTTTCAAACGGTGCAAATATTACTGATGGATTAGATGGTTTGGCCACAGGCGTAAGTGCCATTATTGGATTATGTCTTGGTGTATTTGTATTTGTAAGCGGTGATGCACGCATTGCCGATTACCTCAACATAATGTATATACCCAACCTAAGTGAGCTGGCAATTTTTATTGCTGCATTTGTGGGTGCATGTGTAGGATTTTTGTGGTACAATGCTTACCCGGCGCAGGTTTTTATGGGAGATACGGGCAGCCTGGCATTAGGCGGCATCATCGCTTCACTGGCAATTATTGTACGCAAAGAGTTAATGATACCGATTTTTTGTTTTGTTTTTTTAGTAGAAAATATCAGTGTGATGATGCAGGTGGCATATTTTAAATACACACGAAAAAAATATGGAGAAGGTAAAAGGATCTTTTTAATGAGCCCTTTACATCACCATTATCAAAAGTTAGGCTATCATGAAAGTAAGATTGCTGTGCGGTTTTGGGTAGTAACAATTTTATCAGGTGTGTTTGCGGTGGTAACCTTAAAATTGAGGTGATAAAAACTGTTAATCCGTTTGTCTGTTCTTTTTAAAATATCCATATCTGTTGAAAACAAGACCCTGAGAATTCTATACTATTGAAGAGCCGGTTTTTTTATAAATAATACTTGTAACAGCAAATGAATGAAAGAACTGGTGGTTATACTTGGCGCCGGAGAAAGTGGAGTGGGAGCAGCTTTGCTTGCAAAGCAAAAAGGATTTCCGGTGTTTGTAAGTGATGATGGCAAAGTAAAAGAACAGTATAAAAATGAATTGCTTGAAAATGATATTCTTTTTGAAGAAGGCTTTCATACTGAAGAGAAGATATTAAATGCATCGGTGATAATAAAAAGCCCGGGAATACCGGAATCAAAAGAGATCATAAAAAAAGTAAGGAAGAAAGGGATAATTATAATAAGTGAAATAGAGTTTGCATATCAATATAAAAATGAAAGTAAAATAATTGCAATAACAGGTAGTAATGGAAAAAGTACCACAACAGCAATGGCTTATCACATTTTTAAAACGGCAAATTTTAGTTGTGCTTTGGTAGGGAATATAGGATACTCATTTGCGAGACAGGTGGCACAGGATCCAAAAGATTTGTATGTAGCAGAAATAAGTTCTTTTCAGTTGGATGATATAAACAAGTTTAAACCTGATATAGCAATACTTACAAATATTACAGAAGATCATTTGGACAGGTACGAATACAAATTTGAAAATTATATAAAAAGCAAATTCAGCATAACAAAAAATCAAACCGAAGATGATGTTTTTATTTATTGCATGGATGACGAAATAACGGTAAAATATTTAAATGAATTTTTAATAAGAGCTAAACAATTATCAATCACAATGAACAAGCCACTACCGCAGGGAGCATACATATCAGATGCAAAAATGCACTTAAAGTGGCAACAGGAAGAGATGACTATGAGTGTAGAAGATTTTGCAATTAAAGGCAGGCATAATCAGTACAACACAATGGCAGCGGGCCTTGCAGCCGTTATATTGGATATAAGAAAGGAGAAGATAAGAGAAGCAATACAAACTTTTGAAAGCCTTGAGCACAGGATGGAGTCTGTTGCAGTTATTAAGGGTGTGGAATTTATTAATGATAGTAAGGCAACCAATGTAAACAGCACATGGTACGCATTGGAAAGTATGACTAAGCCTGCCATTTTAATTCTTGGCGGTATTGATAAAGGCAATGATTATTCGTTGATAATTGATTTGGTAAAAGAAAAAGTGAAGGCTATTGTTTGTATGGGAATTGATAACCGCAAGATTCATGAAGCTTTTGGTAACCAGGTAGAACTTATCATTAATACAAACAATGCAAAGGATGCAGTGCAGTCGGCTTTTCATTTTGCGGGCAAGGGAGATGTGGTTTTGCTTTCTCCTGCATGCGCAAGTTTTGATCTTTTTAAAAACTATGAAGACAGAGGTAAACAGTTTAAGGAAGCAGTAAAGGAATTATAAAACCAACCTCTCTGAAAGAGCGGAAAATAAAACGCGTCGCCTCTTCTTTAGGGAGGGATTTAAGGGTGAGCCAGATTTTTATGAACGAAACACAACAAATACCGGCTTCAGAGTTTACACCTTTTCTTGGTGTAAATGGAAATATTTTAAACCGAACCAAAGGTGATAAAGTAATTTGGGCTATAGTAGTTTTGCTAACGCTTGTTAGTATATTAGTGGTGTACAGCAGTGTAGGTTCGCTGGCTTATAAAATGAACAAAAGCACTGAAAGTTATTTATTCAAGCAGGTGGCTTTTATTATCCTGGGTGTGCTTATTATTTATTTTGCACACAGGGTTAATTATACTTTTTATGCACGTGTTGCCACGATCTTATTTCTAATATCCATCCCGCTTTTATTTTATACACTAAAATTCGGAAGCAATATTAATGAGGCGCATCGCTGGATAAAACTGCCTGTTATTAATATGACTTTTCAAACATCAGACCTTGCCAAACTAGCGCTGTTCATGTACATGAGCAAACAGTTAAGCAGAAAGCAGAATGTAATAAAAGATTTTAAAAAAGGTTTCTTGCCGCTCATTATACCAGTAGGTATTATTGCGGTATTAATTGCGCCGGCGAATTTATCAACTGCATTGCTGGTAGGTGGCACGAGCCTTATGTTGATGTTTATTGGCAGGGTTAGAGGCAAACATATAATGTTAGTATTGGCTGCCGCGATGTTGCCTTTGCTGTTGCTGATATTAGTATCAAGGTTCTATTATAATAAAGATGAACATAAAAGCAAAGAGCTTCCATCAGTGCTTTCTTTTGGCAGAATGCCAACATGGATAAGACGTGTGCAGGATTTTATGTATGCAGATAAAGCAGATGCATCTTACCAGGTACAGCAGGCTAAAATAGCCATTGCTAACGGAGGATGGATTGGCAAAGGACCTGGCAAAAGTGAGCAAAGAAATTTTCTTCCGCATCCTTACAGTGATTTTATCTATGCAATAATCATTGAAGAATATGGCTTGCTGGGAGGCGCCATTATCATCTTCATTTACCTGTTGTTTTTGTTCAGAAGCATTAAGTTATTTCAAAGATGTCCTTATGCATTCGGAGCTTTTTTAGCGGTTGCGTTAAGTTTTACATTAGTAATTCAGGCAATGGTAAACATGGCTGTTAATGTCAATCTTTTTCCTACCACCGGGGTTACATTGCCGCTGGTAAGTATGGGCGGAAGCAGCTTGTGGTTTACTTGTTTTGCTATAGGAATTATTTTAAGTGTCTCCAGAAATGTAGAGCAGGTAGAAGGCGAAAGAGTTATTGTTCAAGCTGAAAAAGAAAATAATAATGATGAAAAAAGTAATGATGAATAAGTAAATGATACGTGTAAATATTATATGGAGCTAAAGAATTATGCAAACTGAAGCCTACGTACAATCGCTGAAAACCTTGAGGATGGCCGCTATTCGCCATGTTATTATAGCCGGCGGCGGCACAGGGGGACATATATTTCCGGCTATTGCTATTGCTAATGCACTAAAGAAACTGAATCCTGCAATAGAGATTTTATTTGTTGGCGCCCTGGGGAAAATGGAGATGCAAAAGGTGCCTGAAGCAGGTTACAAAATTGAAGGATTGTATATAGCAGGCTATGATAGAAGCGATGTATTGAAGAATATCACATTACCATTTAAGCTCTTAAGAAGTTTTTTACAGGTAACAAAAATATTAAGAACATTTAAACCAGATGCAGCAATTGGAGTAGGCGGTTATTCGAGTTTTCCGGTTTTAAGATTAGCGCAAACACGCGGCATACCAACCTTCATACATGAAAGTAATTCTGTGCCGGGACGAAGTAATATTTTACTTGGAAGAAGAGCCACGAAGATTTTTGTAGCATCCGAAGGAATGAATCAATATTTCTCTTCTGAAAAAATTGTTCTGACGGGTAATCCAATCCGCAATGTTTTTTCTACAGCAAATATTATAAGAAGTGAGGCACTGGAATTCTTTGGCTTAAAGCCGGCGCTTAAAACAGTATTTGTAATGGGAGGAAGTCTTGGAGCTAAAAGTATTAATGAAACCATAGAAGAAAATATTAAAGTGTTCAAACAAAATAATTTACAGCTAATATGGCAAACAGGTAAGTCATATTCGTATAAGGCAGCAAAGGTTGAAGAGGAAAGTTCCGGCATCTGGACAAATGCATTTATAGACAAAATAGAATATGCTTACGTGGCCGCAGATGTAGTCGTATCAAGAGCCGGGGCAATGTCAATAGCCGAGTTATGTATGATAGGAAAGCCTGTAATATTTGTTCCATATCCGTTTGCAGCAGAAGACCACCAGATGGCTAATGCTATGGCATTGCAAAAGAAAAATGCAGCGCTTGTGGTAAAAGACAGCGAAGTGAAAACCAGGCTTATTGATACCATACTTGAATTGGTTAATGATAACAAATTATGCCTTGAGCTTAAAGAAAATATAGCAAAAATTAATAAGCCCGATGCAGACAAAAAGATTGCAGAAGAAGTATTACTGTATTTGTATAACTAAGATAAAAAATGAAGTGAAAGAATAAATGATTGAGTTAAATAAAATATCAAGAATTTATTTTATCGGTATCGGGGGCATTGGAATGAGTGCGCTGGCAAGGTATTTCAATGAAAATGGAATTGCAGTTTGCGGCTATGATAAAACATCAACAGCACTCACAAAGCAGATGCAGGATGAAGGAATAAATATACATTATGAAGATTCAATTAACCTCCTTGATAAGGATGCTGAACTGGTTGTATATACACCGGCCATCCCTGGAGAGCATATTGAATTAAATTATTATAAGCAACAAAACTATGCTATTGTTAAGCGAAGTGATGTGCTGCAACTGATCACAAATAACAGCTTTAATATTTGCATAGCCGGCACACATGGCAAAACAACTATTACAACATTAGTCGCTCATATTCTTAGAGACAGCGGTTATAGTTGCACAGCTTTTTTAGGTGGAATATCAGTTAATTATAACACTAACTTCTGGAAAGGAAATAACAATATTTGTGTAATAGAAGCTGATGAATATGACAGAAGTTTTTTAAAGTTGAAGCCTGCCATAGCAGTTATATCTGCAATGGATGCTGATCATTTGGATATCTATGGAACAGAAGAAGCAATGCAGCAGGCATTTTCAGAGTTCTCTAAAAATATTAAATCCGGTGGATTACTGGTAAGCAAATTTGGATTGAATAAAGCTGTTAAGTTATCATCGCCTGTCCGTATAAATTATAGTTTACAAAATGATAGCGCTGATGCTTATGCTGCTAATATAAAAATGGTACATGGCGGTTATCAGTTTGATGTATTAATGAAAGACTGGATGATTGATAACATTGAGTTGCATATGGGCGGAATGCATAATGTTGAGAATGCAATAGCAGCCATCGTTATAGCTAATCATCTTAAAATTGATAGCGATAAAATAAGAACAGCTATAAAAAATTTTAAAGGAATAAAAAGAAGATTTGAATACATAATATTTCCCTCTTTACTTGCGAAGAGAGCAGGAAACAATATAATTTATATTGATGATTATGCACATCATCCGGAAGAATTAAAAGCGCTTATCAGCGGCGCTAAGAGCCTGTTTGGGTCAATGAAATGCACCATTATTTTTCAGCCGCATTTGTATACACGTACAAGAGATCTTGCTGCAGAGTTTGCGAAAGCCCTTGACCTTGCTGATCAAATAATTCTTTTACCTATATATCCTGCAAGAGAATTACCAATTGAAGGAGTAACCAGTGAATTGATAGTTAAGAATATGAAAAATCCGCATGTGCAGGTATTAGATAAAAAAGAGATTTTGAATTGGCTGAAAAACATTAAGGCAAGTGAAGACTTATCCGGAGTGTATATAACAGCTGGCGCCGGAGATATTGATACATTGGCAGAGCCGGTTAAAAATATTTTAACATCAAAAATGAAGGCCGGTAATTATGCCTGAAAATAAACGATATAATTTTAAAAAAATATTAATTAATACGCTATGGAGCGCTCTGGGCTTGGGTTTGATAGTATTACTTGTGGCAGCAATCAACAAAAAGAATGCAGATCATTGCAGGGCAGTTAAGATATCAATACAAGGAGTTCAAAATAATTTATTTATTGACAAGGCTGATGTAATACAAATGCTTGAAAAAATGAACCTCGGAAAATTCCAGGGTAAGGCGCTTAATGAATTTGATCTTGCCGGGATGGAAGCAATTCTTAAAAAAAATGAATGGATTAAAAATGCTGAATTGTATTTTGATAATAATGATGTGCTGAAGATTAATGTAACTGAAAGAGAACCCATAGCACGTATTTTTAATACTGAAGGCTATTCATTTTATATAGATTCATCCAGAACAGAATTGCCTTTAAGCGATAAGCTTTCTGCAAGGCTTCCTGTATTTACAAATTTCGTTGCCGGTAATTCTTTCTCAAAAGCAGACAACAATTTATTAAATGATATAAAAAATATAAGCCTTTACATTTCTACCAATCCATTTTGGATGGCACAAATAGAGCAGGTAAATATTACTACTGAAAGAACATTTGAGATGGTTCCAAAGATTGGAAATCAGCTAATTATTTTTGGCACTGCTGATAACTATGCTGAGAAGTTTAATAACCTGCTCGTGTTTTATAAAAATGTGCAGAGCCGGGTTGGATGGAATAAATATTCAACTTTAAATGTGGCTTATAAAAACCAGGTTGTTGCTGTAAAGCGGGGCGCAAATGATATTAAAACCGACTCATTAAAATCGATACAATTAATGAAGCAGCTAATTGCCAGGGCAATTAAAGAGGCAAATGACAGTGCAAGTAATATTCAGCTTATACAGCCGAAAGATGATAACAGCGTGCCTTTTGCGCAACCACAGGATGATAAATTTTCTGAAGAAAAAGTAATATCCAATTTGCCCGTTATGCCTTTAAAGCCAACGGATGATGAACACAAACCATTGCCACAGGCAATTAATTCACTAAAAATAAATAACAATTTAAAAACGCAACCTCCAAAAAGTAAACCTGATTTTTTTGAAAAATCTAATTCTGTACTATTGAAAAAGCAATTGAAATCGCCTGATACAAAAAAAATAAAGAGTGAACCCAAGGCACAGCCTAAAGCAGTTATGCAACCAAAAAATGAGTATTGAAAATTATCTTTTTACATGAACCGGGAAAAGCAAAACATAACAAGATTAAAAATTAAAACCACCAAACATTCTTTCTCTTTTTTAAGAGCAAAAGCAAGGTAAAAAACACTTACAATTATGAACACTGAACAACCTATTATCGTTGGACTTGACATTGGCACTACAAAGATTGCAGCCATTGCAGGACGTAAAAATGAATATGGCAAACTTGAAATTTTAGGCTTTGGCCGTGCTAACAGTAACGGTGTGCAACATGGCATGGTGTTGAACATCGATCAAACCATCAAAGCGATTCAAACGGCCATTGAAAATTGCTATGTCAGCAATCCTAACTTAACCCTTACTGATGTATATGTTGGCATTGCCGGCCACCATATAAAAAGCCTTCAGACACGTGGAGATATTGTGAGGCACAACAACGACGAAGAAATTAAACAGGCAGAAATTGACCAGTTAATTAACGATCAATACAAAACTTATATTCCTGCCGGAGACCAGATAATTGATGTAATTCCGCAGGAGTTTACTGTAGATAATTTTCAAAATATCCCTGATCCAATCGGTTATAGCGGCGTAAAAGTAGGCGCCAATTTTCACATTATAACCGGCGATAAAAATGCCATCAGAAATATTAACCGCAGTGTAGATAAAGCAGGTTTAAAAACTAAAGATCTCGTGCTTCAGCCGCTTGCTTCTGCAGCAGCAGTGATGTGTGATCATGACCTGGAAGCAGGTGTAGCTATAGTTGATATTGGCGGCGGCACTACTGACCTGGCAGTATTCTACGAAGGAATTTTAAAGCATACTGCTGTAATTCCTTTTGGCGGCGAGAATATAACTAATGATATTAAAACAGGGCTTGGTGTGCTAAAAACACAGGCTGAGCAAATGAAAGTTCAGTTTGGAAGTGCACTTGCTGATGAAGCAAAAGCAAATGCATTTATAACAATTCCCGGATTACGCGGTATGGCGCCAAAAGAAATAAGTGTAAAAAATCTTGCAGGAATTATCCAGGCACGCATGAGTGAAATCATGGACTTTGTTTCTTACCATTTAAAGCAGGTTGGTTTGGATAACCGGATGCTTAATGGCGGTGTAATATTAACTGGTGGCGGCTCGCAGTTAAAACATCTTATTCAATTAACTGAGTATGTTACCGGCCTCAATGCACGTATCGGTTATCCGAATGAACATCTTGCAGCAGGCCATATTGAAGAACTTGCGAAACCAATGTATTCAACATGTTTAGGTTTGATTTTAAAAGGTTACAATGATTTTGAAAATAAGAGAAAACAGTTTGATACACAATTTGCAAAGGTTGAGGTACCGGGAAGTTTACAGGAGAAGCCGGTTGCAGACACAAAAATTATTGAAGAACAGCCTCAGCATAAAATGAAATCACGTAAAACTTTAAAAGGATTTATGGATTCAATAAAAATAGGTTTAATAGAATTATTTAAGGAAGAAGAAGATGCCAGGCTTTAACTCTTTTAGAACATAACGCAATACAAAAATTAAATAAAGAATTAACCACTAATCAAATAAAAAACCATGATACACTTTGATTTGCCTAAAGAGCAATCTTCTATTATTAAAGTAATTGGCGTAGGCGGCGGTGGCAGCAATGCAGTAAACCACATGTATGGCCAGGATATACCTGGCGTAAATTTTATTATTTGCAATACTGATGCGCAGGCAATAGCATTGAGTAAGGTACCTAATAAAATTCAGCTTGGCCCTCATCTTACCCAGGGATTGGGTGCAGGCGCTAACCCTCAAATTGGCAGAGAAGCCACTGAAGAAAGTCTTGAAGAAATTAAGCGTATTCTTGAAGTGAATACAAAGATGGCTTTCATCACTGCAGGCATGGGCGGTGGAACCGGAACAGGAGGTGCGCCTATCATTGCAAAGATTTGTAAAGATCTCGGTATACTTACCGTAGGTATTGTAACTACACCTTTTGCCTATGAAGGAAAGAAGAGAATTGCGCAGGCAGAAGCCGGCATAAGCTACCTTAAAGATTATGTAGATACCTTACTGGTAATTAGTAATGATAAGCTTCGGCACCAGTTTGGAAATCTTACTATGAAGGCCGCCTTCAGCAAAGCAGATAATGTACTGGCAACGGCAGCAAAATGCATAACAGATGTGATT
Organism: uncultured Chitinophagaceae bacterium; assembly: GCA_964236235.1. GTDB lineage: Bacteria > Bacteroidota > Bacteroidia > Chitinophagales > Chitinophagaceae > Ginsengibacter. The sequence goes on from CAXSDW010000074.1 coordinate 16,545, forward strand.
AACAGCACTGGCCAGATAAATGTTGACTTTGCTGATGTATGCACTGTAATGCGCAGCGGCGGCGTAGCAATATTAGGCAGCGCTGCTTGTGAGGGCGAGAACAGGGCGCAGAAAGCAATTGAGGATGCATTGAATTCTCCTTTGCTAAATGATAACGATATCCGCGGAGCAAAATGGATATTGATAAACATTAATTCATCAGAAGGTGAAAATGAATTTACCATGGATGAAGTAGAAACTATACAGAATTATTTATTAGGACAGGCTGGTGAAGATACAGATGTAATATTAGGTTTAGGCTATGACAATTCTCTTGGAAATAAAATAGGCATTACATTAATAGCTACCGGCTTTGAGCATAAAAATCCTTTTGATAAAAAGGAAGCTCCTAAACAGGAAATTAAAAAAGAAGAAAAAATAGTGATGACATTAAAGATGTCTGAAGAACAAAAGAAAGTATACCAGCAGCCGGTTTTGATGTTTGCAGAAGAACCTATAGTTATGCAAAATGAAATTATTGTTCCTTTAAATATTGAGGAAATAGAAGCCAGAGATATTTCAATGGAACCAACAATGGTAGAAATAGCAAAAGAGCAGTTAGTAGAAATACCTGGTGCAAATGATAAAATTACGGGGGACAAGTTTATAGAATCCATTGTACATTTTGAATTATCTTCGGAAGACAATCCAATAACTGCGAAGAATAACATTGCTGCCGAATTAGCAAAACCCGAATCACCAAAACCAGAATTAAATAAATCAAACAATAAAGAAGCTAGCACCGTTCCCCCGTCAGGCGGTTATTTGGCCAAACCTTCACAAATTTATGAGGAGGAGCCGCAACAAACAAAATCCAAAATTGTAGAGGAACCAGCCCCATTGCAAATGCCTGTACAGGCCGACGAACCTGTTATAGAAATGCAACTGGTGGTTAAAGATTCCTTAGAAGCGACGGAGGAGCCAGAACAGAATGTACAACAAACTCAGCCCATCATGATGTCACCTGTTGAGGAGCCACTATTGGTGGACGAAACAGATGAACTCAGGCGCCGGGCAATGGAACGCATTGCGAAGCTGAGGAATTTATCCTTCAACTTAAACGCTGCTGATCCTAACAATGAGTTTGAATCAGTTCCTGCTTACCTCCGTCGCAATACGGAACTTCATAATTCAATTGCTGATGTTGAAAGCTTTTACAGCAATTACACCGTAAAGTCTGATAAAAATAACCAGGCAGAGATCAGTACCATCAATACATTTTTAGAAGGCAAGAAGCCGGATTGACTTAATTTCGAAATAAGAAATTAAGAAGTAAGAAATAAGAAATAATAAATAGGGAATAAGAAATAGGAATAAGAAATTATTAAAGAGATTGTTGTGTAGGTTTTATTACCATTTGTTCCCGGAGAGTTAATAATCGCCGGGATTTTTGTATGAGGTAATGTTATAATAATTATTTATTAAAGAAAATCAATTGAAATGTTGTATCAAAACTTACTACGCAACGCTTATGACGCTTTTAACAGGCGTGATGTTGATGCAGTTATTTTACTTATGCATCCGCAAGTTCACTGGCCAAATGGCTGGGAAGGCGGATATGTTGAAGGGCGTAATGCAGTTACAGATTATTGGACAAGGCAATGGAAAGAATTAAATCCGAATGTTACGCCAGTTAATTTCAAAGAAAGAGAAGACGGAACTATAGAAGTGGAAGTTCATCAAATAGTAAAAGACCTGCAGGGTAAATTATTGGTAGATGGAATAGTAAAGCATATTTATAAAGTTGAGAATAATCTTATAAAAAGTATGGAGATTGTAAATGTTTA
>CAXSDW010000075.1:0-17810 GCA_964236235.1 uncultured Chitinophagaceae bacterium
CGCATGTTATCAAGCTTTGTGCTGGTGTCAGTATTTTGTTCGCTTTGTTTATTAAGCAATGCAAAGAAGTTATCTTTTTGTATTTGGTTTATATCCTTTATTGTTTCTGCAAAATCGCCTTTAAACCTGCTTAAGGAGTTGGCCTGTTCTATTCTTGCACGGGCAGCAGCATCCAGCAACTCCTTGCGGTTTGCGGCTATCTCTGTTTTTACTGCATGCTCTATGCGTTGTATGTCAGCACGCAAGGCATCAAATTTATAATCTATACCTGCGTGTTTGTTGTTGGTCGCTTTGAGTGATATAATAATATTGCCTATGAGCAGCAGTATGATGATGGTGAGAGCGATGTAAATAAGTATCATATAAACGCTTTGTATCAATACAATTTATGCAATTTAGCTAAGCTACATTTACTAAGTGCCTCATTTAATAAAGTGTTCACTTAAAGAGTATACTATGGAATAAGTTTTGGAAATAAAAAGGCGGAATATTCCTTGTCGCCTTTTGATGTAATTTGTATTCCGGTTTTACAAATTTCATCATCGTAAACACAATAACCGGAAGGTGTTGTATGTTTAAATGAGATTATGTTTTTTGTAAAGGAAGCAAAACGTTAAGAATATAAAAACAGGTTTTATGAAAAAGTTTATACCGCTCTTATTATTTTCAGTACTTGCAAGTTGTTCTAAAACACCCGGCGACCACGATGTAAGAGTAGCTGCTAAAAACTTTATAAGGCAGCAACTGGCAGCACCTTCAACGGCTAAGTTTGCGCCGGATAATGAGATACATATAATTAAAGAAAAAGGTGATTCAACTTTCAGGATTTCAATTTATGAGGATTCGCAAAACGAATATAAAGTAGTAACGGGGAAAGAATGGAACTTACATTTATTGTATACAGGAGGCGGAGTTTCAGATATTAAAAACTGGAAAGTATTAAATGATTGAAACACTGCCAACATTCGCAGAAGATAAAGACGTTACTAAAGCGCTATGTACCGATGAAAGAGTGAGGCAAATTTGTTTTTAATTATCAGGCCGTTAAATTACTTACACTGTAGTTACTTTTTGTTTTCGCTTCGCCACTCGTTTGTGTAAAAACCTTCCGAGATAAACAGCAATTATAGAAGGCAAAGCAAGTGCAAAATAAATTATAAATTCAAACGGAATCAAATTATGGCTGCCGGTATAAAGTATAGCTTCTGCTATAGCAGTAAATGGAAAAATTATATAAAGGCTTAGCCCCGTAAGCCAAGGATTAAGCTGTAAATAATAACCTATCCCGAGACTGATAATGAAAAAAATAATCGCTACCAGTATTTTATAATTCTTTCCCAGGAACGAGGAAAAATGATATTCACCTTTTACAGGAGCTACATGCTGAAACAAGCTGCAACAAACTATTACAGCGAGTGAAACAACTACAAGCAGCAAATATTTAAAAAGATTGCGCATTGTTATTTTTAGCCAGTTGTAAATCCTTCTTCAGGATAGTAGAACATTGTAGTATCATGCATCAAGATACATAGGGAAAAGCAAATTTATTGTATCAGTCTTTATTAAATTTCAAGCCCGGCATGTAACAATTAATTATTAAGATTCTTTAAAAGAAACCGAAGCTGCCTGTTAATAGAAAGTATGATGAGATAATTTTATAGGCGCAACATTTGCATACGGTTGCCCGGCTAAACATCCGGTAGCAATCAATACCTGAAATTTTATTGTTACCGGTATAGCTAAAGTCATAATTTTAATCCTTAAATATTTATAACATGAGAAGACTACCCGTTTATTTATTATTAGATACTTCCGGCTCCATGACCGGCGAGCCCATTGAAGCAGTAAAAAATGGTGTGCAGGTAATGATCAGTTCGTTACGTCAAAATCCACAGGCTATCGAAACAGCTTTTATCAGCATTATCACTTTTGATAGTGAAGCCAAACAAATTGTACCGCTTACTGATCTTGCATCTTTTCAAACAGTGGATCTTAAGGCAACCGGAACTACCAGTTTGGGTGCAGCTTTAAAGCTTGTTTCTACCTGTATTGATAACGAAGTTGCCAAAACAACTGCTGAACAAAAGGGAGACTGGAAACCACTTGTATTTATAATGACAGATGGCATCCCCACCGATGACTGGCAAAGTGGCCTGGAAGAATTTAAGAAGCGCAAAACTGCATTTACAGTTGCCTGTGCAGCCGGCAGCAGTGCGGATACAAACCTGTTAAAACAAATTACAGAAAATGTCGTGAGCCTTGATACTGCCGATAGTCAAAGTATCTCTAAATTTTTTACATGGGTAACGGCTTCCATTGGTGTTACCTCTACAAAAGTAGATGGCGGAAACGATGTTACCCAACTTGGGGAATTGCCTCCACCGCCGGCAGAATTAAATATTGTGACTTAGAAAAGTATGTCATATAGTTTATAAGGTGATGATATTTTAAGTATGCCTTTACTTTGATAAAATGAAAGTAAAAGAGGAATGATTGATTAAAACCTTTGCTGACTAATTATTGAGATGCAACAGTATTGATGTAACAGTTAGCAGTATTGGTTTGTACCACCATTCATAGAATACAAAACATAGCCACATTTAATTTAATTTTCAAAATAAGAATAGTATAATGGCTAAAGAGAAACAGGAAGAAAGGATAGCCGATATTATCCGGCAACCCATCCGTATCTTAAATGCCACTTTTGGAAAACCGTATGAAACGAAGTTTGATTTTAATAAATTCAACTGGAAAGATATAACGGCATATCAATTTGAAGGTCTTGAAGAAGTGGGTTTGCGCTTCGATGAAAAGACCAAACAAATTACCGGGGTTCCTGCACAAAGCGGCGAGGTAACATTCTCTTTTAAATTTAAAGTGGAAGGCCAGCCGGAAGACGCCGCCTTTAATGAAAAGGTTATAAAGCTTATAATAAACCATGATCCCAAAAGCTTATGGAAAAATTTAGAAAGCGATAAAAACGATCCGTATTGGAAAGAAGATGATCGTACAATTTTTTCTCCTTTAGATGATAAATATATTCTTGCTTCTTCAAAAAGAGGACGTTCTCATGCCAATGTTGGTTCATTCAGAGAAGATGATTTTGCTTTTAAAGAATTGGATAATGGGTGGAACATAGTAGTGGTAGCAGATGGTGCCGGAAGCGCAAGGCTTTCAAGAAAAGGTTCAATGATTGCCTGTAACGGCGTTGTAGATTATTTCAGCGATCAAATTTCAATTGATAACATGCTTGCATTTGATGAACTGTTGGATCAACATAAAAAAAATGCAGGACAAGACACACAAAGTAAACTCAATCACTTTGTATATAACAGCCTTGGTAAAGCTGCTTTAAAGGTGCATAAAGAGCTTGAAGAATTCGCAGCAAAAGAAGGATTTCCTTTAAAAGATTTAAACACTACATTGGTTTTTACTTTGTTTAAAAAATATGATATAGGTTATGCTTTGCTTTCGTTTGGTGTAGGAGATTGCCCGATGGCAGTGTTAGATAAAAATATAACTGAAGTAACCTTAATGAATTGGATTGATGTGGGCGAATATGGCGGCGGAACAAGGTTTATAACTATGCCTGAGATTTTTCAGAATGAAAAGTTTGCAACAAGGTTTGGCTTTAAATTGATTGATGACTTCTCTTATTTATTTATGATGTCTGACGGTATTTATGATCCAAAATTTGTAGTAGAAGCAAATCTGCCAAACATTAAAAACTGGAAGAAGTTTCTTGCAGATCTTGATGGAAAAAATGAAGATGGAATTAAAGTAGATTTAAGGCCGGGTAATGAAGACATAGTAAAGCAATTTTCTGCATGGATGGATTTTTGGAGCCCCGGTAATCACGATGACAGAACATTGGCAATAGTATTTTAAAGAATTAAAAACTTGATCGTGTTGAGGTAATATTAACTGTATAAATAATTGAATCAAACAAAATATTTGTGAGCTTTTTAAGCGATTTTTCTCATGCCTCGTCAACGAATATAAAGTCGGTGCCATCCATTATTAATATTGGTAAAACTTATCAATATGCTGACAATGGAGAGCCAATGCGTGGCGGTATGAAAGATGTTTATTTCGCACCTGACAAGTCGTATGTTGTGGCATTTTACCGGGATAAGCAGGACTATAATTCAAGAGAGCGTTTAAAGAAATTAGTTACTCAATATTATGATAGTTTTTTTAACCGTGAAGGCGGCGATTATTATAAAGAGCTTTACTGCTGGCCTACAGACATGGTAGAAGTTGATAACAAAGTAGGTTTAATTGTACCTACTTACAATAAAAATTTCTTCTTTAAAAAAGGATATGCAAACAGTGACGGCATCAAAGGCAAAGAAAAACAAGGCTTATGGTTTGCATCAGCAAAATTCAGAAATAAACAGTTTGCTTTAAGGCTCGATGAAAGTGAATTAGGAAATTGGCTAAGCTACTTCCAGGTGTGTGTGCGTATAGCAAGAGGCGTTAAACGCTTACACGCAGCGGGTCTTGCGCATTCCGATCTTTCTTATAAAAATGTATTAATTGACCCGATCAGTAAATGGGCCAGCATTATAGATATTGATGGATTAGTGGTGCCGGGCCTTTATCCGCCTGATGTAATTGGCACTCCCGATTTTATTGCGCCTGAAGTGTTAGCTACCAAGCATCTTGATATACGAGACCCGAACCGTAAACATGCTAACCGCACTACAGATTTGCATGCGCTGCCGGTAATGATATATATGTATTTATTGTATCGTCATCCTTTAAAAGGCGGTAAAGTAAATTCATTAGATACAGAACAGGATGATCTGTTATCCATGGGTGAAAAGGCTCTATTTATAGAAAATCCTGCAGATACATCAAACAGGCCGAAGATAGACCAGGTTTCCAAATGGTCGTTGCCATGGGCTGATGTTACCAAACTTCCTTACACCATTACCGGGCCTTATCTTAAGGCATTGTTCGACCAGGCATTTATCAATGGTTTACATAACCCAAATCAAAGGCCTAATGCTGACACGTGGGAGCAGGCGCTGCTGAAAACGACTGACTTAATGCAGCCATGCAGCAATAAACAATGCGACCAAAAATGGTTTGTTTTTGATAATACAGCTTCGCCAAAATGCCCGTTTTGCAATACTCCCGTTAAAGGCACTCTACCTGTATTGGATTTGTATTATCAATCAAAGCCAACAGTGTGGATACCGGAAAATCACCGGCTGATGGTTTATAATAATCAGTACTTATTTCAATGGCATGTAAACAGGAATATCATCAGGAATGAGAAGCTTAGCGCAGAGCAAAAAATACCTGTTGGATATTTTACTTTTTATCATGATAAATGGGTATTCGTAAACCAAAAACTTACATCGCTCAAAGACCTTACTGACAATAAAGAAATTCCCATCGGTACGATGGTAGATATAACAGACGGCAAAAAATTGTTACTGTCAAATGAAGAAGGTGGAAGGGTTGTTATGGTTACTATTGCGAATCAGTAGCGTTGCACGCATAATTGAATTGATTAAATTTGCAGAAAAAACGATTATATTGATTTGATATCACTTTTAAAAACTACAAAAATTTATAAATAATGAGACTAAAACCCGCTGGTATTTTAATAATTGTTTTAATCATTGGAGTGCTTGCCTATTTTGCTTTTAAGCCAAAATTGTCACAAACAACAAAGGAAGATTCTTCTGTAAATACTACAACATCACCTGAAGGAAAGTTTGATTCTTCGACTGCTAAAGCCCCGGCCAGCAACACTTCCAAAGCCAATAGCGAAGAACGTGAATTTAATTATACGCCTGAAAAGCCTCAAAACGGAACATTGCGTGGTGTAGTTGAAGTAGGCGCCACCGGTTTTAATTCTTTCGTAATAAATATGGATGATCAAAAAAGATGGGAGATTGTATCTAAAGATTTTGGCGAGTCGCTGGCCTACGAAGGACTGGCCACCACAGACGATATCAGGGCAGGATTGAAAAAGTATCTTGCTGCAATGTTTGATAAAGGCGTTTCAAATAACAATATGCATTTTGTTATTTCTTCAGGCGCTCAAAAGGAACCTAAAACTATTATTATCGGTAACGAGTTGAAAAAGATGGGATATGTTGTAAATAATGTAACCGCCGACCAGGAAGCAAAATTTGCTCTTAGAGCTACAATACCTCCATCCTTTGTTGACAACTCTTTCCTGGTGGATATTGGTTCCGGCAACACAAAAGTATCATGGGAAGAAAATGGTAATTTGAAATCCCTGGAGTTGCCCGGCGCAAAGTATTATGAAAAAGGAAAAGCTGATGCCGAAGTATATGATGAAGTAAAAGCACAGGCAGGCAAGATACCTGAAGGCAAGCACAACGTGGGCTTTATTTTAGGTGGTGTTCCGTTTACTTTAGCGAAGCAACATCGTAAAGGTGAAGAAAGATATACTGTATTAAAAGCCCCGCAATCTTACACAGCAGCTGATAAAAAAATGGCCGCCGGATTGAACATTTATAAAGCCATAGTTGATGCTACTAAAACCGATACGTTTGTGTTTGACTGGGATGCCAATTTTACCATTGGCTTTTTGCTGAGCCTGCGAAAATAATATAATCACATGAGTTTTATAAAGCAATTATTAACGCCTTTTGTTGAATTTGATGAGGATAAAAAGAAGGAGCAGGAAAAGCAAAATATCAAACCTCTAACGCCTGTAAGCCAGGCTGCGCCTGCTGTTTTTCCGGCAAATGAGAATGCGCAGCATCCCTTAATTACAGGAAACCCTGGCGCAGCTAATAATTCTAATAATATCCCAACTTATTCACAAAGCGGCACAATAGCCGGCCCTTTGCCGGAACACGAACAATATTTTGAGAAATTGATTGATGAGGCCAATGCAAAGAACCCATTCTTTCAGGGAACAGATTTTAAAGAATTTGTTGATAGCAAACTTGATATAGATGATATAACGGATGAAGCTATAAAATATAGAACAGCATTTAATGTTTTAAAAAGTACCGGGCTTACCAAAGAAAAACTTTTGGCTACAGGACAGGAGTATTTAAATCTTATTGGCCGTGATTTAAATGCTTTTCAAAGTGCACATGCACAACAGTATCAAAAAGAAGTGCGGCAAAAAGAGTTATCAATACAAAAGAAAGCAGATGAATTGCAGGAACTGTCTAAGAGAATAAATACTTTAAAAACTGAGATAAATACATTAACCCAGGATATTAATCTTACTAAAGACAAACTCAATGTTACAAAGAATTCCTTTCTTTTAGCAGGAGAAAATAAGCAAAATCAAATACAGACAGAGCTCCAAAAAATTACACAGTACTTTTAAATGGCTGCAATATAAATTTTCAATACAGAACTATGCATGTCTTGGTTCTTGCAGCGCAATAATTTTTCGGTTTAATAAAAATAGCAGCGTCTTCTTCTGCTGCCAGCTATATATATAGTACAGATGATGAGTTGGCAAGGATATGTTTGAATAGTTCAAAGCTAATATATAAAGGTTTCAAAGTGGATTTCTACTATAATAAGAATGGTATATGATTCGTCGCAGAAGGTAAAAAAGAATCATTTTAAGTGATACAATCCCAAACTTAATGAAGAATAATTTTATCTATAATAAAAGAAATATTATATTGAAATTTTAATATGGACAATACACAAAGGTTCAGCAACCGGGTAGATAATTATGTAAAATACAGGCCACATTATCCGGGAAATATAATTGGTTATATAAAGGCTGAAACCAATTTAAATGCATCATCAGTTATTGCGGATATTGGCTCAGGAACGGGTATTTTAACGGAGCTTTTTTTACAAAACGGATGTAAAGCAATTGGCATAGAACCTAATGCTGCCATGCGTTTTAAAGCAGAAGAACTTCTAAGCAGTTATAAAAATTTTGTAAGTATTGATGGTACTGCCGAGCAAACAACACTTGCTGATAACAGCGTTGACCTGATCACTGCAGCGCAGGCATTTCATTGGTTTGATGTCGTAAAAACAAAGATTGAATTTACCAGGATTGCCAAAGCAGATGCTCATGTTGTTTTGATATGGAATGACAGGGAAACGATATCTGCTTTTGAAAAAGAATATGAGGCATTTCTTTTAAAATATGCCACCGATTATGCAAGTATTAATCATAGACATATTACGCCTGAAAACATTGAGACATTCCTGTATCCGCAACCTGTAAAAACTGCACTTTTTGTTAATGAACAGGTGTTTAATTTTGAAGGATTGAAAGGCCGGCTGCTTTCCTCTTCATACATCTCTGCAGAAGAAAGTGAAACCTACTTTACTATGCTGAAAGAGTTACAGGAGTTGTTTAATAGATACCAGGCCAATGATACAGTTAGATTTAATTATCAAACAAAAATTTTTTCAGGAAAAATAAAATGAAAACTGTAAGGAAAAAAAAGACCGCATGGCAATTGCCATGCGGTCTTAATAAGATAATAGTAAAGCAGTTATTGGCTTCTTAAAACGAGTTGCAATTCAACTCTCCTGTTTTGTTCTTTCCCCTTGGCAGTTTTGTTATCAGCTATGGGCATTGTGGCGCCGTATCCTGTGGCCGTAATCCTGCTTTCAGAAACACCTTTGCTTACCAGGTATGTTTTTACTGCATCTACCCGGCTTTGCGAAAGCTTTAAATTATTGGCATCGTTACCAACATTATCAGTATGGCCTCCCATCTTTAAATCATAATCTGCATACTCATTAATTATAGATACTATCTCATCCAGCATAGGATATGAAGCCGGTTTAATTGTAGCATTTCCTGTTTCAAAGTTTATTCCACGGGCAGCAAATTGTAAGCGTTTGGCAACATCAGGTTTTACTACAGGGCAACCATTATTATTGGCATCACCCATTACTGCAGGGCACTTATCATCTGTATCAATTACCCCATCTCCATCTGTATCTAACGGACATCCTTTGTCATCTACTTTAACGCCGGCCCTGGTATCAGGGCATTTATCATCACTGTCAATTACACCGTCTTTGTCACTATCTGCACTGCAGCCATTTGCATCTACTTTAACACCTTGTGGCGTAGCCGGGCATTTGTCTTTGGTATCTTCCACACCATCACCGTCAGTATCAGGGCAACCCTGAAACACATCTGTTCCTTTTTCATTGGGGCATTTATCTTTAGCGTCTTCAATGCCATCTCCGTCACTATCCGGACAGCCTTTAAACCTTGCCAGACCTGGCACATCAGGACATCTGTCATCGTTATCGGCTACACCATCTTTATCCTTATCCTGGCAGCCATTCATATCGGCAGAACCCGGCACAAGCGGGCACTTATCCAGGTAATCTACCACTCCATCTTTATCAGTATCCAAAGGGCAGCCTTTAGCATCAACTGCTACGCCTTTTGGTGTTTCAGGGCAATTATCTTTCCTGTTCTTTACGCCATCACCATCATTATCTTCCCTCACAGTAAACTTAGAAGTGGGAGCAACAGCTACATCACTTTGTGCATGTACATAAGAAAGTGGCAAAAGAAGCGCTGTTAAAATGATGAGTTTGAAAAAATAGCGTTTTGTAATTGTTTGGGGGTTCATAAAAAATTAGATTTAAATTGTTAAGCCGAGTTATAAAGCAATCTGTAAATACTTCCTAAATTGCCGGGGCATTATGAAAATGTTTTACCGGGAAACCAGGTTGCAGATTTTAATAGAGCGGGATACTGAAAGGTAGCTAATTTATCTTAGTAACTGCTGCAGTATTTTTTGGAGAAATTAATTAGGTTAAATATGCTTCAATAATTATAAAAGGTCTATGTAAAAAACAAATTTTTTATGGCAGAAAATAAGGATGAAAAATTTAAGGAAACACAATCTACAAGTTCCCCTGGCGCTTTAGGAGAAGATGCCAACAGGAATAAAAAACAATCTGAAAAGCCAATAGGGAAAGACAATAATAAAACTGCTAAAGAAGAAGGGCTGAATGAAGAACGTTCTGCAGGAAGTGCCGGAGCTTTTGAAGGTTTAGAAAATACAGGTGATGGCTAAGGTAGATTGAACAAGCAAGCACAGTACATTACAGGTACAATTATCCGGCTGATCCGCTGAATAAAGCGTACCTGTATACGCAGGATTTTACTTTCATTTAGTACGATTGTATCAGCTATTTTTAACGGCATAATCTTCTTTCAATATAAACGATTCTAAAATGCTAAACATAAGTTCGCACCTTAAATTTATTCATTACATGTATATTTTGCAAAGTGCTAAAGCAAGGTTTTAGAAGTTGCCATAATCTTAATAATTTTACCCATGCGGTTTGAAGTTATTTCATGAATTTTCTATATTGGCAAAAGATTTGGGAGAGGAATGAAAAGTCAGTTTATGAAACGTTTAATAATCATTGCTATAAGTGCATTTGTATTTTCTTCCTGCGGAAACAATCAAAATGAGAATTCAACTTCCGGCACAACAGAGAGTTCATCAGCAACTTCAACTACTAACTCTTCAACAACCACACCTGAAAAAAGCGGAACAACAGGAACAACCGGAACCGGCACTGTTGCAGACTCAGGAAATGCTGCAACCCCGGGCTCGGAAGGTGCAAGCATGGATACATCCCGAAAAAAATAAAAGCGCATTATTAATGTTATGTGGCCTTCATCGTGCTGAATACTTTGTTCTTTCTTAGTCTATGTAATATTTTTATTTTTCCTCTTCCGATAATTTTATTTAAACTTCTGTACTGTGATGCAGTTGTTTGTTCCGTTACAACTGCAAAGCGAATAAGTCTTTTAATTATTAATCATATAAAATTTTTTTTGCAGTTATGCTAATCAATTTACAAAAGACTTCTTATTTTTATTTTTTACTTCTCACGTCTGCGAAAATTTAATATCCGTTAAAAAAGACCTGCCTGTTTAAACACTTCATACTTTTCCTAATTAAACTTTATTTACATGAAGAAGCTATTAGCTGTTGCAGTGTTATTGGTATTAACGGTATTTATTTTTTCAAATTGCGGCGGAAATAAATCAGGTAGCGATGATAACAAAAAGGATACATCGGTTGCTGCAAATACAAGTAACAGTGGCTTTGAAAGCCAGGTTAAATGGGGCGAACATCTTGTAATAATTTCGGGCTGCGGCGATTGTCATACTCCAAAAAAAATGACTCCTGCTGGTCCGGAGCTGGATCTTTCTTTAGCCTTATCAGGCCATCCTTCAAATATGCCGCCTCCCGATGTTGATAGAAAAGTAATGGAAGCAAAAGGTCTTTCAGTAACCAACGACCTTACATCATGGGTTGGTCCCTGGGGTGTTTCCTATGCGGCAAACATTACTTCAGATTCTACAGGCATTGGTAACTGGAGTGAAGCTCAATTTATTACATGTCTTCGCCAGGGAAAATGGAAAGGCCTTGCAGATGGCAGGCCGCTTTTACCGCCCATGCCATGGCAATTTTTTAAGTCTATGTCTGATGATGAAATTAAAGCGATGTTTGCTTATTTAAAATCTACCAAGCCAATTAAAAATGCAGCACCAGCCCCGCAGCCCCCGGTTCTAGCAAATACAAAATAGCCGGGTTGAATTTTATTTGAGATAGTTTTATTAATAAAAATACATCCTGCAGACACTTAATTTTATTTCAAATTTAAAAGAAAAGAAATTTTTAGTAAAAGCATTTATCAGCAAGATAAGTCCTTTATTTTTTTATGGCAGCAAGCACTGATCCTATTTGTCCATAATGATAATAATCATGCTGGATAATGCCATTAATAAGATATATGAAAGAATAATTTCTTCCCGGCACAGTTGAATTCCAACGGTCAATTGAAAAGCTTTCCATTGCTGATAAAAGATTATTATGACATGCTTCAAATTCCTTACAGGTAATATTCCAGTCATTCGGCTGCGGCCAATCTGCCGATTCATCTTTAATGTCAAAACCATCATTGCCGGTTAATTTTTGTAAAGCAAAATTTCTCCATGCGGTAATATGTTCCACTAATTGTGCAACTGAATGGTTATGTCCCTGCATTTTTTTAAATGCATCACCGGCATTTATAAAAAGAACTTTCTTGCTAAAATTTTCTGTCACCCATGAATTGCCATTGTAGAATTCAGCCAGTTGTGCCTTGGCTCTTTCTGCCACTGCTTTAATTTCGCTATTATTTTCCATAAAGTGATCGTGTAATATTAAAGTTGTTTCAATAATTGATTTGCAAAATTTTCATAGTCAGCATTTTTAGCTTCCCTCGCAAGATCAATTGTTTTCATTGCCGTTTGCTTTGCGCCCGCTTTATCACCCATATCCTTTTGAACCCTAGCTTTTAGCAAAAACATATAATAAGCCTTTGGATTTTCTTCTGTTGCTTTATTTATATTTTCAAAAGCCTTTGCATAATTTTTATCATAGTCATAATAGAAACTGGCAGCCTGGTAATATGGTTTTTTATCGCCCTGCAATGCAGCTTCCAGCCGGGCACGAATACGTTCTTTAATATGCGTAATAATAGGAACAGCCACATCAGTATTTCCCCACATTAAATGAAGTTCACAGCTTTCATTCTTTACATTGGCAAACTGCATTGTAAAAGTTTCAATCTTATCTTTCAAAGATGCAACAGGTGCTTTAATGCGAACAATATCATCACTTTCTTTAAAACCTTCAGCGCCGGGATAAGCATTTCCTTTGCTTAGAACAAAATCCCATTGAGCCTGGTTTGGAATAGTATAAATCACATAACTTCCTGTGTCAAGCGTTTTGCCACCAATAGAAACTGTATCTGTAAAATGAATCTTTGTTGCTGCATTGGCGCCGGTTCTCCACGGTGTTCCCAAAGGCACCAATTCACTGTTTTGCTCAAAAAGCCTGCGACCTTTTATACCAGGACGACTATACGTTAATTCTATTTTACCAAGACCAAAATCCTGTATAATTGTTTGCGCAGGGCTTGGCGCAGGCATGTTTACCTGTGCGTTAACACGTGTAAAGTGTACGGCTATAAAAATGATACATATTAAGTTCTTCATAATTATAATTTATACAAACGTAATTAATGTAAAAGAAACACCGCTTTGTTAAAAGCAAATATAACTTTTGAGCGATTAAAAGGATATGTATATTTCACTTCGGTAAAGTATAAAAAGTCAATTAAGAATTTAAAGATTAAATACAAAAACTTACATCGTAAATCGTAAATTCTGGATTATATGTTTCACATATTTTCTCTGTAAGTTTGCTTACTTAATTGTGAGTTTTGTAGAATGAAGATCAAATCTTTTCTTGCCAAGCCTTTTGCTACTTATGTATTTAAGCAAATAAAGAAAGGCATGTCAACTGCAGTTGCAGACCAGGATAATATACTTCAGCAACTATTAAAAACCGCCGCAAAAACTGAATTTGGTAAGCAACATTCCTTTGATAATATAAAGAGCCACGAAGACTTTGTACAGCAGGTTCCTGTAAGAGATTATGAAGATTTTAAAATTTATATAGAAGCTATAAAGCAAGGCAGGCACAATGTTTTGTGGAAAGGCGTGCCACTTTATCTTGCAAAAACAAGCGGCACCACAAGCGGAGTAAAATACATTCCTATCAGTAAAGATTCAATTCCGAATCATATAAATACAGCAAGAAATGCATTGCTATGTTACATGGCGCAAACAGGTAACACGGCTTTTGCAGATGGCAAACTGATTTTTTTAAGCGGCTCACCGGAACTGGAAAGAGTAGGCGGAATCCCCACGGGAAGATTGAGTGGAATTGTAAATCATCATGTGCCAAAATATTTAAGGGCGAATCAATTGCCTTCTTTTGAAACTAATTGTATTGATGACTGGGAAACCAAGCTTGATAAAATTATTGATGAAACAATTGACCAGGATATGCGCCTGATCAGCGGAATACCGCCGTGGATGCAAATGTATTTTGATAAGCTTACTGCAAGAACAGGCAAACAAATAAAAGATATTTTTCCTAACTTTTCTGTGATGGTGCAAGGTGGTGTAAACTTTGAACCTTATAAAGCGAAACTATTTGAGAGCATTGGCAAAACTATTGACAGCATTGAACTTTTTCCGGCAAGTGAAGGATTTTTCGCCTTCCAGGACAGCCAGTCTGATGAAGGTTTATTGCTTAATACAGACAGCGGGATATTTTTTGAATTTGTACCTGCCAATGAAATATTTAATGATAAGCCAACCCGCCTTACTTTAAAAGATGTAAAAAGAAATGAAAATTATGTACTGGTAATTTCCACTAATGCAGGTTTATGGGCTTATAACATGGGTGATATTATCAAATTTGTTTCAACAGATCCATACAGAATTGTTGTTACAGGAAGAGTGAAACATTTTATATCTGCATTTGGTGAGCATGTGATCGGCGAAGAAGTTGAATCTGCATTAATGTCTTCTGCCAAAGAGAAAGGAATACAAATTACTGAATTTACTGTGGCTCCCTATATTTCTCAAAGTGATGAAAAGAGCTATCATGAATGGTTTATTGAATTTCAAAATACTCCGGAGGATATCAACTCTTTTGCTGAAAAAATAAATGAGCATCTGCGCCAAAAGAATATTTATTATGATGATCTAATCAAAGGAAACGTTTTACAGAGATTAAAAATTTCTCCTGTTAAGAAAAATGGATTTATTGATTACATGAAAAGTATAGGTAAACTCGGCGGACAAAATAAAGTACCACGCCTTAGCAACGACAGAAAGCTTGCTGATCAATTAAAACCATGGGTAACTAATTCTTGATTGCCAGTTATCAATTATTAGTTGTAAACTTTTACCTTTACCCACTTTCAAAAAAATGTCAAAAAAAAGAATAGCCATTTTTGGTTCCACTGGTTCTATTGGTACACAGGCGCTGGAAGTAATTGAAACCAATTCCGGTTTATTTGAAGTAGAAATTCTTACTGCACAAACAAATGATACATTACTTATTCAGCAGGCTTTAAAATTTAAACCCAATGCTGTAGTAATTGGTGATGAGGCAAAATATGAAAAAGTAAAATCAGCATTATCATCAACCGGCGTAAAAGTTTTTAGTGGCGAAAAGGCATTGGAAGAAGTAGCAGACTTTGATACTTATGATATGATGCTGGCTTCGATAGTTGGCTTTGCCGGCTTACGGCCAACCTTAAAAGCAATAGAAAAAGGGAAAGCCATTGCACTTGCTAATAAAGAAACTTTAGTAGTTGCAGGTGATATTGTAATGCAAAAAGCGCTTGAAAACCGTGTGCCTATCATTCCTGTTGATAGTGAGCACTCTGCTATATTTCAGTGTCTTGTCGGCGAGTCACGCAACCCGATTGAAAAGATAATTTTAACTGCAAGCGGCGGCCCGTTTCTTGGCAAAAAACCAAATTACCTGGTTAATGTAAAAAGAGATCATGCGTTGCAACATCCTAACTGGAAAATGGGCGCCAAGATAACTATTGACTCTGCAACCCTTATGAACAAAGGGCTTGAGATGATTGAAGCAAAGTGGCTTTTCAATTTAACTCCCGAGCAAATACAGGTTGTTATTCATCCGCAGAGTATTGTGCACAGTATGGTACAGTTTCAGGATGGAAGCATAAAAGCGCAAATGAGCCTGCCGGATATGAAGATGCCCATTCAATATGCACTGGCATTTCCGCAACGATTGGCTACAGCAAATAAGCGGGCGGATTTTAAAAAGATCAACGTGCTTGCTTTTGAAGAACCGGATATTAAAACTTTCCGCAATCTTACACTCGCCACACTTGCATTGGTAAAAGGCGGAAATCTTCCCTGCGTTTTAAATGCTTCCAACGAAATTGCCGTGTGGGCTTTTTTACATAACCGTATTAGTTTTTTAGACATAACAGCGGTAGTAGAGCAAACCATGGAACGGGTAACTTATATAGAAAAGCCAAATCTTGAAGAATATTTTGAAAGCGACGGTGAGGCTCGTAATTTTGCCGCTTCATTAATAAAAATTTAAGGACTGCATTCTCAAAAACAAAATATATTCAAAGGCTTTAATCACTTTATAAATACATCGTACATCTGGTATCGTACATCTTACATCAAACATGATAACATTAGCTATTAACTGGTCTCAGGTTGGTCTGCAGGTAGGTTACTTATTATTTTCCTTATCAATATTAGTTATTCTGCATGAGTTTGGTCATTACATTACGGCCAAATGGTTTAAGTGCAGGGTTGAAAAGTTTTATCTTTTTTTTGATCCATGGTTTTCTATCGTTAAAAAGAAAATTGGCGAAACAGTTTATGGCATTGGCTGGCTTCCTCTTGGCGGTTATGTAAAAATATCGGGCATGGTAGATGAAAGCATGGATAAAGAACAGCTAAAGCAACCTGCACAGCCCTGGGAATTCCGCAGCAAGCCTGCCTGGCAGCGTTTGATAATTATGCTTGGTGGTGTAACTATGAATATACTGCTGGCATTTTTTATTTATGCAATGATATTATATACCTGGGGCGAAACAAAAACACCTCTTCAAAATGTATCAAACGGCATTGGCATCACAGATAGTCTTATGTATGAACTTGGCTTTAAAGATGGCGATAAAATTATTGCTGTAAATGATAAGCCGGTTCTTTATTACGATGATATTTTAAAACAATTATTACTGGGAGAAAAAGTTACAGTCGAAAGAGAAGGTCAATCTAAAACGATAAACCTGCCGAAAGATTTGATAGGTAGTCTTGTAGAAAAAAAGCGAAGCGGAACGCCTTTGTTCATTCAAAGATATCCGGTAATTGTTGACATAGTTCCTGATACATCACTGGCAAAGCAGGCAGGCTTAAAACAATATGATAAAATAACAGGCCTTGATTCAATACCAACACCTTTTTTTGACACCTATGTAAAAGCAGCAGCCATTAAAAAGAGTGATTCTGTAAAATTAAAGATTGAACGTAACAATGTTGCAATGGTACTAAATGCTAAAATGTCTCCCGAAGGAAAGTTAGGCTTTGTAGCCTATACAAGTCCTGATGATTTGGATAGTCTGGGATTTATAAAAATGGAGAAAAAGAAATATTCTTTCCTTGCTGCTTTACCGGCAGGCGTGAATCTTGCCGGTCAGAATTTAAAGTTTTACATTGATCAGTTTAAAAAAATATTAACGCCCAGTACCGGCGCCTATAAAGGACTTGGCGGGTTTAAGGCAATGGCTTCAATATTCCCTAAAAGCCATTGGAACTGGGAAGCCTTTTGGAATATCACCGCCTTCTTCTCAATAATTTTAGCCTTTATGAATTTGCTTCCCATACCTGCTTTAGATGGAGGCCATGTGTTATTTACGCTGATAGAAATGATAACAGGCCGCAGGCCAAGTGATAAGTTTTTAGAATATGCGCAGGTTGCAGGCATGATCTTATTGTTTAGCTTAATGCTTTTTGCAAATGGAAATGATTGGTTTGGATGGGGGAGAGGGAAATAGTTGATAATTGATAATTGATGATGTTAATGGATGATGTTAATTAAAAGAATTGAACTTAATAATAGTTATTTATTCTTACTTGTTTTAGTAATAGCGGTTAATAATTTTAATAATCTACTATATCGGTTTGGATAGATTGAAAACTTTTTTCATCAATAAATTTTGCTGGTAAAGCAGTTCAATCAATACTGAGTTTCATTAGCCTTTCAGGGCAATAGAAGTTGGTGAATATATCTCATAGCCCTTCTCCCTTGGAGATATTTTATAGCCCTTCTCCCTTGGAGAAGGGTTGGGATGAGGTATCAATTTTCCATTAGCAAATTATTCACAGCTCTATTCCAATTTTTTTCATTAAGATAGAAGCATTCAAGCTG
>CAXSDW010000076.1:0-17210 GCA_964236235.1 uncultured Chitinophagaceae bacterium
CAAAGTATCCATAAAAAAATCCCCTCCAAAAACGGGAGAGGATCTATAACCTTGGGGATTACAAAATTATTTTATAATGCTATTTGTTTTTCTACCATTTTCTTTCTCAAGTTAATAAGGCCATAACGCATGCGACCCAAAGCAGTGTTAATGCTGCAATTGGTAAGGGCGGCAATTTCTTTAAAGCTTAAGTCTGCATAATGTCTCATAATAATTACTTCTCTTTGATCAAGAGGAAGCATGTCTAACAGTTTTCTTACCCTATCATGACTTTGTACTTGTACCATGCGGTGATCTGCGCCGGGCTCGGAAAAATTAAGTGCTTCAAAAATATCCCTGTCGTCACTGGTCTTAATTACAGGTGTACGTTTTACCTTTCTAAAATGATCTACACAAAGGTTATGTGCAATTCTCATTGCCCATGGTAAAAATTTTCCTTCATCCGTATATCTTCCGCTTTTAAGTGTATCTATTACCCTTATAAAAGAATCCTGGAAAATATCTTCAGCAAGATACTTGTCTTTTACAAGCAAATAAATAGATGTATAGATCTTGTCTTTATAACGATAAACGAGCGTTGAAAGCGCCTGGGCATTTCCATCTTTATATAAACGGATAAGCTCCTGGTCAGGTAGAGTAGAAAGGGAATTCATGAATTTGGTTTTTGGATGATTGGATAATTGTGTGAATTTTAAATCCAATAAAGAGAAATAATGAAAGAGAAATCTATTGCGAAAGGCGAACAGGTCTTTTCATTTTTCAGGATATTGGTAGAGCGAAATTAGATTATATATTTACATTCAATGCTGTTTTGTCGCTTTATTTTGGCTCAAAAGTAAAATTGAGGAATACTACTGGGTTACATAGTAAAAATACATTTGGCAAATACAAGTACTTTTGCAGATTATTTATGAATACTGCCATTCTTAAAAATAATATTCCTCCTAAAAAGAAAAAGAACCCGCCCAATAACATTCTTATAAAAGGTGCAAGAATGCACAATCTTAAAAATGTTACTGTTGAAATTCCGCGTAACAAACTTGTGGTAGTTACCGGTGTTTCAGGCTCAGGAAAATCTTCTCTTACAATTGATACACTTTTTGCAGAAGGCCAAAGGCGCTATGCAGAAAGCCTTAGTGCTTATGCACGGCAGTTTATGGCAAGAATGAATAAACCTGATGTAGATTATATCAAAGGCTTATGCCCTGCCATTGCAATTGAGCAAAAAGTGATTACCAGAACGCCAAGATCCACAGTAGGCAGTATGACGGAAATTTATGATTACCTGAGATTACTTTATGCAAGAATAGGAAAAACTATATCACCCGTTTCAGGAAGAGAAGTAAAAAAAGATGATGTAAAAGATGTAGTAGAATGTATAAGTAATTTGTGCAATGATGATAAGGTACTAATACTGGTAGCATTTAAACAACATCACAACAGGGATATTAAAGAAGAACTCCATATCCTTATGCAG
Source organism: uncultured Chitinophagaceae bacterium (assembly GCA_964236235.1). Taxonomy (GTDB): domain Bacteria; phylum Bacteroidota; class Bacteroidia; order Chitinophagales; family Chitinophagaceae; genus Ginsengibacter. The sequence continues at coordinate 1,478 of CAXSDW010000076.1, forward strand.
AAAGGGTTTTCACGTATATATACTGATAAAAAAATTATAAGAATTGAAGATATTTTAGAAGAAAAAGATATCACGTCATACTTTTTACATCATACATCATACGTACTTATCGACAGGCTTGTGGTAAAATCTTTTAATGAAGATGATAAGCATCGCATTGCTGATTCTGTTACTACGGCCTTTTATGAAGGCGAAGGAGAAGTGATGCTTGAAATAAATGGTAATATAATTTTACAGTTCTCCAATAAGTTTGAGCTTGATGGAATAAAATTTGAAGAACCCGTTCCAAATTTATTTTCGTTTAATAATCCATTTGGCGCATGCCCGGCTTGCGGCGGCTTTTCGCTGGTACTTGGCATAGATCCCGACCTTGTTATCCCTGATAAAAGATTAAGTGTTTATGAAAATGCAATCGCTCCATGGCGTGGCGAAAAGCTTGGCTTATGGAAAGAAAATCTCATAAGGGCAGCAAAGAAATTTGATTTCCCTGTTCATACGCCAATAATTGATCTTACCACAGCTCAATATAATTTATTGTGGACGGGCAACGAATATTTTTCAGGCTTGAATGATTTTTTTAAAGAGGTTGAGCAAAATTTATATAAAGTACAATACCGCGTTTTACTAAGTCGCTATCGCGGCAGAACTATTTGTCCGGAATGTAATGGATACAGGCTGCGTAAAGAAGCTTTATATGTTCAGATAAACCACCATCATATTGGCCAGCTTTGTGAAATGCCTGTAAAAGATCTTCAGCGCTGGTTTAGTGATTTAACACTAAATGATTATGATAAAGTAATAGCAAAAAGGATATTGACAGAGATAAATAACAGGATTAAAACTTTACTTGATGTAGGCCTCGGATACCTTACATTGAACCGGCTTGCTAATTCATTAAGCGGCGGAGAAGGCCAGCGGATACAGCTTACGCGAAGTCTTGGAAGCAATCTTACCAACTCATTATACATTTTGGATGAGCCTTCCATCGGCCTGCATTCAAGAGATACAGAAAGATTAATTGCCGTACTTAAAGATCTGCGGGATTTGGGAAACACTGTTGTAGTGGTGGAGCATGATGAAATGATGATGAAGCAGGCAGATCATATTATTGACATGGGGCCGCTGGCAAGTCATCTTGGAGGCGAGGTTGTTGCGCTTGGTAATTATGATGAGTTGCTGGCTAATCCTAAAAGCTTAACCGGTAAATATTTGAAAGGCGAATTAACCATTGATCCGCCAAAAAATATACGCAAGTGGAATCGCTCTGTAACAGTTCTTGGTGCAAGGCAAAATAATTTAAAGAATATAGATGTAGTAATACCATTAAATGTATTGTGTGTAATAAGCGGCGTTAGCGGAAGCGGCAAAACCACTTTGGTAAAACAGATTTTATATCCTGCGCTTAAAAAATATAAAGGTGAAATTGCTGACAAAATTGGCTTGCACAAAGGCCTTGCAGGAGATATAGATAGCATTACGCAAATTGAAATGATTGATCAGAATCCTATCGGTAAATCATCAAGAAGTAATCCTGTTACTTATATTAAAGCGTATGATGAAATACGGGAATTATATAGCAAACAGCCGTTAAGTAAAATGCGTGGGTTTTTGCCAAAACATTTTTCGTTTAATGTAGAAGGTGGCCGCTGTGATGCATGTAAAGGCGAAGGTGAGCAGGTTGTAGAAATGCAATTTCTGGCTGATGTCCATTTGGTTTGCGAAGTTTGCAATGGTAAAAAATTTAAAGAAGAAGTGCTGGAAGTAACTTATAAAGAAAAAAATATAAATGATGTTTTGGAGATGAGTGTTGATGAGGCAATTTCATTTTTTAAAGATGAAAAAGATGTGCCCAGAAAAATTGCACCATTAAGTGAAGTTGGTTTAGGTTATATAAAGCTTGGCCAGTCATCAGATACTTTATCAGGCGGAGAAGCCCAGCGGGTAAAGCTTGCGTCTTTTCTTGATAAAGGAAAAGGAAACAAAGATGGCAACGGTGCAAATGGCCATGTGCTTTTTATTTTTGATGAACCAACGACAGGCCTTCATTTTAATGATATAAAGAAACTGCTTACTTCTTTTAATGCATTGATTGAAAGAGGGCATTCTATAATTGTTATTGAGCACAATACTGATGTAATAAAATCTGCTGATTGGGTTATTGATCTCGGCCCGGAGGCTGGCGATGCCGGCGGAAATTTAGTATATGCCGGAGTGCCTTCAGGATTGAAAAAAGTTAAGGAAAGCTATACGGGGAAGTACATTTAAACATATACCAGAACATCTTATTGACGAAAGCTATTATGATTGTAACTTTATAAATAATCAGGAAATATGATAGCAATTAGCACAATAGATTTATATAATTTGCTAAAGGAAAAAATCGGTGAACAGCAAGCAAAAGCGCTCACAGAATATGTGGAGCAAAAAGTAGATGCGTCTTTTGAAAACGCCAAAGAAAATTTAGGCACAAAGAAAGATTTGTATGAAACAAAAGCCGGTTTCCTTAAATGGATGATTGTGTTATTTGCTCCATTTTATATTGGCATGATTGTGTTTTTGATAAAACAATTTATGTAGGACACAGGTGAAGCAACTAAAGGCCAGTTTGATATAAACTCTTTTAATATTTATTATTAGTCTTAAAATAGATTATAATTATTGGGGAAAAAGCACTTCTTTCATTTTCAATTCTCCACTAACAATTCTCCATTAATCACCTAAGCCGATTGCTGTCTTTTACCAGCTTTTGATCTTTATAAATTCCTCTTGCTGCTAATATCAAAGTTATTAATGTTATTAAATTAAAAATAGACCAGAGGTCGTAGGTGCCGTTTGAAAATTGTTTTAATTGTTGTACGTAAATAAAAATTATCAGGCACTCTGCAATTAAACCAAAAATGCAAATTTTAAACTGGACGGGCCTGTGCTTAAATAAAAAAATATTTATAAGAAGAGCCGTACCCAGTGCGCTTGTGAGCACCATTAATAAAAAATTATCTTTTGCTTTGAGTGAGTGAAAAGTATTACTTGCTAAATGATAGCTGTTATTAAGAATAAGTGTGCCGCTATAAAAAGAAAACTGTAATGTAAGAAACACCGCAACTGTTGCAAGTAAAAGCCATATAGTTTGTACTCTTTGTATCATAATTGGTTGTTTAATTCATTTTCAGCATATCTATATTTTAAATCGTGGGCTAAAAAATTTTTTGCGTTTTGGTCAAAATTCAGGAAGTTTTTTTTATTGCAGATATTTCTTTTGTGAAAGTCGCATGTATATAATTTATCCTAATTCAGAATATAAGGGAAAATCATTCATCCAGTCTTTTACTTCATTTCTAACTTCTGTAATCACCTTTTCATTCTCAACGCTTATTAAAATTTTATCAACCAGATCCACAACTGTTGCCATATCATTTTCTTTCATTCCACGTGTGGTAATAGCGGGTACACCAACACGTATACCAGAGGTAATAAAAGGACTTTTATCATCAAAAGGCACAGCATTTTTGTTGAGCGTTATATGAGCTTTGTCCAACGTTTCCTGGGCTTTTTTACCGGTTAAATTTTTATTTCGAAGATCAATTAACATAAGATGATTATCTGTGCCGCCACTTATTATCTCATAATTTTTAGCAGTAAATGCTTTAGCCATTGCCTGTGCATTTAATTGAATTTGTTTGGCATATTCAGTAAATTCATCAGTAAGTATTTCACCAAATGACACAGCTTTTGCAGCTATTACATGCTCCAAAGGGCCGCCTTGCGTGCCAGGAAACACAGCCATATCAAGCACATTGCTCATCATGCGTAAATTGCCTTTCATATCTTTTAAACCCCATGGATTTTCAAAATCTTTTTTCATTAAAATTATGCCGCCCCGTGGGCCACGCAAGGTTTTATGCGTAGTAGAAGTTACAAAATGACAATGCTCAAAAGGCGATTTTAATAAACCTTTTGCAATTAATCCTGCAGGGTGAGCCATATCACAATAAACAAATGCGCCCACTTCATCAGCAACTTTTCTTATCCTTTCATAATCCCAATCACGGCTGTAAGCAGATGCGCCGCAGATAATCAATTTTGGTTTTTCAGTTCTTGCTTTTTGTTCAAGCATTTCATAATCCACTAACCCGGTATCTTTTTTTACTCCATAAAAATGCGCCTGGTATAACTTGCCTGAAAAATTTACCGGTGAACCATGGGTAAGATGGCCGCCCATATTAAGATCTAACCCCAAAACTTTATCTCCTGGCTGTAAAATTCCCAGCATAAGGGCTGCATTAGCCTGTGCACCGCTGTGTGGCTGCACGTTTGCATACTCACAATTAAATATTTGCTTTAGCCTGTCAATAGCAATTTGTTCACTCTCATCTACAAACTCGCAGCCGCCATAATATCTTTTACCCGGGTAGCCTTCAGCATACTTATTCGTCATCACAGTTCCCATGGCATTCATTACCTGCAAAGAGGTAAAATTTTCAGAAGCGATCAACTCTATGCCTTGCCTTTGCCGTTCTAATTCTTTATTAATAATCTCAAAAATCCGGGCGTCTTTAAACATGAAAAAAATTTGCGCAAACGTACAATTAAATTAAAAATTAAAAATTAAAAATCTGCTTTTCAATTCGCAATCAGTAATAAATTGCAATTGTCAAATTGATGTATATTCACATTCTATGTTGAGGCGATTGATTAATAAATTCTTACATAAATGAAGGCTATTATTCCGGTAGCAGGCGCAGGTACAAAGCTGCGTCCACACACATATACACAGCCAAAAGCATTAATTCCATTAGCAGGTAAAACTATTTTAAGCATTAATGTTGATCAGCTTCATGAGGCTGGTATTAATGATTTTATATTTATAGTTGGTTATCTCGGAGAAAAGATACAGGATTATATAAGTGCAAAATATCCTGATTTAAACTGTTCGTTTGTTTACCAGAATGTAAGAAAAGGAACCGGGCATGCTATTGATCTTACAAAACAAATAATAGATGGAGATGAGCTTTTTATTGCTCTTGGAGATACAATTTGTGAGTACGATATAGCCGGAGTGCTTAATTCTCCTTACTCCATGTTAGGTGTAAAAAAAGTGGATGATCCCAGGAGTTTTGGCGTGGCAGAAATAGATGAAGATGGGCTTATAAGCAGGGTGGTGGAAAAGCCTTCAATACCCAAATCTAATATGGCTTTGGTAGGATTATATAAAATAAAAAATTCATTAAATCTTTTTAAATGCCTTGAAAATATTATTACTAACAACATAAAAAGTAACAATGAATTTAACCTCACCGATGCACTGGAATGCATGATACAAAGCGGAACCCAGTTTAGATCTTTCAAAGTTCAAAACTGGTTTGATTGTGGCAGAAAAGAATCTTTATTGGAGTCGAACGCTATTCTTCTTAAAAAATTTGGAGGCAGTATCGCAGAATCAAATTCATTTGAAAATACTATTTTTATTCCCCCGGTTAGTATTGGCGAAGGATGTGAAATTAAAAATTCTATTATCGGGCCAAATGTGGCTATGGGCGAAAACACAATTGTAACCTACTCGGTTGTAAAAGATTCTATCATCGGCTCTTACTCCAAACTGTATGATGTAGTGCTCGACGATTCGCTGATAGGCAGTGATACAGAAATACGAGGAGAAAAAAGATCGCTTAATATTGGTGATAATACTGAAATAGATCTTGGCTCATAAACAAATCTTATTTACCTTAAACAGCGTTTTTTCGTCTTGCCTGGTTTAAAATATCTTATTGAATAGAGCATGCAAATAGTTTCGTTTTCTGCAAAAATAGTAAGTGATATAAGCGTTAAACTGATTCTTGTTTTAGCAACTCCTTAAAACCATCCACTGAAATTAAATGGTATATTTGCCGTTTTTTGAAGCCATTGTAAATCAACCGCCATCCAATGTTTGCTAACAAAAGTAGACCTGTGTATAAACAATTTCTTTTATTTTTTTTCTTTATTTCAATTTCCTTTTTTGTTTTCCATTCTAAAAGTTTTGCCCAGCAGCAGCCTGTTGAAACTCCTGATAATATTGATCCTAATGCATTAAAAGATGCATCACCTTCAGCGTTACAGAATTACTTAAAAGATAAAAATCAAGGCCAAAAAAATCCCGGCGAAGATATACACGGCAGAAGATTAAGCAATTTAAAAAATGAAGATAACAACATAGTTAAAGACAGCGCCAGCAAAGAAAGAGAAGACCTGAAACCGAAAATTGCCAACGGCCCGGAAGATGTATATGGGGCCAGCTTATTTCAAAATAGTTCTATTCTTCAGTTATCTGAATTGTCAATACCTCCGTTAGATTACCCGATAGGTGTAGGCGATCACATAGTAGTATCATTATGGGGAGGCGCCGATGTTGAAATTGATTATATAGTTGCAAGAGATGGTTCAATTTTCCCGCAGGGATTAGGCAAAATAACCGTGCAGGGCTTAACGTTTGAAAATGCAAGGTCTATTATAATTGATCGCTTTAGAAGAGTAACACCTGCTACCACCAACATTTCAGTAACTATGGGGCAGCCACGTACCATTGTTGTAAATGTATCCGGCGAAGTAAATAATCCAGGGCCTGTAGTGGTTTCTGCATTTACTAATGCTTTAAATGTAATTGCCCTCGCCGGCGGATTAACAAACTATGGCGATCTGCGTAACATCATTATAAAAAGAAATGGCAGAGTAATAGATTCTCTTGATGTTTATAAATACCTCACTAAAGGAGATTTCGGAAGTCACCTTTACATGGAAAATAATGATTTTGTAATTGTAAATATTTACAACAAAAAAGTATTGGCATCGGGGCAATTTAAAAGACCGATGTATTACCTGCTAAAAAAAGATGAAGGCTTTAAAGATCTGCTTACTTATACAGGCGGCCTTACTGCTGATGCATATGCCTCCGGGGGAGTTATCTTAAGAAATGTAAATGAGAAGCAAATAATAAAAAATGTAAATTTCAATGCTATCGGTTTACAGGCAGGCAGTTTAATTGTTGATGAACCATTGTATAATGGAGATGTGGTGGTAATCAATCCTATTAATTCTGGTATTAATAATAAGGTGATTGTTAAAGGCGAAGTTGCTTATCCTAATGTATATGAATACCGCAAAGGAGACCGGCTGTTTGATTTGATAAACAGGGCTGGTGGAATTACACCAAATGCTTATTTGCAAAGAGCTTACATCTATAGAGGTGCAGGAGATTCAACCAATTTAAGATCAGATAAAATTGATATTAACCTTGAAGATTTAAATAAAAATAATAATAGCAGGTTTAATGTACTAATTAATCCCAATGATGTTATTGAAATATTCAACAGGAACCAGTTTAGCGAAAAACAATACGTAACAATAGAAGGAGAAGTACGTACTCCGGGAACGTTGCCCAAATATGGAGGAATGACATTGAAAGATCTTATTTATCTTTCCAATGGGTTAAAACCATCAGCAGAATTTGGCAGGATAGAAATATCGAGTATTGTAGATATTGATTCTGCACAAAAAGGTTTAAAGCCTGCACAAACTATTGTTAGGTCTTACTCTATTCTTCCAAATCTTGAACTTGATTCAGTTACCGAGAAAGTTATCATAAAGCCATTCGACCAGGTATTTGTAAGAAAAAATCCAAATTTTGAATTGCAACAAAATATTTCATTGCAGGGACTTGTAAAATATGAAGGCACCTATTCAAGATTAAGCAAGCATGAAAGATTATCAGACTTCATTGCAAGAGCAGGTGGCCTGAAAGATAATGCAAATATTAAAGGTGCAATATTGTACCGGAATAAAAATACAGGAATAAGAGAAAACCCATATTTGAAAACCAATACACAAACAAAATATATAAAAGATTCTACCGGAGCAGTAATTGATAGTGTTGTTTTTGATCCGTCAGAACCCATAAGTATTGACCTTGATAAAGCTTTAAAATATAAAAATTCCAAGTACGATCTTGTACTGCAGCAGAATGATATAATTTTTATTCCGGAAATAAATCCTATTGTGAGCGTAAAAGGCGCAGTTCAATCGCCGCTTAAAATTTATTTTGATAAAGAGCACACTAATCTGCCTTACTATATTGATAAAGCCGGAGGCCTCGGCGTGCGGCCATGGAGAAGAAGAATTTATATAACTTATGCCAGTGGTAGAAGTAAACGCACAAGGAATTTTGGCTTCTTTCATTTTTATCCTAAAGTAGAGCAGGGAAGTATTATAGTTGTGCCTGTAAAGCCCGAAGGTAAAGGGATTGCGGAATTTGCATCACAGGTTCTTGTAAGTGCTATTCCTATTCTTATTGCTACAGTTGTTGCGAGATCTATTAAATAATTGCAATGAATAATAACGCTTTTATTACTACCACTGATTTAACCGGCTTAATATTTAAGCGTTTGAAAAGATACTGGCACCTCATTGTTTTTACTGCCATATTATTAGGAGCGCTGCTCGCAATGTATGCAAAAAATACTCCTGTTACTTATACCTCAAAGGCTACAATATTTTCATTAAACAGCACCAATGATGCACCTGCTTCATCAGCATTAAGTCTTATTTTAGGTAACGAGACAAACAAAAGTTTTAGTGATGAAACTTCTGTAAATATTATTGAACTGGCCCAAAGCCGTACAACCCGTGAAGCTGTGGCTTCAATGACTGCAAGGGAAGCAGTGCCATCCACAAACATACCTGCTATTGCAAACAGAACTATAGCTTCTCTTTTAGAAGATGACATAAATAATCACCGTGGCTGGATGGAATCTAAAGTATTGCCACCAAAGGATCCTGAACAGCTTATCATTTGGGCCGGAAGCATTTTACAATCGGGCGTTACTGCAGGCATTAATAAGAACGGTTCATTTGTGTTAAATTATACAGGCAAAAGCGAAGACCTTGTAAAAATTATAAGCTATGGATTTATTAATAAGATTTCACAATTTTATATTGATCTAAAACGTGAAAAGGCCAAGCGTGATTTTGAATTTGCAACCAGTAAAGTAGATTCTTTAAAAAGAGTAATGAGCGCAAAAGATTATATGCTGATTGCAATGGACAAAAGGACTTTGTTTACTAATACAGATAAGCTTCAATATCGTGTGCCAACAGATAACTTATTAGCAGATAAAGAAATGATCCGTAACCAATATGCGCAGGCTGTAGCTAACCAGCAAAGTGCAGCCTATAAATTACAAAAAGCTACTCCGCTTATTCGTGTTCTTGATAAACCTGAACCTCCTTTTGAAAAAGAAAGTAAATCAGCAATTATGTATGGGCTGATTGGTTTTTTGGGTGGCGGAATGCTGCTTGCAGGCTTGCTGACCAGCGGTTTAATATGGCGATATGCACGCCAGGAAATGTCAAAAGCAATCTTTGGAAATTCATCGTCAAAGTCTTCAACAACAACTACTACAACGGCTTCTGTGCTATGATTTTCTAAACAGCCATTTGCCCATTTCTTTAAAAGTGACTTTTTTGCCATAGAGTAAAATACCTGTGCGGTAAATTTTTGCAGCAAGCATTGTAGTTAATATAAATCCTGCAATTAAGGAAGCCATAGAAAGCGCCAGTTGCCACGCAGGTACACCACCCGATGGAATGCGGCCCATCATCACTATCGAAGATGAAAAAGGAATAATGCTTGCCCATACAGACAATGGTGCATCCGGCTTTGCAGTTGCTGTGGTCATGATTATAAACGATAATATTATAGGCATTGTGATAGGTAACATTAATGATTGTGCTTCCTGCGGATCTTCATTCACTACACTTCCTACAGCTGCAAACAGCGACGCATAAAATAAGTAACCTCCAATAAAATAAAATAAAAAACATGGAATTATTAACGCCCAGTTAGCCTGCGCAAATGTGTTTTTTGCAGTTAGAATATTTAATGCCATACTATTATCTCCGCCGGGCATATGAGTATTCATATTTTGCGCCTGTTGTAATACATCGTGTGAAAGAAAAGCTGATGCAACAGATGACAAGCCGATGATAAGTATCATCCAGATTAAAAGTTGTGTGAGCCCAACAGCTGCAATGCCTAATATTTTACCCATCATTAATTGAAAAGGCCTTACCGAACTTATGATCACTTCTGCAATTCTATTCATCTTTTCTTCCATTACACCACGCATTACTGCAGCGCCGTAAATAAATAATGTAAGGTAAATTAAAATACCACTGCCAAAGCCTATACCATAAGCCAGGCCTGAGTTTGATTGTTCTGTCCTGTTACCTTTTTTTATAACAGGAGAAAATTTGTATAAATCTTCTTCATCAATATCATTAATAGAATCAAGAATTTTTTTATCAATTTTATTTTCGAGAAACGCCCGGTTTTTTATTGCTGTATTTATCTGGCTTTTTATTTTATCTTCTGTGATAAAGCCAAGCTGCTTATCAGATATAAGCGTAATTGAATCTTTTTTTGAATCATAGTCATTTGGAATATTCAACACTGCTGAATAACCTTTTTCTTTAAAATTATTTGCGTTTATAGTATTAGTAAAATCATATTTTATAACATCATCACTATGAAAACTATTTTTAAAAATTCCATTATTATCATTCACAGCTATCGTATGCCTGTCGATACTTTTTGAAGATAAATAAGCTGAGGCGCCAAGGAAGCCTATAAAAAATAATGGAAGTAAAATGGTAGAAAGTATAAAAGTTTTATTTCTAACTCTTGTAAAATATTCTCTTTTAATAATCAGCAGTATCTTATTCATAGTATGCCTTTATATGTTGCTGTTTAATGAGATGCTGTTGTTTCCTGAAATTGTCTTGTAGCTTTTGTATCTTCTACTTTCTTAATAAAAATTTCATTTAGCGATGGTAATATTTCGTTGAAAGAAATTATGCTTGCATCCTGTTGTAAAAAGCTTTGCAAAATATAGGAAGGTTTATAGCCATCTTTAATCTTTACAATAAGAGAATTATTTTCACTTTTTATTATATCGAAGGAAGTGTTATTTATTTTTTCGGGCATTTGCTCAAAGCCAATACGAAAGTGATTTTCCTTACAATCCTGCTTTATTTGTTTTACACTTCCATCTAAAATTTTAACGCCTTTGTTCACCAATATAATGTGGTCACAAATCTCTTCTACCTGCTCCATTCTGTGTGTGCTAAAAATAATAGTTGTGCCTTTTTTTGCAAGCTGAAAAATTTCTTCCTTTATCAGGTTGCTGTTCACAGGATCCAATCCGCTGAATGGTTCATCAAGAATAAGCAATTGAGGCTCGTGCAAAACGGTTGTAACAAATTGTAATTTCTGGCTCATACCTTTACTCAGATCTTCCACTTTTTTATTCCACCAGCTTTGCATTTCAAATTTAATAAACCACTCTTTTATTCTTTGCAAAGCTTGTTTGCGGCTCATTCCTTTTAGCTGTGCCAGGTACAAAGTATGCTCACCTATTTTCATTTTTTTGTACAGCCCTCTTTCTTCAGGCATGTACCCGATCTTCATGATATCTTTATTAATATTAAATTTATTTCCATCAAAGATTATATTGCCGCTGTCGGGATATAGAATTCCAGTGATCATTCTAAGCAAAGTTGTTTTGCCGGCGCCATTTGGTCCGAGTAATCCAAAGATGCTTCCGCGTTGTATATTGAAACTGATATCATCAACTGCTTTTTGCGAAGCATAATATTTTTTTAAATTATGTAACTCAAGAATGTTCATGCGCACTGTTTATAAACTTCCAATTGATTATAAAAATATTGATACTTTCTTGTACAAACTTTATTATTCTTAAGTAAGAACTTTTGCTATTTGATTAGCTATCTTTTCGCCATCCATTGCTGCACTTACAATTCCTCCTGCATAGCCTGCGCCTTCACCGGATGGGTAAAAATTATTTAGTTGCGGATGAGTGAGTGTTTCACTATCTCTTGGTATGCGAACCGGCGAAGATGTTCTGCTTTCAGTTGCTACTAAAATAGCTTCATTGGTGTAATATCCTTTCATTTTTCTATTGAATAAAGGAAAGGCCAGTTGCAAACTTTTATAAATAAAATCAGGTAAAACGTTCCTTAGATCAGCGCTTTGAACACCGGGTAAATAAGAGCATACAGGCAATGTGGATGACACTTTATTTTCAACGAAATCAACCATTCTTTGTGCAGGAACAATAAATTTTCCACCCCCGGCAATAAATGCTTTTTTTTCAACCAATTCCTGAAAACGCATTAACAAAAGCGGGCTATCTTTTTGACTTTTGACTTTTGTTTTTTCACTTTCATTAACAGCATCATTAGTTTCCACCTGAACAACCATCCCGCTATTTGCAAAAGGATTATTTCTTTTAGAAGGGCTCCATCCGTTTACAACTAATTCGTTATGCTCCGTTGATGCCGGAGCAATTATTCCGCCGGGGCACATACAAAATGAAAACACGCCACGATTATTTATCTGTTCAACCAGATTGTAAGCTGCAGGTGGTAAAAGCGAAATAGTTTTAAAGCCTTCAGCGGCGGTTTTGTACTGAAGTTGATTTATCAGGCTTTGCGGATGCTCAACCCGAACACCAAGTGCAAAAGGTTTTGCATAGATCAATAATTTCTTTTCATGTAATAAACTATAAACATCACGTGCTGAATGGCCTGTTGCTAAAATAAATGCATCTCCGTTATAAATAAAATTATCAGCTGTTTTCACGGCTGTCATTTTATCATTGGTAATAACAAAATCAATCACTTTCTTTTCGAATAAAAAGAGTCCGCCGCTGGCAATTATTTGCTGGCGCATAGCGGTTATTATTTGCGGAAGCTTATTTGTTCCAATGTGCGGATGTGCTTCGTATAAAATATTTTCTTCTGCACCAAAGTGTACAAATAAATGAAGTATGCGATCAATATCACCGCGTTTGGAGCTCCGTGTATATAACTTGCCATCACTGTATGTGCCTGCACCGCCTTCGCCAAAACAATAGTTGCTTTCAGGGTTTATGATACCTTCTTTATTCAGCAAAGCAAGGTCTCTTCTTCTTGCCCTTACTTCCTTTCCTCTTTCTAAAATTATGGGTTGTATGCCTTTTTCAAGCAACGATAATGCAGCAAATAATCCTGCAGGGCCACCACCAATTATTACTATTTTTCTTTTAGCATTTGTAACATCTTTAAAACTAAAATGCCTTAGTTGTCTTTGTTTAAATGGCTCATTAATATAAGCATTTACGGTAAGATTTATCCAAATTGTTTTAGCCCTTGCATCAATAGATTTTTTAAGAATATGATAGCCGCTGATTTCAGTAATTTTTTTTTCGCAGGATTGTGAAATTATTTTTTTTATGATAGAATCATCAGCAGCTTCTGAAGGAAGAAGTTTTAAAGAAATATTCTTTTGCATACCCAAGGCCGGGTTTTTATCCCGGAACTTTTTATTGTGATCTTTATAAAAAATTATTCAATCAAATATTTATGTGCTTCTTTAAAATGGAAGATCATCTGCAGCATCAGAAGATGTAAATGTATCCAAAGGTTCTAAATGACCATCTTCAGCAGCCGTATTTTTATTAGCTTGTAAAAGCTGCTCAATCCGCCATGCATCTAGGTTTGTGATGTAGTTGGTGCGTCCATCCTTCTCCCATTTACTTCCTTTTATGTTGAAATAAATTTTAACCTCGTCGCCAACATTTATTCGATCAACAATATTTGTCTTTTCCTGCACACATTGAAATTTAATAAAATTAGTAATAGTGCGTCCGCCAATATCCTCAGATTTTTCCACAACAAATTCTCTTGTCTTAAATGTTTCTGAACGTTGTATTACATCGTATTTGGCAATTAATTTGCCTGTTAACTCATAACTCATTGTAAAAGTATTTTAGTAATAAAGGTAATTGAAATAACATATGATGTTATGCTTATTAATTGGATAATGTGGGTAAATAATTTTTAAAAAAATGCAGATAAAAAAATAAAAATTTATTTTAAATATGTGCTGTAGCTGTAAGCAAAAAAACAAGGGAATAAAAATTTTTTTTTCAATAAATTATTTTGATATTCGCTGTCTTGCTGAAATAATTTTCTCGAAAAATATTTTTGTCTGAAGAGTTAAATCCCGGAAAACATTTTTGAATCATTATAAAACAGTTTACGGTATAATGGAGAAGACATGCGAAAAAGTTTGGTATAATTGTCTTGCTATAATTAAAGATATCGTAGAGTGGCAACATTATAAAACATGGTTCGAGCCAATAAAGCCGGTGGAATTAAATGAGAAAATATTAACCATACAAGTGCCCAGCCAGTTTTTTTATGAATACATTGAAGAGCATTATGTAAACCTGTTAGCTAAAACATTAAAAAGAGAATTAGGTAAAGAAGCAAGACTTGAATACAGGATAATGGTGGATAGTGGCAATAGTAATAACAAGCCATTGATGACAGACATACCGGGCAATGTTTATAAAACTTATTCAAACAACGAAATGGATTTTCCATTAGTAATAAATAATCCTGTTAAGAACCCGTTTGTAATACCTGGCCTTAGAAAAATGCAGATTGATGCACAGTTAAATCCTGTGTATGTATTTGATGTTTTTGTAGAAGGAGATTGCAATCGCGTTGCACGACGTGCCGGTAGAACAGTTGCTGAAAAACCCGGTTCTACTTCATTTAATCCATTGGTTATTTATGGTGGTGTGGGCTTAGGCAAAACGCATCTTGCACAGGCGATTGGAAATGAGGTGAAGAGATTGCATAATAATAAAGTAGTATTATATGTAAGCTCAGAAAAATTTATTAACCAGTTTGTAGATCATAGCCGTAATAATGCTATAAATGATTTTATACATTTTTACCAGTTAATTGATGTACTTATAATTGATGATGTTCAATTTTTTAATCGTGCAGAGAAATCGCAGGATGCATTTTTTGCAATATTCAATCACCTGCATCAAAGCGGTAAACAATTAATTCTAACTTCTGATAAGCCGCCAAAGGATCTTGAAGGTGTGCAGGAAAGATTGTTAAGCCGTTTCAGATGGGGCTTAAGCGCTGATTTACAAATTCCTGATTACGATACCAAGATAGAAATTTTAGAAAATAAAATGAAGAATGACGGGCTGGAAATGCCTAAGGAAGTAGTAAAGTATATTGCTTATAATATTCAAAATAACATCCGGGAATTAGAAGGGGCTTTAATTTCACTATTGGCACAATCTTCGCTCAATAAGAGAGAAATTGACCTTGAATTAGCCAAAAAAGTGTTACGTAATTTTGTAAAATCATCATCTAAAGAAATTACAATTGATACCATTCAAAAAATGGTATGTGATTACTTTGATGTACCTTATGACAAGCTATTACAAAAAACCCGCAAGCGTGAAATAGTACAAGCCCGGCAGATCTCAATGTTCCTTGCAAAATCGTTCACAAAAAATTCTTTAAAAACTATAGGCGAGCATTTCGGTGGCAGAGATCATACTACTGTAATACACAGTTGCCAAACTGTAAAAGACCTTATGGATACTGATACATTATTTAAAGAAAGTGTTATCGAACTGCAACAGAAAGTGCAATTAGCTGCTATGTAATTATATTCCATTTAGGTTTTTTTTACTTTAAAAAACAGAATTATTGTTTTGGGATTAATCTGTTTAATCTTACTTTTGTTTCCCTTTAATTATATAAATAACTTTTTTGGAGAGGTGCCTGAGAGGCCGAAAGGAACGGTTTGCTAAATCGTCGTACGGGT
>CAXSDW010000077.1:0-8240 GCA_964236235.1 uncultured Chitinophagaceae bacterium
GAAAGGCTTTCAACAACAGCGTTTTTTAAAATTTCTAATAACGTCATAATTAATTTATAACCTGCAAAATACTTCTAATTCAATTTCCAATTCTCAATTGTAAATTCTCAATTATTTTATGCCTTACCTTTGCGCCTCTAAAAAAAGCAGCAGATGATCAGTGTAAATAACGTAACCCTTGCGTACGGTAAAAGGGTTTTGTTTGATGAAGTAAATCTCAGTTTTACCAAAGGAAATTGTTATGGTGTTATCGGCGCTAACGGTGCAGGTAAGTCTACTTTCTTAAAAATTATCAGTGGAGATATTGAGCCAAACAAAGGCACAGTAAGCATTTCGCCGGGTGAGCGTATGGCGGTGCTAAATCAAAACCAGTTTGAGTTTGATGAGGTTTCCATTTTAGATACTGTGTTAATGGGGCATAAAAGAATGTGGAGCGTGATGAAGGAAAAAGATGCCATTTATATGAAAGAAGATTTTAACGAAGCTGACGGAATAAAGGCCGGCGAACTGGAAGCGGAATTTGGAGAAATGGGCGGCTACACAGCTGAAAGTGATGCGGCAACTTTGTTAAATGAGCTTGGTGTAAAAGATGATCTGCACCAAAAACTGATGAAAGATATTGGCGGTAATATTAAAGTAAGAGTGTTGCTGGCACAGGCTTTATTTGGCACTCCGGATATTTTATTATTAGATGAGCCTACCAATAATCTTGATGTTGAAACCATTTTATGGCTGGAAAATTTTCTCGCAGATTATCAAAATATTGTATTGGTAGTAAGTCACGACAGGCACTTTTTAGATGCTGTGTGCACACATGTTGCCGACGTAGATAAAAAGAAAATCAAGATCTATACAGGCAACTATACTTTTTGGTATGAAAGCAGCCAGCTTGCGGCAAGGCAGGCAACTGATAAAAATAAAAAGCAGGAAGAAAAGAAGAAAGATCTCCTGGAATTTATCGCTCGTTTCAGTGCCAACGCATCTAAATCTAAACAGGCAACATCACGTAAAAAGGCTTTGGATAAATTGGTTTTTGAAGATATTACGCCAAGCAATAGAAAGTATCCGGGCATAATATTTAAGCCGGAAAGAGATGCAGGCAACCAGGTTTTAAACGTTCAGAAATTATCAAAAAAAGTAAATGGCAAAACATTGTTTTCTGACATTTCTTTTGATGTAGTGAAAGGGCAGAAGATTGCATTTGTAAGTAAAGATCCGGTTGCGTTAACCACTTTTTTTGAGATCATAAATAACAAGATGCCTGCTGATAGCGGCAAATATGAATGGGGAACTACAATTACAACTGCTTATCTTCCTAATGATAATACAGAATTTTTTACCGGCAATCTTACTTTAATGGATTGGCTGAGGCAATATGTTCCGCCAAATTTGACTGATGTGGATGAAGATTTTTTAAGAGGTTTTTTAGGAAGAATGTTATTTAGCGGCGATGAAATTATGAAGAAGACAACGGTATTAAGTGGTGGTGAAAAAGTACGTTGCATGGTAAGTAAGATGATGCTGCAAAACCCTAATGTTGTTATTCTTGATGAGCCGACAAATCATCTTGATCTTGAAAGTATTACTGCATTCAATGATGGCATGATAAATTTTCCGGGCATTGTTTTATTTACAACGCACGATCACCAGTTTACACAAACTGTTGCTAACCGTATTATCGAAATAACGCCAAAAGGCATGATAGACAGGCTTTGTACCTATGATGAATATCTTGCAGATGCAAGAATAAAAGACTTGCACGAGAAGATGTATAATTAATTATTTATGAAAACGTTGTAAACTGATGGCATATTTTCGCCAATGAATCTTAAAATTTACTGGCCAATGAATAAAGTAGTTCTTCTCTTGTTTGTTATTTTAGTTATAACAACCTCATCAATATTTGCGCAACAAAATTCTACCTTCAATTCCAGCTCTTATACAACAGCCGTTGGGCTTAAATTTTATCCAACCGGAATAACATTTAAACATTTTGTTTCTATTGATAAAAGGGCGGTAGAATTCATTGCATACCATTATAAAGAAGGTTCAAGAATTACCGGCTTGTATGAAATTTATAAAGATATAACCAATGTTGCAGGGTTAAAATGGTACATTGGACCAGGCGCTCACTTAGCTTTCTATACAAGCCAGAAGGGCGGCAACATTGGAATTGATGGTGTGTTAGGTCTTGACTATAAAATAAACCAGGCACCAATTAATTTGTCGTTAGACTGGCAACCATCGTATGATTTGGGTAATAATTATAATAGTGGTTTTACCGGAGATTGGATTGGATTTGCTGTACGATATACTTTCTAAAAAAAGTTCTTGTAATCATAATTTTTATTTAACCTCTAAGCAACTCCTCTGAGAAAAAATATCATCAATTTTATAGACTTTTTTTATCCTCCGTTTAAAAGGTTTATGCCGCTGCAAACATTCAGGTATGCAGTATGTGGCGGAAGCAATATGATCCTGGATATTTTTATTTTTTATATAAGCTATAATTTTATCCTTCGTAAACAAATTCTTCACATTGGATTTATAGCATTAGAGCCTTATACCGCCGCACTGGGTATAGCTTTCATGTTTACATTTCCTATCGGGTTTTTATTATCAAAATACATTGTTTTTAATTCCTCATTAGTAAGAGGAAGAGTGCAATTGTTCAGGTACATGTTAATCGTTGCTGTAAATCTTTTGCTTAATTATTCTTTCATAAAAGTAATGGTAGAATACATGGATTTCTATCCAACTATTGCAAGAATATTTGCCACCTGTTTAATAGTTACTTTTAGTTATGTATCTCAAAAGCATTTCACTTTTAAGGCGCCTAAATAAAATAAATACAGGTCATTTTAAACGATTCTTATTCTGTAAACAAATCAGTTTTTTTAAATTTTCTGCCATATTTGCACATTGTGCGCCTTGGCATAAACCTTGACAAGAATTAACGAACAAAAACAATAAAAAATGGGAAAAATCATAGGTATAGATCTCGGAACAACCAACAGTTGCGTTGCTGTAATGGAAGGTAATGAACCCGTTGTTATAGCCAACGATGAAGGACGCCGTACCACGCCTTCGGTAGTTGCTTTTTTAAAAAATGGTGAACGTAAAGTGGGTGATCCTGCAAAACGCCAGGCAATAACTAATGCTCAAAACACTATTATGAGTGTTAAGCGTTTTATGGGTCATAAGTGGGATGAAGTTACTTCTGAAGCCGGGCATTGGAGTTATAAAGTAGTAAAAGGTGACAATAATACTGTTCGTATTGATATAGATGGCAGGCAGTATACGCCGCAGGAAATATCTGCGATGATTCTGCAAAAAATGAAAAAAACTGCCGAAGATTATTTAGGTCAGGAAGTTACAGAAGCAGTAATTACCGTGCCTGCTTATTTTAATGATGCGCAAAGACAAGCGACCAAAGAAGCCGGAGAAATTGCCGGTTTAACTGTTCGTCGTATAATTAATGAACCAACAGCCGCAGCACTTGCATATGGTTTGGATAAAAAACATACAGATCAAAAAATTGCAGTGTTCGATCTTGGCGGTGGTACATTTGATATTTCAATTCTTGAATTAGGTGAAGGTGTATTTGAAGTAAAATCAACCAATGGTGATACACATTTGGGTGGTGATGATTTTGATAAAGTGATAATGGATTGGCTTGCAGATGAATTTAAAAAAGATGAAGCAATTGATCTCCGCAAAGATCCGATGAGCTGGCAGCGTTTAAAGGAAGCAGCAGAAAAAGCCAAAGTTGAATTATCATCTTCCAGCGAAACTGAAATAAATTTACCTTATGTAACCGCAGTTGATGGTGTGCCAAAGCACCTGGTAAAAAAATTAACCCGTGCAAAGTTTGAACAGCTTTCAGATCAATTATTTGCAAGATGTTTAAAGCCTTGCGAGTTAGCGATTAAAGATGCAGGCATTGAGAAATCAGCAATCAATGAAGTTATCTTGGTTGGTGGAAGTACACGTATCCCGAAAGTTCAGGAAATTGTAGAAAATTTCTTTGGAAAGAAGCCACATAAAGGCGTTAACCCAGATGAAGTAGTTGCAATTGGTGCAGCTATACAGGGCGGTGTATTAACAGGTGAGGTTAAAGATGTTTTATTGCTTGATGTTACGCCGCTTTCTCTTGGTATAGAAACAATGGGTGGTGTAATGACAAGATTGATTGAAAGCAATACCACAATACCTACAAAAAAAGCTGAAGTATTTTCAACCGCAAGTGATAACCAGCCTGGTGTGCAGATACACGTGTTACAGGGTGAAAGACCACTGGCTTCACAAAATAAAAGCCTTGGTACATTTAATTTAGATGGAATACCACCGGCGCCAAGAGGAGTTCCGCAGGTAGAAGTAACTTTTGATATAGATGCTAACGGTATTTTGCACGTAACTGCAAAAGATAAAGGAACAGGAAAGTCTCACAACATTCGTATAGAAGCCGGCAGTGGCCTAAGTAAAGATGAGATTGAAAAGATGAAGAACGAAGCGAAAGCAAACGAAGCAACTGATAAACAAGCCAAAGAAAAAATAGAAAAAGTTAATCAGGCCGATAGTCTTATTTTCCAGACTGAAAAACAATTAAAAGAATATGGAGATAAGATCGGCGCAGATAAAAAACAACCTATAGAAGCCGCTCTTACGAAACTTAAAGAGGCGCATAAAATGCAGGATGTTTCAGCAATAGATACAGCAGTTGCAGAAATGAATACCGCATGGACTGCAGCAAGTGAAGAGATGTACAAGGCTACTCAACAGGAAGGCGGCAATGCAAATGGCGGCGGACAACCACATGCTGATGGTGAGCCACAGGGAGCGCAGGAACAAAGCAATGAGAATGTTACTGATGCTGAGTTTGAAGAAGTGAAGTAATTCCCAGGCACTTAAATATATTGAAGGCTATCTACTATGGATAGCCTTTTTTATTGCAGGAGATTGAAAAAGGTAATAAATAATTAGTGTGGAACAAAAATTTTGCACTTAAATTTACATCATACTTAATCTATTATTCAATTTTAAAAATCAAATCACATGAACATTAAAAAACTTGCCACATCCTTACTGATATTGCTTTGTATCAGTTTATCAATGCCTGCTTTTTCAGAGTCAATCACTCCTAAAATCGAAGCTGCTTCTAATCCGGCAGATAAGGATCCAAAAGCAGATAATCTTTTATTACGATTAAAGGAAATAAAGGCAATGGATATGAAAAGTCTTTCCAGGGCAGAAAAGAAAGATTTAAGAAAAGAAGTGAAAGAAATAAGAAAGCAAATGAAAGCTTCAAGCAAAGGGATATATCTTTCTGTAGGCGCAATTATAATAATCGTACTGTTATTAATTTTATTGTTATAAGCCGTTTGGTTAATAACATCAATGTAGTAGAAATTATTTAAACTCACTTAATGTGAGTTTTTTTATGTCTTTAATTTAAATATTTAATTGTGTAAATTCTACATTATTAATTAAACCGTTAAATTGC
The DNA here is from genome assembly GCA_964236235.1 of uncultured Chitinophagaceae bacterium. Lineage (GTDB taxonomy): Bacteria > Bacteroidota > Bacteroidia > Chitinophagales > Chitinophagaceae > Ginsengibacter. The sequence goes on from CAXSDW010000077.1 coordinate 5,504, forward strand.
GACTGATCAAAAACCTGAGCCTGATGACGATAACTTTCTACCTGCGTTTTCATACTAAAATTGGCGAAACACTTTTAGTGTCCGGAGATATTGAGGCTCTTGGCAATGATAAATTTGAAGACGCTTTTTCTTTAACTTATTTTAATAATGAATTCTGGCGTGGTACAATTGAATTGCCTGATAACCATGAAACCGAAAGTGTTTCTTATAAATATGTATTGCTTTATGCAGATGGTACAATGATTATTGATGGTGAAAATGACCGCCTTATTACTATAGATTATTCTTATAAATCACTTGTATTAATTGATACGTGGAACCATGCCGGCTTAATTGAAAATGTTTTTTATACACAGCCCTTTAAAGAAATACTTTTAGCGCCGTTAGTAAATAATAAAGAAGCGAAACCTGCAAAACATGTAACGCATGTGTTTAAGGTGAAGGCTCCGTTGCTGCAAAAAAATGAAACGCTGTGTATTGCGGGCTCCGGCAACACTTTGCAGGAATGGAATCTTAAAAAGCCGTTGTTGCTTTCGCAGGAAGGAAATTGGTTTTACATAGAATTGAATATGAAAAAAGAAAAATTCCCTATCACTTATAAATATGGAATTTATGATACAAAAGAAAAAACAATTCAAACTTTTGAAACCGGCAAAAACAGAATTTTATATGGCGATGAACCAAAAAAAACATTAAGTATTATTCACGATGGTTTCATAAATATCCGGCGCACCTGGAAGGGCGCCGGCGTTTCGATTCCTGTGTTTAGCTTAAGGTCAAAAAATAGTTTTGGTGTCGGGGAATTTACTGATATTAAATTATTAGTTGACTGGGCTAAGCTAACGGGCTTAAAGCTTATTCAAATTCTTCCCATCAATGATACCTCTGCAACAGGCACCTGGCTTGATTCTTATCCATATGCCGCTATTTCCGCATTTGCGCTTCATCCGCTTTATATCAATCTTTCTAAGGTGGCGGGCGCTAAGCACATGTCAATAATCAAGTCATTAAATAAAAAGCAAAATCAGCTTAATGAACTTAAGGAAATTGATTATGAAGAAGTGATGACATCGAAAATGTCAGTTCTTAAAGAGCTTTTTTCAGCACAAAAAAAAGCTTTTAAAAACAACACGGATTATTTTGAGTTTTTTGAAATCAATCGTCATTGGCTGATGCCTTATGCCGTATTTAGTTTTTTAAAAGAGAAAAATAAAACCGCTGATTTTACAAAATGGAAAGCGAATAAAATTTTTAATGAAGAAGCCATTCAACAATTGGCTTCCCCCGGCAATGAGCTTTATGATGAAATATGTTTTTATTATTTTATTCAATATCATTTGCATCTGCAGTTAAAAGATGCGGTGGACTATGCACATGAACAGGCGATAGTTTTAAAAGGTGATATCCCAATTGGCGTATATCGCTATGGCGCTGATACGTGGGTAAATCCTGAGTTGTTTAATATGAATGAGCAGGCCGGTGCGCCACCGGATGACTTTGCTGTGAAAGGCCAAAACTGGGGCTTTCCAACATATAACTGGCAAAAAATGAAGCAGGATGACTTTGCATGGTGGCGGCAGCGCTTTGACCAGATGAGTGTATATTTTGATGCATTTCGCATTGATCATATTCTTGGTTTTTTTAGAATATGGAGCATCCCGTTGCAGGCCGTTGAAGGTATCCTCGGAAGATTTGTTCCGGCCGTTCCTGTATATATTGAAGAGTTTTCGCAGAACGGTATATGGTTTGATTACAATCGTTATTGCACACCATTTATAACTGAAGCGATAGTAAAAGAATTTTTTGGCGAACAATCGCAGTATGTAAAAGATACATTTTTAAAGGAAACTAAAAATGATTTTTATGAATTAAAAGAAGAATATAGTACACAACGAAAAGTTGATGATTACTTTACGCAACAACATAATAACTCCAACGACCAATGGCCAACGACCAACGATCAACCGATAAAAGAAGGATTATTCAATTTGATCAGCAATGTTATTTTAATTGAAGAAGAAGGCTCAGATAAACAACGCTTTCATTTTCGCATTTCAATTGATCAGACTATATCATACCAAAGCCTTGAAACGCATACGCAGTACCAGTTACGAGAGTTATATATAAATTATTTTTTCAGGCGCCAGGACGAATTTTGGAAAAAAGAAGCCATGGCAAAACTGCCGGAATTAAAGCGCAGCACTAACATGCTTATTTGCGGAGAAGATCTTGGAATGGTTCCCGGTTGTGTGCCTGATGTAATGAACCAGCTTGGTATTCTCAGCCTTGAAATTCAGCGCATGCCTAAAGACCCGCAGTCAGAATTTTTTCATCCAAGAAATGCGCCTTATCTGTCAGTAGTAACACCTTCAACGCACGACATGAGTACAATCCGCGGCTGGTGGGAAGAAGACCGGAATAAAACGCAGCACTTTTATAATTACATTCTCGGTCGCTATGGTGAAGCGCCATATTTTTGCGAACCCTGGATAAACAAAGAAATTATTTTGCAACACTTATATTCACCAGCCATGTGGAGTATTTTTCAATTGCAGGATTTACTTGGCATGAGCAGTAAATTAAGAAGAGATATGCCACAGGAAGAAAGGATCAATATTCCTGCTGAACCAAAGCATTATTGGAGATATAGAATGCACATAAACCTTGAAGACTTAATTAAAGAGGAAGAATTTAATGAGGAATTGAGAACGATGGTGAAAGAAAGCGGCAGGTAAAA
>CAXSDW010000077.1:8340-16748 GCA_964236235.1 uncultured Chitinophagaceae bacterium
GTTTAAACATCCTTTCACAATCTCCCGTGGCACTAAAACTCACCAGCCAACTTTTATTATTGAGCTGGAACACTTTAGCATAAAGGGCTTCGGCGAAGCTCCTGCAATAAGTTATTATAATATTACGGTTGAAAAAATGATAGTAGACCTTGAAGCAAAAAGAGCCTTTATTGAAAAATTTGCGTTTAATGATCCTGAAAGATATTGGCATTATCTGCATCACCTCTTTCCAAATAACCCATTTTTAGTGTGTGCTTTGGATATTGCCGGGTGGGATATATTTGGCAAGATGAAAAGGAAACCATTATTTAAATTATGGGGACTTGATATCGCTAAAAAACCTTTAACTGATTTTACAATTGGTATTGATACGATTGACGTAATGGTTTCAAAAATGAATGAGAATCCCTGGCCTGTTTATAAAATAAAGTTAGGTACTGAAAATGATGTAGCCATTATTGCTGAATTAAGAAAGCATACATCATCAGTATTTAGAATTGATGCAAATGCTTCCTGGAATGCACAAGAAGCATTGATAAAAATAAATGCATTTAAAGATCTCGGCGTTGAATTAATTGAGCAGCCATTAGCAAAAGATGATTGGGAAGGAATGAAATTTTTATTTAAAAATTCTGCGCTTCCTTTATTTGCTGATGAAAGTTGTGTGTCAGAAAAAGACGTGGAAAAATGCCTCAGTCATTTTCATGGTATAAATATAAAATTCACGAAATGTAGTGGTATCACGCCTGCCAGAAGAATGATCACTAAAGCCCGAGAACTTGGCTTAAAGATTATGTTAGGCAGCATGAACGAGAGCACAATTGGATCAGCGGCCATTGCGCATTTGTCGCCCCTGGTTGATTATGTGGATATGGATGGGCCGCTGTTGCTCGCTGAAGATTTGGCCACAGGACTGGATTACGAATATGGTAAAGTATCCTGTAGTAATGAACCCGGTTTAGGAATCACTCTTTTCAATTCTTTTTGATCATAATTTAAAGCCTGATTTTTTGCTCTAAAAAAAATATTTGTATAAATAAACATTCATCATTTACTTTGCATCAATAATGAAACAATTCCCTCACATACATCATCACCATTTATTACCGCACGGTAAGCAGGGTTGATTTGTATGTGATAAACATAATTTCAAAAAAGGGCTTACTAAATAGTAAGCCCTTTTTATTTTAATAAAACCGGTTACATCCTCCGGCTTCCCTTTACACTTGTGGACAGGGCTTAAGGATGAGGTTTTGTATGCTAAAAATTGCGGTTCAAAAATCAGGGAGATTGTATGAAGACTCAATAAAGCTTTTAAAAGAATGCGGTATTGAATTGAACAATGGCAACAAACAATTGAAGTCGGTAGCTTATAATTTTCCGGTTGAAGTTTATTTCTTAAGAGATGATGATATTCCGCAATATGTATATGATGGCGTGGCTGATGTAGGAATTGTTGGGGAAAATGTATTGCTTGAAAAAACGAAAGATATTGAGTTAATTTACCGGCTTGGTTTTGGAAAATGCAGGTTAAGTGTTGCAGTTCCAAAAGGTTTGCAGTACAACTCTGTGAGAGACCTTGAAGGATTAAAAATTGCCACTACATACTCTTTTCTTCTCCAGAAATTTTTAAATGAAAAACAAGTAAACGCAGAGATTCATGAAATAAGCGGATCGGTAGAAATAGCGCCAGGCATTGGTTTGGCTGATGCAATATGCGATCTTGTAAGCAGCGGAAGTACACTTTTTACTAACGGTTTAAAAGAGGTGGAAGTGGTGTTAAGTTCAGAAGCAATATTATGTTCAAACAAAAACTTATCAGGAGAAAATAAACATATTCTTGAAAAATTATTGCTAAGAATAAATGCTGTTAAAACCGCTAAAAATAATAAGTACATTTTATTAAATGCCCCTAATGAACAATTAAAAAACATTGCAGCAATTTTACCTGGTATGAAGAGTCCTACAGTTGTGCCTTTGGCAGAAGACGGCTGGAGCAGCGTACAAAGCGTTGTTAATGAAAATATTTTTTGGGAAGTAATAGAAAAATTAAAGGCCTTAGGTGCTGAAGGTATTTTGGTTGTACCAATTGAGAAGATGATAATATAAGAAGTTAATTTTTAGTCCTCACTGATTTACATCATGAAAATCTTTATAAATCCTTCAAAAGAAGAGTGGCCGGAAATAATTCAGCGGCCGCAAATAAACGATGTGGAGTTAAAACGCATTGTAGGTGATATTTTAACTGATGTAAAAAACAACGGCGATGCAGCAATAAAAAAGTATTGTCTTCAATTTGACAATGTAGCATTGCAGGACTTAAAAATTACTGAAAATGAAATCAGTGAAGCTGTGTCATTTATTGATGAAGGTTTGAAGAATGCCATACAACTTGCAAAAGCAAATATTGAAAAGTTTCATCTGTCACAGAGAGAAGAAATAAAGAAAATTGAAACTTACAAAGGGGTTTTGTGTTGGCGAAAATCCGTGGCTGTTGAAAGGGTTGGTTTATATATCCCTGGCGGAACAGCGCCGTTATTTTCTACATTGCTTATGCTTGGTATACCCGCTGTGCTGGCTGGTTGTAAAGAAATCATAGTTTGCACTCCACCTGGTGCTGATGGAAAAGTAAACCCTGTAATTTTATATGTTGCCCAATTATTAGGACTTAAAAATATTTACAAAGTTGGAGGCGTTCAGGCAATTGGCGCTATGGCTTACGGCAGTGAAAGTATCAGTAAAGTGTATAAAATATTTGGACCAGGCAACCAGTATGTAACCTGCGCAAAACAAATGGTGAATATGGAAGGCGTTGCCATTGATATGCCTGCAGGGCCAAGTGAAGTTGCTGTGTATGCAGATGAAAGTTGTAATCCTTCCTATGTGGCTGCAGATTTATTAAGCCAGGCGGAGCATGGAGTTGATAGCCAGGTTTTGCTTGTTGCAACTTCCGGGATAATAGTTACAAAAGTTCAAAATGAAATTGATTCTCAAATTAAAGTTTTGGCAAGAAAAAAGATTGCAGAAAAAGCTTTACATAATAGCCGTTTTCTGGTGATGAAAAACATAGATGATTCATTTGAATTACTAAATGAATACGCAACTGAGCATTTAATAATTGCTTCTGAAAATGCTGATTTGTTGTCACAAAAAGTGATTAATGCAGGAAGTGTTTTTCTTGGCCATTATTCTCCTGAAAGCGTGGGTGATTATGCATCCGGCACAAATCATACGCTTCCAACAAATGGCTATGCAAAGGCTTATTCAGGTGTTTCTTTAGATAGTTTTCTAAAGAAAATTACCTTTCAGAGCTTGAGCAAAAAAGGTTTAAAAAATCTTGGCAAAGCAGTGGAATTAATGGCTGAAGCAGAAGGCTTCGATGCTCATAAAAATGCAATATCAATTCGTTTAAAAGATTTATAGATGGAGTTTAAACTCGAAAATATTATAAGGAACAATATAAAATCTTTAAAGCCTTATTCATCTGCACGACATGAATTTAAAGGTGATGCGTCTGTGTTTTTGGATGCAAATGAAAACAGCTTCGGTTCGCCATTTCTTCTTCCTTCTCCTCCTGGAGAAGAGGCTGGGATGAGGTTTAACCGGTATCCGGATCCTTTGCAATGGCAATTAAAGTTTGCTCTTGCAAAAATAAAAGGTGTGCCTGTAGAAAATATATTTATCGGAAATGGAAGCGATGAAGTTATTGATCTTGCATATAGAATATTTTGCGAGCCCGGTAAACACAATGTTATCATTTGTCCGCCCACTTATGGCATGTATGAAGTGAGTGCAAATATTAATGATGTCAAAATAAAAAAAGTAAATCTGGCTGACAATTTTCAACTCGATGCCGATGCGATTTTGAATGTTACTGACCAATATTCCAGGCTCATTTTTATCTGTTCTCCTAATAATCCAACTGGTAACAATATGAATAGAACTGACATAGAATTATTGCTAAACAATTTTCCCGGGATAATTATTATTGATGAAGCCTACATTAACTTTTCAAGACAAAAAACCTTCATTCAGGAACTTACTGAGTATCCAAATCTAATCGTTATGCAAACACTATCAAAAGCATGGGGACTTGCGTCACTCAGGCTGGGACTGGCTTTTGCGTCATTAGATATAATTGATTTATTTAATAAAGTAAAGCCGCCATACAATATTAATAAAGCTTCGCAGGAACTGGCTTTAGAGGCCTTACAAAATACACAACAAGTAAATGACTGGATAAAAGAAACCGTTATGCAAAGGAAGATTCTTTCAGAAAATTTATTGAATTTATCTTTTGTTCAAAAAGTTTATGAGAGTGATGCAAACTTTTTATTGGTGAAAGTTGATAATGCTGATAAAGTCTATAAATATTTACTGGATAACAAAATTGTAGTTCGTAACAGAAGCCATGAAGTAAAGTGTGATAATTGTCTGCGGATAACAATAGGTACACCCGGTGAAAATTATACATTAATAAAAATATTAGAGCAATATGAACAGTAAGGAAGAAAGTGTGCAAAGCACAAATGCGAAATCCACTTTTATAGAGCATGCGACTAAAATTCTATTTATTGACAGAGATGGGACATTAATAAAAGAAGCGCCTCCAACTTACCAGCTTGATTCATTTTCTAAATTGGAATTTTATGAGCATGTTTTTGAGTATATGACAAAGATTGCGACAGAACTCGATTACGAATTGGTGATGGTTACAAACCAGGATGGGCTTGGTAGTGCTTCTTTTCCAGAGGAAACTTTTTGGCCGATACAAAACTTCATAATGAAGAGTTTGAGAAATGAAAATATTTTTTTCTCCAAAGTTTTTATTGATCGCACCTTTCCTTTAGAGCATGCACTAACGCGAAAGCCCGGAACCGCAATGCTTACGGAATATCTTAATAATCCAATGTATGATATAGAAAGTTCTTTTGTAATTGGTGACAGAATTACTGATGTAATGCTTGCAAAAAACCTTGGCTGCAAAGCCTTGTGGCTCAACAATCGTGATAACCTCGGTGCCGGGGAAGTAAAAGAATCAATTGATGCACTGTCTTCAACTATTGCTCTTGAAACTACGCAATGGAAAAAGATTTATGAGTTTTTAAAGCTTCCTGCCAGGAGAATTTTTCATGAAAGAAAGACTAATGAAACATTAATTTCTATCGAAATAAATTTAGACGGAACCGGAAATGCTGATATAAAAACCGGGCTTTCTTTTTTTGATCATATGCTTGAGCAAATAGCAAAGCATGGAAATATTGATCTCAACATTCAATGCAAAGGTGATCTTCATATTGATGAACATCATTCTATTGAAGATACAGGAATTGCACTGGGTGAAGCCACGGTAAAGGCTTTGGGAAATAAGCGAGGAATTGAGCGCTATGGTTTTTTGCTTCCAATGGATGATTGTCTTGCGGAGGTTGCCATAGATTTTGGTGGCAGAAGCTGGCTTGTTTGGAACGCTGAATTTAAAAGAGAAAAAATAGGAGAGATGCCAACAGAAATGTTTTACCATTTCTTTAAATCATTTAGTGATGCAGCTAAATGTAATTTGAATATTAAAGCGGAAGGAACTAATGAGCATCATAAGATCGAATCAATTTTTAAAGCATTTGCAAAATCAATTAAGATGGCTGTTAAAAGAGATATCAATAATAATTCACTGCCTTCAACAAAAGGGATTCTTTAATGAATATTGCGATCATAAAATATAACGCAGGTAACGTTCAAAGTGTTCAATATGCTTTGCAAAGACTCGGTGTGAATGCCATTGTAACTGACAATCACGATGAAATTACAAACGCAGATAAGGTAATTTTTCCGGGAGTTGGAAATGCTAATTCTGCAATGAAAAGTTTAAAAGAAAAGAATCTTGATGAAGTGATAAAGCGACTTACACAGCCGGTTTTAGGCATTTGTGTCGGTATGCAATTGTTATGCAGTCATTCAGAAGAAAGTGATACAATTTGCTTAGGCATTGTTGAGCTTAATGTAAAAAAATTTTCATCAGAAAAGAGTGAACTTAAGATTCCGCAGATGGGCTGGAATACAATTTATGATTTAAAGTCTCCGCTATTTTATGGTGTGAAAGAAAATTCTTTCGTTTATTATGTGCATAGTTATTATACCGAGTTAGGAAACGAAACAATTGCCATAACTAATCATATTAATCGTTACAGTGCTGTGATACAAAAAAATAATTTTTTCGGAGTTCAGTTCCATGCAGAAAAATCTGCTGAAGTTGGCGAGAAAATATTACTGAACTTTTTAAGAATGCCACAGAACACTGAATGAAATAAAAAAATTACAATGAACGACAAAGAGGAAGTAAATAAACTCATTAATTTAAATGGTTTTTCAGATTCCCATTTAGGAGCGAAAGACTTTCAGGTAATTCCTGCAATAGATATTATTAACGGTAAGTGTGTACGTCTTTCTAAAGGAGATTTTTCAAAAAAGATAGTTTATCATGATGATCCTTTAAATGCGGCCAAATCCTTTGAGGACGCTGGTTTTAAGCGATTGCATATGGTTGATCTTGATGGAGCAAAAGCCGGAAGTATTCACAATTTAAAAGTGCTTAAAACAATTTCTTCAGGCACAAAACTTGACATTGATTTTAGCGGAGGAATTAAAAATATTAATGATGTATGCACCGTTTTTAATGCTGGAGCTTCTCTTGTTACCCTAAGCAGTATTGCAGTAAAGCATCCTGAAATTGTAGAAGAATGGCTGATAGAATTTGGCAGTCAAAAAATATTAATCGGTGCTGATGTGTTAAACGAAAAAATAAAAATAAGCGGATGGCTTGAAGATGGAGGTACAGATATTTTTGAGTTTATTGGGAAGATGATTGCTATTGGTGTTCAAAATATTTTTTGTACAGATATTTCAAAAGATGGAATGATGCATGGGCCCGCCATTGATCTTTATAAAAAAGTTATTCAGGCATTTCCGTCAATTAATTTGATTGCAAGTGGCGGTGTCAGTGCTATTGAAGACGTTGTTACACTTAAAGAAACCGGTTGCAGAGGCGTCATTATTGGCAAAGCAATTTATGAAGGCAAAATAGACTTGCAAAAATTGGCAGAATCACAATTGGTTTAGAATAAAACCATCATAAAATATGTACAATTTTAAAAACAATGAGTTACAAAGTTCCGCTTTGGTTGAATTTACCGGGCTTTGTAAACGAATTATACCTTGCCTGGATATAAAAAATGGGCGTACTGTAAAAGGCATCAATTTTGAAAATATACGTGATGCAGGTGATCCTGTTGAACTTGCAAAATTTTATTCAGAACAAGGTGCAGATGAATTGGTTTTTTTGGATATTACTGCAACAATTGAAAAACGGAAAACCCTTGTTGAACTCGTAAAAAAACTCGCTTCAAATATAAACGTTCCCTTCACAGTAGGCGGCGGAATTTCATCTGTGGAAAATGTTTCGGAACTTTTGCAACATGGCGCTGATAAAATTTCAGTAAACACAGCAGCTTATAAAAATCCGGAATTGATTAAAAAAATTGCGGATGAATTTGGAAGCCAATGCGTGGTTCTTGCTATTGACACCAAAAAAGAAGACGATGGCGAATGGTATGTTTATTTAAATGGAGGAAGAACGAAGACTGGTACAAAAACAATTGATTGGGCTAAACATGCTGTTGATATTGGCGCCGGTGAAATCCTGCTTACTTCGATGAATAATGATGGAACAAAAAATGGGTTTGCAATTGATATTACTTATCTTTTATCATCTTCGCTTTCAGTTCCTGTGATTGCTTCCGGCGGCGCAGGCAGCATGGAACATTTTAAAGCAGTATTTGAGAAAGCTAATGCTGACGCGGCTTTGGCAGCAAGTATCTTTCATTATAACGAAATTCAAATACCTGCATTGAAAGACTATTTACAGCAGGAAAACATCCGGGTAAGATTATAAATATATTGATAAAGACAAACCTTGAAAGTTGAAAACCTTCAAGTTTTAAAACAGTATAATCTTTAAGCCTTTAAAAAATTATATACATGAAAGTTGATTTTGAAAAATATGCTGATGGCCTCGTTCCGGTAATTATTCAGGATGCAAATACTAATGTTGTATTGATGCTTGGATTTATGAATAAAGAAGCTTTGCAAAAAACATTAGATACGAAACTGGTAACTTTTTTTAGCAGAACCAAACAACGCTTATGGACAAAAGGTGAAACCAGCAATAATTTTTTGCACCTTGTTGACATCAAAGCTGATTGTGATGCTGACACAATTTTAATTAAAGCAAAGCCAGAGGGACCGGTTTGCCATACTGGCGTTGATACATGCTTTGATGAGAAAAATCTCAGCAGCAACTTTCTTTATTATCTTGAAGATATAATTCAATCAAGAAAAGATAACGGTTTAGAAAC
>CAXSDW010000078.1:0-16622 GCA_964236235.1 uncultured Chitinophagaceae bacterium
TTTCTTGAATTTTTGCATGATTAGATATTTTTTCAGCAGACACTTTTACTAATTATAGATCACAAAATACAAACTTGTCTTTGTAATTATTACAAATGAAGGCCGGTAAAAGTGACAAGTAAATTTGTAAAACACTTGGATATAATTACAAGTAATACTTATTTTAGTGTTTTATCTAACACTTAAGAAATGAACACATCCCGCAGAAAATTTATTACAAACAGCACTATCACTCTTGCAGGCACCGCGATTCTTCCACGTTTTATTTTGCCTTCAGCAAATAATAAAAATATGCTTGGCATCCAACTGTACACTGTAAGAGATGACATGAAAAAAGATCCGGAAGGCACTTTGAAACGCCTGAAAAAAATGGGCTATACTTATGTGGAACATGCGGGCTATAAAGACCGTAAATTCTATAACCATTCAGTGCAGGACTTCAAAAGTTTCCTAAATCATAACGGCTTAAAAATGTTGAGCGGCCATAGTTCTCTCGGCGCAAAGCAATGGGATAAAAGTAAAAATGACTTTACAGATGAATGGAAATATACAGTAGAAGATGCGGCGGCTGTGGGGATGAAATATGTAATAAGCCCCGGTGTTGATGAAGACCTTTGTAAAACTTTTGATGATTTTAAATGGTATATGGATTTGTTTAATAAAACCGGGAAGTTGTGTAAAAACGCAGGGATAACTTTTGCTTTTCACAATGAAAGTTATGAGTTTGATCACAAGCTTGATAACACAGTTATTTATGATCTTCTTCTTAAGTTAACCGATAAATCTTTAGTAGCTCAGCAAATAGATATTGGTAATATGTATGAAACCGGGGGCAGAGCTATGGATTATTTAAAACGTTATCCCGGCAGGTTTACATTAATGCACGTTAAGGATGAAATAAAAAAGAATGCTAATGCGCAAGGCGATACTAAATACGAAAGTACAATATTAGGTAAGGGCGTAATTGGTGTAAAGCAAGTGATTGATTTTGCACATAAATCAGGTACTGCGCATTTTATAATTGAACAGGAATCATATCAGGGTAAAACTCCTCTTGAATGCGCAGCGCAGGATTTGAAGATAATGAAAGGCTGGGGTTATTGATAAGTGTTATTCCGGCTATAAAACAAACGCCTTTGTATCTTAAGAAAAAAATTGAAGCCAATTGCAATTTTAAAAATTTCTTAAAATCTTTATGAAGTGCTGAGAAGGCAATAATAAGTTTCCAAAAGCAGAACCTCAGTGTGAGTCAATTTTTTCCAATTAATACAAGCAGTCAGACCAGGTACTCCCAATTGCCAACATACGATGAGGTTCATTATTAAACTTTATTAAGATGGTAATATTCTCTTTTCGTACCAAACCCGATACTGCACATGCAGTCGAATATAAACAGCTACAAGATAAAAGTTTGTCTTCGATATATAAGAATCTGTGTAATTTTTTTTTAATTTAAATCAACAATTTCTTGTGTTCGAATTTAGAAAATCAAAGAAAATGAAAAGGCAAACCATTACAATTAAGAATGTAATTATGAATTTTTTATTTGATCAGTCTAAGGCTAAAAGGATACTTATACAATTTGCCTTCACTCGTTTTTATTGTGGCCAAAATAACAAAAACAAGTGCAGCAATACCAACTAACCAAACTAACAAAATTCCGATAATGGTAATAAAAAGAATAACTACAATGATTAAAATAGTTATCTGGAAATTCAGTGATTCCTTTGCATGGTAAGTAACAAATGCAGACTCATCTTTTTTTAAAAGATAAATAATTAATGGTGCGATGAAACCCGCCACTATTGTAAGTACATGCGCAAGCATTGCCATTGTTTTTTCATCGCTGGCAGGTGCAATAATGGGTTCGGTGCTTGTGCCTAAATATGAATTTTGTTCCATGGGTTAATTAATTTTTTAGTAAAATAAATGATTCTGTTTTATAATTCATAATGGATTTTTATCTTACTTAAATTTCATGAAATTTTCAATTTAATTGAGTTTGTATTTTGCCACGATTTACTGTTTTGATTTATATTTAAACAAGAAATAAATTTATATCATCTGCGTAAATGAATCTTACTTGTATTATAATAAGTACTACTCTAAAATTAATAATTAATACGTACTATCATTAAAATGCGAAAAAATCTATAAGAGTATGAAATGAAAAATAATTATTCAAAAATCTTTTAAAATAAAATATATTAATTTATTATATTTGCCGGTCTTTAAGCAACTACTTGCTTCCATCTTCTTTATCTGGTTGAAATTCCACTTAGACATTTCCAATATTTTATCAGTCCGTTATCCTGCCCCTTTTTGTAATTAAAATTTAACTGATACTATTGTGAGAAAATTTACTTGTCTTTCTTCAAAAACAAATTTTGCCAAATTTTTTTTATTTGCATTAACGCTTACTTTGGGACTAATTAATAGTTCTGCAACCGGGCAGAGTTCAAAGTATATCTCGTTTAACCAGGCATCCCAGTCTGCAGATGTAGAGCAGGGAAGTACACAAAGCCTCTCTGATTATATAGTTACTTCAGATAATATACCTGCGAGTGCTACCCTGGTTGCCATTGACGGGGGAGGTAATGTTCCCTCGTGGCTTTCAGTTGAGGGCAATCTTTTAAACGGTACCAGATATACTACCGGTTCGGAAATTACATTTAGTTTTGATGCTACAAATCTTTCGGTAGGAAAATATTCAGCAGTATTAACTGCTTCTGCTCCCGGTTATGACAGTGCCGTTCTGGATATTTATTTAACCGTAACGTCCGGAACTTCGGGGCCATTGACTAATATAAAAGTAAACTTCCAGGATTCAGCTACCATATCGCCTGCAGGTTGGATGAAGGATTACGGGCAGGCTTTCGGCTTACGCACCGGCGCATACCAGGGTACGGGTAATACTTATGGCTGGATAAAACGTACCGATAATACGCCCTTAGATCTTACTAAAAATGGTCGTAAAAGAACTACACCCACAGATACATTACTTGCTACAATATTACATATGCAGGCAAGCGATATTAAAACCTCTACAACATTAACACGTGTTGAAGGAATATGGGAATGCCAGGTGGCAAACGGTAATTATAGCATAACGGTTTCTGCAGGTGACAGCTATGCAATTGATAGCAAGCATTCAATAAACATTGAAGGAGTAAGCGCAATAGTTAATTTTGTTCCCACTACAAATAACAGGTTTAAGTCAGCTACTTTAACAGTATCCGTATCCGATGGATATTTGACGATAGATGCCAAAGGTGGCACCAACACTAAAATAAATTATATTATTATTCAACCAGATACCAGTAAACGACCATCGGTGGTGGCAGTTAATCCACAAAACAGTTCTATTAATGTAAACGAAAATTCTTCAATATCTACCAGCATATTAAGGTTACCTAACAGCGGGGTGAATAATTCAACAATAACCACTGCTAATGTATATCTTGCTGAAGAAGGAACCGGCATATTAGTACCGTCAACTGTAAATGGTACCGGTGGCGGAGATGCGATTACATTAGTTCCGAATGCTCCTTTAAAATTAAATACAACTTACAGGTTTACTATTAATACCGGGGTTAAAGATTTATCCGACTCTTCATTTATACCTTACTCAAGTACATTTACCACAGCTGTTAATTCTTCCGGTGATATTCTTAGTGCGCAGTTTGATAAAGTAGCTTTATCTAATACTGTAGGGCAACATTCAAGTCTTACTGTAGGGCCGGATGGTAAATTGTATGCCTTAACTATTGATGGTATAATTCAACGATACGTAATTAATCCTGATGGTACTTTACAGAATCCTCAACTTATATATACGTTGCAGGATGAGTATGGCACCCGCCAGCAAACGCTTGCCATCGGCCTTACATTTGATCCATCTTCCACAGCCAGCAACTTAATTTTATGGGTTACGCATAGCACTTTTGTTTTTTTAAACGGACCGGATTGGGATGGTAAACTAAGTAAACTCAGCGGGCCCAATCTTGAGAATATCCAGGATATTATTATCAATTTGCCCAGGTCTAAAAAAGATCATGTATCTAACAGTATTGCCTTTGGCCCTGACGGAGCTTTATATTTTACACAGGGATGCAATGCCGCAATGGGCGCTGCAGACAGAACATGGGGCAACAGAAATGAACATTTATTATCAGGTGCATGTCTTCGCCTTGATCTCTCTAAAGTAAGCAGCTTTCCACTGGATGCTAAAACATCAGAAGGTGGAGGTATCTACAATCCCTACGCTGTTGACGCTCCCTTAACACTGTATGCTACCGGTGTAAGAAATGCTTATGACATACTATGGCATAGTAACGGCCAGCTTTATTTGCCTACCAATGGTTCTGCGGCAGGCGGAAATACTCCCGCTTCTGTTACAGGTACATTGCGTCCTGATGGTACACATTATAATGGACCCGCTGTGCCTGCCTTAACGAATGTGCAGGAAACAGAAAACGATTTTCTTTTCAGGATTACAAAAGGGGGTTATTATGGACATCCCAATCCAACAAGAGGTGAATTTGCAATGGATGGTGGCAACCCAACTTCATTTATTGATCCGGCTGAGATAACCTCATATCCTGTTGGTACTTTACCGGATGCAAACTATCGCGGATATGCTTTTGATTTTCAGGATAATAAATCTCCTGATGGCGTTATAGAATATAAAAGCAATACATTTAATGGCGCTCTTAAAGGAAAAATACTGGTAATAAGATACAGCCAGAATAATGATATTATTACACTTACGCCAGGTGGAGACAATAATGATATTGTTAGTTCCACAGAAGGCACTGCTATTGCAGGTTTCTCAGGCTTTGATGATCCGCTTGATCTTACAGAAGATACCAGTAAAGGAAATATCTATGTTTCTGAATATGGTGATAGTGGAAAGATAACACTGTTGCGACCGAACGTTATGGGAGTTCAAAAAGCGAATATTATTTTATCACCGTTGGCTGATGCATATGGGCGTAATGGAACCTATTCAACTATTAATTATGGAAGTGATACTCTTCTGGTTGTAAAAGCCTCGCCTACAAGCGGATTTACACGACGATCATATCTTAAATTTTCTTTGGATAGTGCCACTGTAGGAAAGTCTGCAAATATAACATCTGCCAAGCTTAGAGTATATGGATATAATACAGAAAATTTCTCCTACATAAGCCTTTCAGCATTTGGTATAACTAATGATGCCTGGACAGAAAATGCCCTAACCTGGAAAAATGCTCCCGTTGCATCAACTTCGGCTTTAAATACGATACCTGTAGGCAGCCAGATAAAATATTATGAACTGGATGTAACCAACTTTGTAAAACAGGAAGCGGCTGGAGACAGGATAGTAAGTTTTTCACTAAAAGACACGACTAACAGCAACAGGAATTTAGCATTTAATAGTATGCAACATCACAGTTTTCCTCCGCAGTTAGTTATTACAACAAATACATCAAGTGTAGTAGCAAAACAAAATGCAGTTACAGCAGCCGTAATCACTAATACCAAGCTTTCACAAAGCAGGGCTGTTAATACCAACTCACAGCAACGCATTATTCATAGAAGTTCTAAGATCAAAAAAGTTCCTTCATGTGATGAGCCCGGAGATGGTTATTCAGCGCAGGATACTTTGAATGCTGTTGCTCCTGTTGCCATTGCACCGTTAGAATCTAAAAATATTCCGGTAATTAAGAACATAAGTAAACCAAGGATTTATCCAAATCCTTCTCAACTATTATTTCATGTTCAATTTCCGGTTAGTTACCAGGGGAAATATTTTATGCAATTAATAGATCCTGTAGGAAGAATATACGAGCTGGGTACTTCAGATTTACAATACGGGGGTTCTGATCTTACGGTAAATATTTCAAAAATGTCACTAAAGGCCGGCCTGTATTTTCTTAGAATACATTGTGATAATAAGCCTGCGGATATACTTAAGCTGATGATTCAATATTAAAATATTTTAGAACTTACGCAGAGTAATTATTTCATTTAATTATTTTACTGAATAGTTTGGTAATATTTTACCGCTAACAAATAAAAAAAATTGTTTCGTTAGAGCGATATATACCTGATAGGTATAATAATTGTACGGAAACCGGTATAAATTTTTGACATGAAAAATATACTCATCTTTACTACAATTGCTGCTGCAGCCATTGTTATAGCCTATTACCTTGTAATTGATAATAACCAATTAGACGACTATTCAGGTACTCATTATTTAGGTACATAATTCTCACTTACATATTAAGTGTATAATATTCATCTATAATTATTTTTTTAAATGAATACTTTATCTGACAATGAGGCATCAAACCATAAAAGAGTTACCACGAGTTCGATTTAGTATAGTGGCTTTTATATTTATTATAATGGTATAAATAATATCATGCATTTTTTATTATTTGAAATATAAGTTGAATAATGCCATTGACTATTATTAGTCAACTTTTTTTAGTTCTTGCTTTTGCAGTATATCCGTTTACGCTTATTACAAAGTTGTCTTTTTAAATATTTTACCGCTATAAATTTTTAATAAATAAAAATAAAATTTTACTTCTGGCATACTTATAGCCGTACGGAAAATTCAAAATTAATAACTTACTTATGGGAAATAATGGAAAATGTGCACTCATAACTGGTGCTACAAGTGGCATTGGGCTTGAACTTGCAAAGCTTTTTGCAAAAGACGGCTATAATCTTGTTATTGTTGCCCGTGATCAAAACGAGCTCAATAGTTCAGCGAACGAATTAAAGAATTATGGTGCAGAGGTAATAACACTATCTAAAAATCTCTTTGAGCGTGAAGCAGCTTTTGAAGTATATAATGAAGTAAAAAACAAAGGTATTGAGGTTGATGTATTAGTGAATAATGCGGGGCAGGGACAATATGGAGAGTTTAAAGACACTGATATTGAACGGGAGCTTGATATCATTCAATTAAATATTGGCGCTGTAGTAATTCTTACAAAACATTTTTTAAGAGATATGGTGAACAGGGGAAGCGGTAAAATTTTAAATGTTACTTCAATAGCAGGTAAAACACCAGGACCTTACCAATCAGTTTATCATGGCACCAAAGCCTTTGCACATTCCTTTACTGAGGCCATACGTAGTGAAGTAAAAGATAAAGGTATAACGGTTACTTCGCTATTGCCGGGAGCTACGGATACCGACTTCTTTAACAAAGCAGAAATGCTGGATTCGAAAATAGTTCAGGAAGAAAAAATGGCTGATCCTGCGGATGTAGCTAAAGACGGCTATGAAGCTTTAATGAGCGGAAAAGATATGATCGTCTCAGGTTTAAAAAATAAGGTTCAGGTAGCTATGGGTAGCATAATACCCGATAGTATGGTGGCTGATAAAACTAAAAAGCAGCAGGAGCCTGCAGATAAAAAATAGGTTACTGTGATAAAGTTGATTGTGCAGTTGTTACTCCGTCTTAGCAACTTTGAAAAAATCTGATTGAATTAAATAATTTAAGTATTTATTATAAATATCATGAAGGCAGCAGTAATACATGGCCCGGGAAAAGTAACTTATGATACTGTAGATGATCCTATTATTAAATCAGAACGCGACGTAATTTTAAAAGTTACTGCAACTGCAATCTGCGGTTCCGATCTTCACATTTTTTCCGGTGGAATACCCCAGCCAAGACCTATGGTACTTGGACACGAATTTATGGGAATTGTAGAAGAAACCGGTAAGGCGGTAAAAAATCTTAAACGCGGGGATCGGGTTGTAGTGCCATTTCCAATAGCCTGCGGCACTTGTTTTTTTTGTAATCATCAACTCCCCGGACATTGTGAAAATAGTAACCCCAATCATTATGGTCCTGAAGGTGGAATTTTAACTGAAAAGGGAGGTGCATTATTTGGCTATACAGATTTATATGGAGGCTATGATGGCGGGCAGGCGGAATACGTAAGAGTGCCTTATGCTGATTATGGCCCACGAAAGGTTCCCGATAGCCTTACTGATGAACAGGTTTTGTTTTTAACTGATATTTTTCCTACCGGCTATACAGGGATAGATTGGGGCGAAGTAAAAGGAGGAGAAAGCATTGCCATATTTGGCGCTGGCCCCGTAGGTATTATGGCAGCAAAAAGTGCATGGCTTCGCGGCGCTGCAAGAGTTATAATAGTTGATACTTTAAAGTACAGGCTTGAAAAAGCTAAAAAGTCTGCCAATTGTGAAACCATATTATGGAAGGACGGAGCTAAGGATGTTGTAGAACAAATTCGTGATCTTACACAAGGCAGGGGAGCAGATTTATGTGTTGATGCAGTTGGGTTTGAGCCTGAAAGAAATCTTCTTGATCGTGCAAAGGCAGTTATCAATTTTGAGAAGGGCTCAGTTAAAGTATTAGAAGCATGCATGAGCGCTGTACGACGCGGAGGCACAGTTTCAGTATTGGGCGTATATCCGTATAATTATGATAATTTTCCTATTGGCCAATTTTTTGATAAAGGTATTATTCTAAAAGGTGGCCAGGCACCTGCACATAAATATATTGACTTATTACTTAGTTATGTTGTGGAAGGCAAGGTTACTTTAGATGATATTATTACACATCGGTTACCACTTTCAAAAATAGCGCATGGTTATGACGTCTTTAAAAATAAAGAAG
This sequence comes from uncultured Chitinophagaceae bacterium, assembly GCA_964236235.1. GTDB lineage: Bacteria > Bacteroidota > Bacteroidia > Chitinophagales > Chitinophagaceae > Ginsengibacter. The sequence goes on from CAXSDW010000078.1 coordinate 8,657, forward strand.
AAAATTGTGTGAAAGTAGTGCTTGATCCATGGAGTACAGATACAATATATGCAGCTGCAGAATCATCTTCAAAGCAATTTAAAGTGATTGAACATGGCACAATAGAATAATATTATCATTAATACAAAATTTCATTCTAACCACAAACCAAATAAAACAAACAATTATGAAACGCAAATTTATTGTAGTATCGGCAATTTTTTTACTGGTAGCAGGAACCGTTAATGCTCAAATTCAAAAGGGGAATATTTTAGCTGGCGGTGATATTGCCAATTTTGATATCGGTTTAAAAAAGGGATCGGGGTATGTTATTACGATTGATCCGAAGCTTGCTTTTTTTATACAAGACAATATTGCAGTAGGTGCCCAGGTTGTTCTTGGCATTTCAGGCGGTGGAGGCACTACTAATTTCGATTATGCAGTAGGACCACTTGCCCGCTATTATTTTGGTGATAAAACTAATCTTAGTCCGCTAAGGCATTCACGTTTTTTTATCGAGGCTAATGCAGGCATTGAAGGAGAAAACGTTTCAGGTGGAGCAAGTACTAACGGTTTAGGTTTAGGTATTGGTCCTGGATATGCTTATTTTATAACTCCAAATATTGGCCTGGAAACTTTACTTAAATATAGGGGCGAAGTGGGCTTTGGTAATGCCACTACTCAGAGTGATTTAAATTTAAGTGTTGGCTTCCAGATATATTTACCATCCCGTGGATTGAGATCAAAAATATCTTCTGACGTTAAATAACGATTAATTTCTTCCCTCTAATAAATGAAAACTGTTAAGCCATTGCGGTATAAACTGCAATGGTTTTTTATTATAACAATTTTTAATAAATATTCATTTTCATAAGCTATTTTACGAGGCATGATAAGCAGCAAAGCAACATTTCTTTTTTGAAGGATTGAAAATATTTTTAATCTTTATCATAAATAAATAATTAATAATGGAAACATCATCTGGCAGCGCCGACAAAACTTTGATCATAAGAGATACTACCGCAAACCCTGCTCCATTAGGACTGTTAGGCTTTGGTATGACAACAGTTTTATTAAATCTTCATAATGCCGGGCTGTTTGAATTAAACTCGATGATAATGGGAATGGGTATTTTTGTAGGTGGCATTGCGCAAATATTTGCCGGCCTGCAGGAATGGAAAAAGAACAACACATTTGGCGCTACAGCTTTTACAGCTTACGGTTCCTTCTGGCTTTCTTTGGTAGCTTTATGGTTAATACCTAAAACCTCGTTTGGCGCAGCATACAAGTCAAGTGAAACCGCCGTAGCATGGTATTTATTAATGTGGGGTTTATTTACTTTATTTATGTTTATCGGCACATTAAAACTTAATCGTGTATTGCAAACGGTTTTTTTATCCCTAACCATTTTATTTTTTTTATTAGCAATAAGTGATTTTACAGAGAATGCGACATTAAGAGTCGTTGCCGGGTATGAAGGTATTTTATGTGGCCTTGCTGCATTTTATGGATGTGTTGCCCAGGTGCTAAATGAAGTTTATGGAAAAACAATTTTACCAATGGGGGTAAAAAATACTTTGCATGCTGTATAAAGTAGTGTTGTTATTTAGCGCTTAATCATCATAACTGATGTTTGTTTTTATTGCGATAATCCTTATTCTTTTGTAATCTGCATTCCAAACTCCACCTGCAAAATGTGTTGCCTTTAGCTTTTGCTCCACCTCCTTTAAAATGTCTTCTTTTTCAGTAAATGATATACCGGTAAAAAAATTATCTGCAAACATTACGAACCAGTCTTTAATACCATGTTCGCCTTTTAGCGGCGTAAGTCTATCAAAATGCTCCGCATGCACAACCCTGAAATTTTGTTTTTCAAGTTCCCTGGCATATTCACCTATTGATGGATAATACCAAAAATTAATTCCTGCATTTTGATGGTAACCTCTATCATTTAAAGTTTTTCTAAGGGCATTAATCATTTGTTGAATATTCCCTTTTCCGCCAAATTCAAGCACTATTCTACCACCTTCTTTTAATACGGAATACATTCCTTTTATAACAGTTTCTTTCTCGGGTATCCAATGCAGTACTGCATTTGAAAAGATTGCATCGAACTGAACATTGAAGCTGAGTTCCCTCGCATCCATCTGATAAAATTCAATTTCAGGAAATTTGGATTTTGCTGTCAAAATCATTTCAGCAGAATTATCTATTCCTGTTACATTAGCGCCTGAAATAAATATTTCTTTTGTAAGGTCTCCGGTACCACATCCTAAGTCCAATATTGTTTCGCCTGGTTTAGGTTGCAGATATGATAAAATTCCTTCTCCGTATTTTGATACAAAGCCGTGCGATTTATCGTAAAGCGCTGCGTTCCATTTCATATAAGTTAAGGTCTTTTTTTATTAAATTAATTTCGGTGGCATGTTTGACGAAGCTCTTTAAAATTAGTTTCCCGATCAAACATAATTCATAAAACTTCACAGCACTTCAAAATAATTATTCTTTCCTTAAGAATAAAATCAGCGCTGTTATTCATGGCTTATGAAAAGTATCTTTAAATAAATTAAATATTGTATGTAATGCTTCGTGGCTTTGATGTGTGTTTTCTAATTATGTGCAACAACGCACTTCCTATACTTTTAATGAGATACTTCAACCGGAAATTTCCACCTGTGTAACGGAAAGCGATGATGGTAACTACGATATTAGAACTTTATAAACTAAATGTTCATGAGTAAAGTGTAAGATTTTCTTCAAGGTTTTAGATTTAGCAAAATCATTATCACTTTAAACGTACCAGTTGAAAAAGTTGTAACAGAGATTAAATTAAAAGCTCAAGCTCTTTGTTATAATCAAAATGAAGATCTTCATGAACCGATTTCATCAATGCATTTATTTTTTTCAGTTGCTGGTTATACAGGTTCAAAAGAGCAGGACTTTTATGAAATGAAATACCTGAAGTTTTTAATTTGGTACAAAAATAAATAAGCATTTCTATTGCTGATTCCTTTGTGCCTGTGTGCCTGCTGTATTTAGTGATTGCCCTTAGTATTTTGCGAAGGCTCTTTTTTGTAAGATACCAATTGGATTTTGGTAATTCAGTAAATCCTGCATCAATTTCGTTCTTTACGCTTTCAATAAATGCCTGTTTATCGTGAGCTTCGAATAACAGGTAGCCAAGCAGTTCCTTATTTTCTTTTTTATACCTCGCTAATGTAATACATAATTCTAAAATCTTTTTTGGAGGAAGAGCCGTTAGTTCTTTTTTTATTTCGCTTATGGCCGCCGCTTTCATGTTTGATTGAATTTACTTCTCTAACGAATATAACGCTTGCATAATAATGATTTATTAAGAGATTAATTTTTTTACCTGTTTTGTAGTGTCGGATATAACCTTGAAGTCAAATGATCTTCAAAACATTATTGAAAGTATCCGATATTTTAAGTGGATTATTGCTTGCCATCAGAAAATCCATCTGTGTATAATCAGTAGGCCATGTATCCATACTTGTATGATAATGATTATCCTCAACCGGCCATTTATGCCGCATATTTTTCCACACATCTTTTATTGGTGAAATCAGTTAGCACTGTTTGTTAAAGTGTTTTAAAATCAGTATTAGAGCCTGTTATGTTATCATTCGCCTTATTGCAAGAACTATATGCGGCAAGTATTACAAGGGATAAAATAATCAATATTATATTTGCCATTAGATTTCAATAATAATGTTGTTATCAGAAATAAATGTTTTAAACTGGTGCAAAGATTTTTCTGCGGGGCCTTTCTTTACATTTCCATTTTTATCAAACTGGCTTCCATGTAATGGGCAGGTATATCCATTGCCGGTCACATTTAACTGCGTTTGTTGGTGCGTACACAAAAGCTGCATGGCGCTATAACTATTATCTTCATTTTTTTTAACTGCTATGTCATAAAACATATTTTTTGCACGCACAATTTGAACCGGTGATTTATCAAACAGGTTAGCAGGAACAACAATTGTATTATCTGTTAAACCTGTTCTAAAAACTGGAAAAGCAGGAGGGCTGCAGCTTGTAAGCCTGGCAGTAAAAATACCGGCAGCTCCCAGGAGGCAAATATTACAGGTTGATTTAACAAAATTTCTACGTTCCATGTATGTTTTTTTAAACTTATTATCAGCTGATGTTTCTGATTATTTATAAGAAGTGAGGCGCCTTGGTTTATAACAGTTATTGCTAATTAATTCTAAAAAGAATAACCAATGCCTGCATTTAAAAACTGGTTATTTGTTTTATAAGGCAATGCATTTGGTGGCGGATTAATGATAAGATCAGGGTTTTGTTTTCCTGTATTTATAATTCTTACATCGGCTTTAATTACCACGTTTGGAACAGGCAAATAACTTAAGCCTGCAATAAGATGCGATTGCTTTTCAGTGCCATCATAAATGGCTTTGGGTGGCGCAGGTATGCGAGCATTCATGTCCAATATTTCACCACGAATAAAAGTGATGAACTGCCCTGTTTTATTTTTGGTATACAGCCAGTCGTAACCTACTTCTGCATAAGCGCCATACATTCCGGAAGCGTTGTTTGCTGCATATGCACTGTTGATTTTACCGGCCTCAGGATAACTTATATAAGCGCCCAGGGCTTTAAAAGAAATGCCCTTATTTGCATATTGCACATTGGCTTCGCCCAGGTATAAAGGTGTACCAAATGCACCGCTGTTTAATCCAAGACTATCAGCGCTTTGTTTGTTTAAGCCCACTGTGCCCCCTGCATAACCGGAGATTTGAAATTTAAAATTGTTAAGTAAATATTGTAAAGATGCAGTAACAGCAATATTATTTGCAAAGGCATTATTACCTTCTGCACGACCTTCACGAATACCGCTGCCATGTTCAAAACCGGCACTGTTAAGCCCGTTCATTACAGCAATTGAATAATTTATTGGCAACCGGTTTAAAGAACCATAAAACGCAACGCCCAACTCACGCCATGTAGCAGGGATAATTAATTGTTCAACCTGTGGCCGCTCAACTCCATTGAAGTTTACTGGCAGATGATTCTCATTTAAAATTCCAATACGCGGAATAAACAAGCCGGCAATTATGTATTGCTTTGCATTAAAATTAAATTTAAGAAAAGCCTGTTCCATGGCTATTTCAGCGCCATTATCTTCGCCGCCAACAAGCTTTGCATTTTCTACTTCAAGCTCTGAAAAAAAAGAAATTTTGTTATTGAACTGGTGACCAACAAATAACACTGCTCTTTCTAATGTTGCTCTTGATTGTTTCAGATTAAAATCTCTTTGGTACGCTGCACTTCCATAGCCGGAGATCACCGTTTTATCAGTGACTTTGCCGGAGTTAAGTGAATCTTCATTAGTAAAAATTTGCTGCTGCGCATTTGTTTTGAACTGAGAATAAGTGGCGGAAGAAATGACCAAACTAATGATCAGGAATAATTTTTGTTTCATTATGCAAACCTATCAGCGTTGCATTATTCAAGGTTCACTTATCGGGAAATTATGTTACGGAATGCGAAAACATAACTGCATAACAAAGGCAGGTGAACTACACCTGCCTTTAAAAGATCGTTATGATATTATTATTTAATTCTGGTATTTAGTTTTCAGCTTATACAATATGTATCAGGTCACTTGATTAATAATGGGCGCATTATCTTACAACTATCATTTTTTTGCTATCTATTATTTTCCCATTAACTAAAAAAGTATATGTGTAGGTACCTGCTTTTAAATCGTATCCGCTTAATGTTGATTGACCGCTTTCATTTGCAATAAGTGTTTTTACAAGGTTGCCTGTTTGGTTATAAATATTAATTTGGCCTTTGCTTCCATGAGGCAAACCATAACGAATAGTTGTACTTTGGTTTAATGGATTAGGCTCATTTTGAGCAAGTGAAGCATCTTTTATTGTGCTAATATCTTGTAAGCCTTTTTGCCCTGTAACACTTGCCACCAGTGCTTCCAGCCTGGTAATCCTATCTTGTAATTGCTGAATAGTTACTTTTTGTTCTTCATTTATTTTTTTCTGTTCTTCAACAATTGGCTGCAGTTCCTGTATACCTTTTATAGCGATTACGCCAAAGCCGGTATAGTCCATTGTGTATACATCAAGGTTACGTTCCTTACTTACATTATGAGTAACCATCGATGGAAAGATTTTCATTACATCCTGGGCAATAAAGCCATTATACTCCTTTATATCTTTTGTATTTTTAAATTGATAAGTAGAAGGTTTCAATTGATTTATCTTTTCCAGCATGGTAGTCATCGGCTTGATATTAGTTTTTAAGCGCTCATCAGAAGTAGAGGTATATGCGCCGGTGGTATTGTTAAATGATCCCAGAAAACTTCCATCGTAGATCAAGTAAAGATTATCACCAACATATAATTCCCAATCATTGTTTGTGGACGAACTTTGAATGTCTAATCCATAAGAGCCGTGCGTTACTCTTAATTTATACGGATCAGGAGTGGTTGTTCCTACACCTAAATTTCCAGTTTGAGTTAAAACCATTTGAGGGTGGTTATTACCTGTTAAGAACAATAACCCATGCGGAGCAAAAGAAGAGCTATTAAAAACTATGCCCCCGTCCAGGTTACTTGTGGGGTTTCCGAATAATACACCTGATTCTGATGCGCTTGGAGCAAGAAGACTTATATAATTGTTGGTTGAATTTTCAGCAACTATTGTAGTATTTCCAAAAGCGGTTACTGAACCTGCGCTGCTATTAAGAACATGTAACCTGGCTTCAGGATGTTCCGTGCCAATGCCGGCGCCACCGGCTACATATAATCCGTTTGCAGGTGGAGTAGTGCCGGTTCCTATAGAAACGCCGCCACCGCTGTGCACAAGCAGTTTAGTTGATCCATTTACTTGTACCCTTAATGCATTTTTACCGGAAGGGGCGTTTATATGTAACCTGTCTGTAGGGCTGGTAGTGCCAATACCTATGTCTCCGGCAGCGGAATTAATAATCATACGCTGCACATTATTAGTATAAAATCGCAGGCTGATATTATTTGTAGTGCCCAGTTTAGAAGTACTGGTTGCATTACTGTTACCTGCGAGGCTCCAGTAAGGGGAAGAATTTTGAGCGATTGATTTTTGTACGCTACAAATTGATAATGCAAATACAGTTGCCATTAAGAAAGATAATTTTGTTCTCATGTTTAAATTTTTTTACTGTTTAAAAAATAATTATTTGTTCCCATAGAGAGACAGAAAAATTTAGAGCAGGATAACAAGAGGGGCGATTAAAAATTAATTTTACTTTGATAATGGATTAAGATTGCTAAGTTGAAGTTTAGCAGAGATTTCTAAAAATAAAATTATAATCTATAATTTGAATTTGCAAGTGAATCCGGAAAATCTATTCGAAATATAAATTCCTGACCATAATTTAATTAAAGAAATGTGTAATTAACTATAGCAAATTAAATACTTTTATATAATAGTACAACTATTGCAAGCGTGATTAACCTGTTGAAAGTAATGTATAATAACTGTTGGCATTTTTTTTTAAGAATCAATTTTTATAGGCGGCCCGACTATTTGCATATCATTATCTGCAAAGATTTTTGCAATTTCTACGGGAGTAGGCTCTTGGGTTAACGCAGCTATTGTTACGGAAAAAGATTCCATTTTTCCTGCCGGTTGAAAGATTACGGTCATCTTACCTTTTGCAGATACTTGTGTCCATGCGTGTGGAATTTTGCGTGGTAAAAAGATACTATCTCCGGCTGCTACCTGGTACTTTTCATCACCAATTAAAAACTGGTATTCACCTTCAATAACATAAAAAACTTCATCCTGAAAATGATGAATATGCAAAGGAGTTCCTCTTCCCTGTGATATAGAAGTTTGTTCAAATATTGCAAGGCCGCCATCAGTATCACTACCTGATATCTTTACATCTAATATGTTTGAGTTTACACCTTTTAATTTTATATGCCCATGTATCCTGCCTT
>CAXSDW010000079.1:0-16339 GCA_964236235.1 uncultured Chitinophagaceae bacterium
TCATCTTTTGACACATAAAAAAATACCGCATAGAAATGCGGTATTTGGTAAGAACCATGTTGGTTCTGTAACCCCCAAAGAAAACGAGTTGTGCCAGGGTTTGGTCTCTGCTCTGTTATAATTTAGCTAATGATTTTACTTCACTTAGTTGTTCTCCTCCATCAACATCCACGTGCTTTAGCCGGTAATAAGAATGCTTTGAAGTTTTCTGAATATATTTTTCAAAACAACCGTAGCAATCACATGAGGTTTGTGTTGGATCAGGCCCCATAACATACGCTATAGTTTTAAAACTTACACCATTTGTACTTTTTTGTATTTCAAAATAGTTCGTCGGCACCGTATTGTCTGTTGTCCAGTTTATAGAAACTCTTCTTTTATCGGTAGAAACTGTAAATCCGGTAAAATTCAGTTTATTATTCTTAGACGGTTGTGTTTGTGCCCCGGCTGTTAAATTAGTGAGGGATAGTGCAAACAAAATAATAATAATGAGGGAAATTTTTTTTGTATTCATTGCGTTTAATTTTTTTGTTAAACGGTTTGCAATGAATATTGGAGTGACCTGAGATTACTTAAAAACTTATTGATCTAAGCATAGCTTTCTTCAATGTGTTAGATTCTTTAAAACTCTTCAAAATAAATAAATTGTATCTGGAGATAATATATTAAGGGCAAGGCCTTAAATACAGGAGTACAGTTTTGGTTCATTTTCTTGTTTAGAGGTGTTAAGCAAAGATGACCGAAGTGCGTTCATCAATTATTTCTAACACAAACATAGAGCACTTTTTTCAATTCTTCTGCATGGTAATTTTACGGTCTTTAGCGTAAATATACATTTAATTATAATGTGTGTATTTACTTTAAAATCCTTAATCAGATATTATATTTTATTAAATATAAATCAATTAATCCTCTTAAATTTTAATAAACATCTAATGCGTTTCTATTATTAAAATTATAAACAATGATTCGAAAGACTATCGATATCATTTATTTTAATCTACTGAAAATAAATTTTAAGATTAGTACACAATATATTGGAAATTACTACTTTATATTTTAAAAAAATGAAATAAGTTTAAATAAATGAATTTAATTTTTGCCAGCAATCAGTAACTAATTATATGAAAATAATCAAAATTAAATTTACCTAAAACATTACAATTTATTGAAAATAAATATATTAAATAAATAAGTATCGCTAAATATTTTAGCTAACATATAACTTAAGCGATTTTAACCATCACCAAGAAAATTAGTTACTATTTAGTGAGTTTTTGTTTTAAAAATGAAAATCTGTCTAAGACGTAAATAATAATTTGAAAGAAAATCTGGATAAGGAACCTAAAAAGGAATGGTTCGTTTGTAAATTTGCAGAATGGGCACCAAACGAAATCTGAACATTTTACTCAGCGGCTTAATGGTGATAGCACTTTTCGGATGTTCTTCGCCGCAAATGCTGGTGTACACCGACTATAAAAATTTGAGAATTGGGAAGCTGGGGTTTTCGAACTCAGAGATAAACCTTGATCTGCAATATTACAATCCCAATAATTTTGGGTTGCAATTGAGAAATTCAGATCTTGACGTTTCGATAAATAATACTTTTCTTGGCCACAGTTCATCAGACACACTCATTAATATTCCCAGGAGAGACACTTTTCTTTTGCCAATAAAATTTGCTGTAGATATGCAGAATATCTTTAGAAACACTTTTAATACATTATCAGGGAATGAGGTGTTAATAAAAGTAACCGGTAAACTTAAAGTTGGAAAGGCAAATGTATTTATTAGTATGCCAGTTAATTATGAAGGTAAACATAAATTCTCTTTCTTTTGACGGATTTAAATGTGTTTTTTGGAATGATGTTATTCTAATTCGTCCGAACCGGCTGAGGTTTTTGACCAGCTATATGCTGGCATGTTTTCGGTAATCGCTTATAGGCTTCTTCATCCGCAGTTACATCATCTGCATCGTAGCCTAAGTTTGCCAGTGAAGCTTTAATATTCTCTATATTAGTCCTGTCTTTATAATAAGCAACAGTTACGGTATGCTTTCTATAATCCGCTTTTACTGATGCCATTCCATCTTCTTTGAATAAATGCTGCTCTATTCTGTTTTTACATGCCTCACATTGTACAGTTGGAGTTTGTATAACTGCTTTTGCAACAGGATTTGGTTGCGCAAAAGCTGTACTTATTAACAAGACAAAGCATAAGAACAAGGACATTTTTTTCATGATGGTAATTATTAAGCTAATTTATGAATAAGTCATTCAATTTAGAGGCCCGATTGTCAATTTAACAAAGCGTGTTGGTCAATCTAAAAGAACGATGGATATTGCTAATGTATAAGTATGCATTATTTAAAATTTGTACGTTTGCATGTAACCCTACATGTTTTACAAATACTTAAATGAATTGAGGTATTTAATTTTTCTTTGTTATGATAATTGAAATCTTTTTTGAGAACAAACCGGTATTCTTAACTGATGAACTTTCTCAGGAGGTCATAGAATTTATGCATAACCCTGAAACCATATATATTGATGAAATTTCAGCGCCTGCTATCAATTTATTATTACATGAAATTGCTAACCCGGGCTTTGAAAGAGGCATTTTATATAATGAGAAAATTGAGAAATTAAAGAAAGCTTTTTACAGGCATTTTTACATTATACAAGCCGCTGGTGGTGTAGTAACAAATGAAGCAGCGGAAATTTTATTTATTTACAGAAGAGGAAAATGGGATCTTCCTAAAGGGAAAAACGATGGTGGAGAAAAGCCTGAAGATTGTGCAGTAAGAGAAGTTAAGGAAGAAACAGGTTTAGAAAAAGTGAAAATTGGAAACCATATTTGTACTACTTATCATGTATATAAAGATTTTGAAAAACAAATTCTTAAAGAAACCGAATGGTATGAAATGGAAGCATCATCACAGCAAAATCTTACGCCACAATTAGAAGAAGGGATTGAAAAAATTGAATGGGTAAACGCTTTAGAAATAAAAAACAAGCTTAAAAATTCCTATGCATTAATTGAAGATGTGCTTACCCGCTTTGGATTAAAAATTTGATCACAATGTTCTTGCGACTTCAGGCGGAAGAAACTGGGATACATCGCCGCCGTTTCTTAATACATCACGTACAAGAGTTGAAGCAACAGAGGTGAACTGCGGCAAACAAGTTAAAAAAATGGTTTCTATATTTTCATCAAGGCTACGATTCATGTCTGCAATAGCTTTCTCATATTCAAAATCATTTACGTATCGTATACCTCTAAGAATAAATTGTGCATTATTTCTTTTGCAGCAATCAACTGTAAGCCCATCATAGGTAACCGCCTTCACCTTAAAATCATTTTTATAAATTTCCCGCAACCAGCCAAGTCTTCTTTCTTCAGAAAACATAGGCTCTTTATTAGTGTTTCTTCCAATACCAATTATAAACCTGTCAAACAATGGCAAAGCTCTGTCAATAATATCAATGTGCCCTAAAGTAACCGGGTCAAAAGTGCCCGGAAATAAACATATACGCATTAACTTAAATTGATAACTGATTATTGACCATTGTTGAACATTATTCTTAGTGTTCAATTCAAATTCTAAAGTTCTTATTAATTATACTTCTCTTCCACTAAGCAGGTATAACACTGCCATCCTTATCGCAACGCCATTTTCAACCTGCTGTAATATTATTGATTGTTTTGAATCTGCAACATCGCTGTCAATCTCTACTCCCCTGTTTATCGGTCCGGGATGCATAATAATAATTTCTTTATCAATCTCCGATAGAATCTTTTTACTTATTCCATATGCAAGGTTGTATTCCCGCAAAGAGGAAAAAAGTACCTCGTTTTGCCGCTCTAATTGTATTCGTAAAACGTTGGCAACATCACACCACTGCAAAGCTTTTTTTAAATTGAATTCCACTTTTACCTGTAAGGCTTCTTTAATATATTTTGGAATAAGTGTTGGCGGGCCTGCAACCATTACTTCTGCGCCTGCTTTTTTTAATAAATAAATATTACTCAAGGCAACTCTTGAGTGCATAATATCACCTATCAATACAACTTTTTTTCCTTCAAGAGTGCCCAGTTTTTCTTCAATTGAAAAAGCATCTAATAACGCTTGTGTAGGATGTTCATTGATTCCATCACCGGCATTAATAATTGCCGCAGGAATGTGCTTTGATAAAAAATGCGGAGCGCCGCTTGCACTGTGACGCATTACCACCATGTCTACTTTCATAGACAAGATATTGTTTACAGTATCCAGCAAAGTTTCTCCTTTTGAAACCGATGAACCGGAAGCAGAAAAATTAATGGTATCAGCGCTTAATCTTTTTTCTGCCAGCTCAAAACTCATTCGTGTACGGGTAGAGTTTTCATAAAAAAGATTTACAATAGTTGTATCTCTTAAGGATGGAACTTTCTTAATCGGTCTTTGTAGAACTTCTTTGAATTGCTTTGCAGTGGAAAGAATTAAATCAATGTCCTGTTTTTGAAGATCTTTAATGCCCAGAAGATGTTTGGTGGAAAGTTGCATTAAAAATCAAAATTAATGTAAAAGAAACATAAGTATAAAAGAAATACAAATGATGATAATTTATGAAGTGCCGGCGAAGTTTGATTCATATAACAGTTGTTGTTCCACTTTCAATTAATGATATAATCACAGAATAACAAATAATAATTCACCAGAATAAATTAATATTTTTAGCGCATAAAATATCTTAAATGAAGTTTCTGCTTTCAACCTCCATGGTTATTTTTGCCTTTACAGGTTTTTCGCAAAAAGAAATATTAAGGAATAAAATAGCCGGAGCAGCCGATAAAATTGAGCAAAAAGTAATTGCCTGGAGAAGAGATTTTCATGAACATCCTGAGCTAGGAAATAGGGAATTCAGAACTGCTGATATAGTCGCAAAGCATCTGCGGTCGCTTGGCATAGAAGTAAAAACGGGTGTGGCACACACCGGAGTTGTTGGAATTTTAAATGGAGGTAAACCCGGTGCTGTAGTTGCTTTGCGTGCAGACATGGACGCTTTGCCTGTAACTGAACGAACAGGTTTACCGTTTGCATCTAAAGTTAAAACACAATATAACGGCCAGGAAGTTGGAGTGATGCATGCATGTGGTCATGATTCGCATGTGGCAATATTAATGGGAGTTGCTGAAATTTTATCCTCTATAAAGAAAGATTTAAAAGGAACAGTAAAATTTATTTTTCAACCGGCAGAAGAAGGTGCACCAGCCGGTGAAGAAGGCGGCGCAGAAATGATGGTTAAAGAAGGAGTAATGGAAAACCCTGCGGTTGATGTGATTTTTGGTTTACATATATGGTCCAAAATTGAAACAGGTAAGCTTGGTTACCGTCCAGCGGGTTTTTGTGCCGGAGTAACCGATATGAAAATAACTGTAAAGGGCAAATCTTCACATGGCGCTTATCCATGGCAATCAATAGATCCAATTGTAACATCGGCGGAAATCATTAATAATTTACAAACTATTGTTAGCCGTAATCTTAATGTTACAGAAAATCCGGGTGTTGTAACTGTTGGCGCTATCAACGGTGGCAATCGTACTAATATAATTCCTGAGCAGGTTGAAATGTTAGGAACTATAAGATCTTTTACAGTTGACGATGAAAAGATGCTTGTTGACAGGGTAAAACAAATTGCAACTAAAACAGCAGAAAGCGCAGGCGCCACTGCAGAAGTAATTGTTCCTTATACATCCCATTACCCGGTTACATTTAATGATGTTGCTCTAACAGCAAAGATGTTGCCCTCATTACAAAAAACTACAGGTACGGAGAATGTTATACTTGAAGCTCCTCACACTGGTGCCGAAGATTTTTCTTTCTTTCAGCAAAAAGTGCCCGGGCTATATTTTGATTTAGGCGGCATGCCTAAAGGTGGTGATCCTAAAACCGCTCCTTCTCATCATACGCCTGATTTTTTTATTGATGAAAGTTCTTTCAAACTTGGTGTAAAAGCGTTAGCTAATCTTACAATCGATTATATGGAAACAAGTGAGAAAGTAAAGAAATAAACGTTAATGCAGGAAACCCATAAATTGTATTGCCATTAAATTAATAGAGCAACACTTCCTCGTTCCCCCACTCTACTTTTACTTTTTGAGATACAATTGAGTCTATCGCCTTTCCACAATAGTCAGGCTGTATGGGCAGTTGCCGATTAAATTTTCTATCTATCAATACACACAGTTCTACTTTTTGCGGACGGCCAAAATCCTGTAAAGCATCTAATGCCGCACGAATAGTACGACCTGTATATAAAACATCATCAATTAAAATCACCTTTTTATCTTCTATAGAAAATGTAATATCTGTTTGATTTGCCAACCGTATTTCATTGCGGATATCGTCCCTGTAAAAAGTAATATCAAGTTTACCGTACCGGATTTTTTTTTCAGGAACCAATTTTTTTAGTTCATCAACAATTCTATTTGCAAGATAAATACCACGGGGCTGAAGACCAATCAAAACTGTTTCATTAAAATTATCATGATTTTCGAGCAACTGGTGACTTAATCTTTTAATGGTAATATTCAACTGATATTTATCAAGAAGTATTTTCATAAATTCAATTCCGTAAGATAATTATAAGTTTTTTTTTGATGCTCAAAGATATACTGTACAAGAGTGCCACGCAACGAAGATGACATGAAATACTGAAGCTGATAAACAAATAATTTTAAAATAGAATTAAAGTAACAAGTGAAATCTGCGTTCATTATAAATGAACACAATTTATAAAAAGTGAATTAAAATATTTTCGTATACCTAATGAATACTTTTACACTTAAAAAAAATGAGGCCTCTAATGAGCCTCATTTTTGTGTCAGATTAATTTTTTAAATACTTTTGGCTAAACTTTATTTCTGTCAAACAGCCACCAGGGTTGCTCTATCCAAAAATCTCTAATTTCTCAAGAGAACTTTATTGATCAATGTCAGGAAATGCCGTGCTATTTGTTGATGCGGAAGAAGTGTTACCGCCTATAACGTTATCTATCATTCCGCCTACCATGGGAAATTTTTCTTTTATGTGCATGGCTATTGTATTTAAAATACCTTGTGCCTGCGAAGGAGTAATGCCATGTTCATTTTCTAATTTTTGAAGCAATTCTGATACCATTGATTTTGTTTAATTTTTGATTTATCATTCGGCTGTAAGATACTGCGTGTACACATACCCTTCTGCACCCTTGTCAGTTTTAATAAGGCTCCATTGATCGTTTGTCGCACTTAGGATAGTTACAATTTCTCCATGCGCAGCTTTGCCAATTACCTCCTGATCTGTGCCCGGCCCTTTCCTGATATTTAAATTAGTTGAATTAGTTGTAACGGTCGCTTTTGTACCTGAAGCCACAGAAGCGTTTACATTTAATACCACATCCCCGGTTTTATAATCCGGATCAATTTGATTATAAACACTCCATAATTTATCTTTTACATCTCCTGATGGAGCATCGCCATCAATGTATAGAACATTACCTTGTTCCCGTACCTGAAGGTCACTAACACCTGATTGCTTTGCGGTATCAATAAGGGTTTTATATTTATCTTGTAATGACATATTAAATGATTTTATTTGATGGTTAAGTTGGCGCTGTTAACGCGTTTTGGATGTAATGAATTTAAAGTTGGATTAAGCTTTTGCCAATCTGCCCGTTTTATTTCGCCGGTTAAATTAATCACACTGTCTGTTACGTCGGCCTTTACATTCGGATAGTCTTTAGTTGCATCTGCAACGCCCTTTTTTAATTCATCATCGCTTGAAATGGTTACCGGGGCGGCTGTTGAAGCGGTAGAAGTATCAACAGTGTTGGTTGTAGCTTGTGTATCTGTAGTGTTTTTCGTTTTACTTTTACAGGATGTAAAATTAAAAGCTGCAAAGAATACAGCAAGAATAAATAATTGAACATTTGCTTTTTTCATTGTTTAATCTTTTAGATATTTATAAGTTAAGATTTGGAATACGCAACAAGAAACCTGCCATAAAATATGGAAATAATGTTGCGAATGTGCCATAAAAAGTAATTAAGCGTTACCATAAAAATAAGCTTAATGTAAAACCTTCTAATCAATGAACCGATTGTGTAGGGTATTTTTTTAAAAGTTTTGCATAATTCTATTTACTAATCAATGCCATGCACGTTCATCCTTAGCATATAAACAGATTCAGATGCAGTGATAAATAATATATTTTTATTTCTACCTCCAAAACAAAGATTGGCTGTCCATTTTGAAGGAATATCAAAATGTTGAATTTTTTTTCCAATCGAATTATAAATAGTTACGCCTTTTCCTGCAAGATAAAGATTGCCCTTATCATCAAGCGTCATCCCATCAGCAAGATCATTTGCAAAAACCTGTCTCTGGCTCAAAGTGCCGTCTGTATTGATTTTATATTTAAATATTTTCCCAACTCCCATGTCGGATACAAATAAATACCCATTGCTTGCGCCGGTGATACCATTTGGTTTTTTTAAGTCATCATCAACAATTATCGCTTCTTTTTTTCCTTTAGGCAAATAATAAAGTTTTTCACCTTTTATCCCTGGATCAGGCTCTTTTCTTTGCCAGTAATCTCGTTGAAAATAAGGATCAGTAAAATAAATACCGTCTTTAATATCTATCCATAGATCGTTTGGCCCATTGAACCTGTGCCCTTTAAAATCATTTAGTAAAATGGTTACTTTTCCTTTGGGAGTAATCTGCCATAATTGATCTTTTTCATCTGCGCAGGTAATTAAATTTCCCTTGCTGTCAAAACTCATCCCGTTCGATCTTCCTGCAAAATCTAAAAAAACCGACAACCTTCCATTTGTATCGTATTTCCAAATTTTATTATCCGGCTGATCTGTAAAAAATATATTTCCCTGTTTGTCAGCTGCGGGTCCTTCAGTAAAACTAAATTGGCTGGAAATAAGTTTCGGCTTAACATCTTTGCTAATGGCCGTTAGTATGTTTTGGCTAAAAACATTCGCACAAGAAATCAAAGCATAAAACAATGCAAGCTTTCCACTTAAAACAAAATTTTTCAGCACAACTTGTTGCATGATTGCGTGTTTGTTTTTGCCTGGCGGCTTAACCATTTATAACAGTATTTTAGTTAAACTGATTATACCGATTTAAAATCTGGTTAATTATTTATCTTAACAAGTCTCTTGTTAGCCAGTTAAAATGTTTTCAAAAATTATCTTCCTGCTTACCAGCCATTAATTTACTAACCGCTGAAGCTGCTATCCCGGCTATAAAATATAAGCCTATCGTCATCGCTTGTGTTTGTGGCCTTCGGTTTACCGGTGCTCCATGCAAACCAAGTGGCTCAGGCAACACCACAGCCGTAATACCAGCTGCAACACCTAATGCTGCACCCCGCATCCATGCTCCTTTTTTGTTACCTGTACCCACAAAACTGTAATACACAATGTGGCTTACAATTTCAGCTGCCATTGTCCACTTTAGAAGGGTATTATGCTCAGGCACTTTTACATTAATTGTTTCTAACACTTTCGAAAGCGCTTCCATATCTAACAACTCCATGCGTGGTGCATCTGTTGTAATCTTTTTCAGGCTTTCATGTAATAATGCGCCTGCAAAAGTTCCGGCTAATCCGCCCGATAATGCTGCTGATAATTTCATGATTTAATATATTAAGAGTTATAGTATTTTTTATGTATGAAAGATTAAAGATGGAAATGAAATAATGACAATATCAAAAAGTCCTTTCATTTCTTTAAATTAATAAATAAGAACAGGATAAGAAAATAATTACTTGTATTCTTCAGGAAATAAAGTAACAGATATAGCATTACTATACTAAAAATAATAATTGATACCAGCTAATAATTATTCCTCCTAAGAAAACTTAAAACCTCTTTAGAAAATTCCGGTGTTGCGGATGCATGGCTATGATCTCCCGGAGCAGTTGCATAGGAAGCATTTGGAAAAAGCTTTGCCAGTTCACCGGCAGAGCCATTATCAGTATCCTTATCGCCGCTGATAACAAGTATTGGCTGTGTTACTTTACCCAGTGCATCTATACTGGTTGATGGCTGCGCCTTTTGCAGGTAAGCAAGTGCAAGCTGGTCAAGTCCCTGTTGCTTTACATAATCAACCGCACCCTTTAATTCCGGCACAGAATCTCCCATCATTGCTCTGTAAAACATTTTTCTCCGCGGCCATTCAGGATTGGTAAAGTCAGTGCCCATGCCGCCTAACACAGCATTTTGTACTCTTTTATCTAACACCAGTAACCGTGCTGTAATAATAGAACCTCTTGAATAACCAACCGCACTATAATGATTTATTTTCAGCAAATCCATCAGCTTCATGATGTCTTTTGCTTCAGCATCGTTCTCATATGCGGTGGTATCATGAGGCTTGCCAGACTTGCCATTACCCCGCATATCAAGTATAATAACTTTATAACCTTGATTCAAAAGATCGGGATATAATACAGTTTTTTTCCATGAATTACTGTTTACAATAAAGCCATGAACAAGTAAAACGGGTTTACCTTTTCCACGAATTTCGTAATAGATTTTAGTACCATCAAAAGAAGAGAGATAACCGGAATCAACCGAAAATTTTAAAGACAGGGAATCTGTTTGTGCTTTGGTAAAACTTATCATTAAGCACAAAGTGAAAAGCAATAGCAATCGCATAATTATATAAAAATTATTTGTATGAAGTTATTTGAATTTCAATAATCTGAAATATTTATTCTTCATTCACTTTTTATATATAACTGATACTATATCATTTTCATTATCACTTGCTGTGTATCAGTATCAATGATCAGTATTCCTTCATTAGTGTCATTTAACTGTGCCTGCAATGCACCCTTATTGTTTAAGATGGACGTTTTTCCTGCCCATTGATTTCCGTCGGATTGACCAACACAATTTGACATCAATACTGTCATGGAATATGTATTTGCAATATCAGATAATCGTGTAACGGCTTTATCAATCTCATTTACAAACTTTGCAACACTTGCTATGTAAATGTTTGCACCATTTTTATGAGCATTCTCTGCATGTTCAGGAACTGATAATTCATAACAAATTGAAAGTGCAATATTGTTTTTATTGTGTATCAAACAAGCAGCGTTTTCTCCGCTGATAAAAAATTCTTCTTCATCAAAATGTAAATACTTTTTAGAATAAACCTGTCTTGCTGCATGTGGCTGAAAAAGAATCATGCTGATAGAGGTAGCTGCATTATTTCGTGTTGGCACACCAACGCCAATAGTTATATCGTTGCTATCGCTTATCTTTTGAAAATCATAGAACCTGCTGTCATTCTGCGTGGTGGCCAATTCTTTTGATATTTCCGGCTCGTAACCTGTTAATGATAACTCAGGAAAAATTATCATGTTAGCGCCATGGGAAACAGCAATGTTTATTAGCATCTTGTGATGTTCAATGTTTTTTTGAATGTCTCCTTTTAGAGGTTTTGTTTGTGCTACGCAAACTTTCATAGCGCTCAATTTTTATTGGTACTAACGATTGGAGTATATTTTTCTTATGAGGCCAGCATTGATAAAAAACTTACTCTTTTACTATCCGCTGTACAATTGTTTTATCCGTATAATTTAGTTTAACAACATAAATTCCACGGGCAAGATAGCTGAGATTTAAAGGTATCTGGCTATTTGCATTACCGGTGTATTGTCTTTGAAGAATCATTTGGCCAACCGAATTATAAATACTTATGCTCTTAAGATTTACAGGTGGCTGATAATGTTGTATAAGTATAACAGACGAAAACGGATTTGGATATAAAAGATATCCCTGGCTTTTTAATTTTGCCGGTAATGTTATTGTATAAATATTGATATTATCAACATAAAGGTTATTTCGCCTGTTACTCTTTGCAACAAAATATATTTGAAAATTTTGGTTTCCTATAAACGGAGTCAGGTACAGTTTAACATTTTGCCAATCATTAACTGTTGGTACAAACGCAATTGAAGTATCAACTGTTCCATTAGAAGATTGCAAATCTGCGCCCCACTTTTTCCAAAGTGTAGTAAATGTTTGTCCGCAATCCTGTGTTAACTGAATCTCCAAAGTATCTGCAGGAAATAAACTGCTTCCGGGGAAACGGTTACCTGCAGCATATGCATAATCAAAAGATGCAAATACAGAATCAACAGAAGGAGCAACTGTTACAATTGGAGAAATAAATTTATCTGTTGTATTAAATACCGGGTAATCAAAATTCTTTATTACCATTGAAGAAGTTCCGCTTTTTGCAGCGGCATTGGTTTTTTCCCATGTTAACGAGCCATCCAAATTTAATACTGTCCAGTTATTGGGTGGAAAACTTGCATTCTCAAATCCTTCTGCAACGGGTGCATCTGCATTGGCTGAAATAATAAATGGAAGCCGCAATGTATCATTTTGCGAAGCTTCATCGGGATTGCCGTTTGGATTTGCAGTGTAAACAGTTAATACATGTGTGCCCGGAATTGAGGTTACCGGATTTAATGTAACATTCTGAGAGGTACAACCTGCAACCGAGCCTGTAAAATTAAAAACTGCAGCAGGTTCGTTATCTACTTTGTAATTAATCTTAAGTGTTTTTAGGGTAGTATGAGCCTGGTTGGAGAATGTAAGTTGAGGCGTGAAAGTGTTGGTACATAAAGTTTGCACAGGTTTGTTGATACTCATTAATTGAACATTATTTTGTCTTTGGCTTACACCACGAATTGCTACATTATCAATAAAACAATCCTGTCCAAAATTATTAATGAACTTAATTCCTACTAAAATATTATCGCTTACAATACCACAGGTGCTTAATGAAGCTGTATCATTTCTCCATTGCGATGATGCAGGTACAAAGGGTTGATCCGAAACAATCGCTCCACCATTTGTTGCGAGAGCGGCGCCCCATTTTTTGTATCCTGCCGGCAACCACGTAACTCCGCAATCCGGGGAATAAACAACTTCAAGTGTATCAACCAGAATGTTTTGCGCATTGGCTTTTGCATAAGCTACATCAAAAGAAACGTACACAGAATCAAGACCGGCAATTCTTATCCCGGGAGATTTAAAAATATCACTTGATAGAACGCTTGAATAATAAAATCCGTTTATACGCATAGAAGCGTTTCCTGTTTTGGCAGCAGCAGTGGTACGCTCCCACGTAATATCTGCATCCGGGTTTGATATTGCCCATCCTCCGGGAGGTGGAAAAACCGTGCTTTCAAAACCTTCAGCAGCCGGCAATGCAAGCGTTTGTAAAATAGTAAACGTAACACTAACATCATCATTTAGATTCCTCTGATCTGTGGTGCCGTTTGGATTAGTACTAAAAATTTGTAAGGTATGATTACCAGGCGGCGCTGTAAACGGAGTAAGCGAAATATCTATACTGTTTAGTGCTGCAATGCTTCCGGTAAAATTATATTGCGCTCCTAAAGGGGTTCCATCAAGAAGCATATTAATACTTACTGTTTTTAAAGTATCAATGCCATTATTCTTTAAAGTAACTGATGGATGAATAACCGAATCGCATAGCGTAATTCCTGTAAGCGGACTTGAAACACCCGTTAATGCTGCGTCAATACGCACATTTGCAAAGCTTGGTGTTATTGCAGCCCACCATGTGGCAAAACGGGAACTATCGCTGGCCGTACCTGATTTTTGATCAGCAATTTCCTGGATAGTCCATAAATTTCCGGTTACCGGATCCACTGCACTGCTGCTATAATCTCCCCAGCGATTCCTGTCTCCTGAAAAAGTTTTATAATAAGATGACAAACCTTTTTTATATACAACCTCGCTATCTAAAGTATTATAAGGTGTGCCTGCATTGCGGTACGAGTAGGCTGCGCTGGCATAAGCAGAAGTTGAAAACAGGTTGTAACCTATAATAACAGACTCATCAGCAGTAACGGCCAAACTTGGATATGCTCTAAAAGCATTAGCGCCACCCATAGCAATTCTATTCGTTTGCAAAATATTACCTGTAGGTGATAATTGCATCCATTGAATCACCGTTCTTCCATTAAGAGTAATCGTATGGCAAGCCCATAAAAGCCCGTTACGCTCCACTACTGTTTGTATTCTTGCATCACCTGTATTTATCTTTCTTTCATCATTAAGTTGAGGTGCAATATCGCCACCATCAAATGTCCAGCCGGCAGTAAATTTCGGATAAACAACATTTGTGGGCCATGATATATTAGGTAAGTTGCCGCTTACTTTTGATAATCTTAAAATACCTGCGGATGCGTTCCAGCTTTGTAAGAGATACATTTCATCCCCTATGCTATCAGTGCTGAAACTAACCATTGGACATGGGTTTGAGCCATCAGGCGATTCACTGAGCTGGCGAAATGCGTTCTTTGAAAAATCTATTGCACCGCCTGAATACAATGTTGCCTTATCTAAAACAAATAAAGATGTTCCGGTAAAAGCAGTTACGTCTAAATTAAAAAGATTAGTGGTTATTACAATCCAGTCTTTATTGTAACCAAGCAAAGGAAAATCAGCTACCTGCGCACTTAACGGATCTATTCTTACCACGTACCTGTTGTAGTTTCCTGTAGGATCGCTTGTTTGAGAAACAGCAATTACAAGGCTTGATAAAGTATCAACATCAGTTTGACCGATAACTATCCATCTGCCACTGTATTGGTCGTACTTAACATGTGGATCTGCTGAAAATCCCGGCACTAATCCATTAAAAAAAGTAACAGGAGTAACTGAACTAATTAAAGTACCGGCTTTATTTCTTATAACAAAAAGTTCATTTTCTGCAGAGAATATATGATTAGGGCCAACAGCTCCGCCGCCATCCGGTGGTATTGATACACCATTATCTTTAGCGCCTAAAAAATTTGCAACCGGCGCCGGGCTTAGCTTCATTGGTATCGGTGCGTTCACTTTTGCTGTTTTTGAGTAAAGGGCAGGATCATTAAAAGGTTTCACAATTGCGCCAGCCGGTAAAGGCAAATTACCCGGCAACTTTTGCATATTGTTCTCCGCCTTCTCATCATTTTTTTCAGCTTTTATTGGATGGAGCTTTTCAAATTTTGCAGCTTCTAAAAAATTAACCGGTGAGGCTTTATAAACTTCCTGGGAAAATAACAGGTTATTGGTAAAAAAGACAAGTAATAATATACCCGGTGTTGTCAGTAACAGAGAATTTCTCACATTAATTATTTATTTATCAAAAGTAAGTATATAACGGTTTATGGGTTTCAACAGCCAATTCTTCCATCTACCTTTATCTAAACTTATATTTTCAAAAGATATTATTATTTTATCTTCATTTGTAAGTAAATATATACGCAGATAAAAATTGTCAGTTTAAAATATTGATAAACTAAATAACGAATGAACATCAGGATTCGCCTTATTATTATGATTTTTTTACAGTTCTTTATCTGGGGATCGTGGTTAATTACCATTGGTGCATATTGGTTTCAAACACTACCCAAACTTTATCCTCTTACTGATGAAAACAATGCAAGTTTGTGGACAGGATCTGCGTTTGGAGCGCTTTTTTCAACAATGGGAATTGCATCACTTTTTATGCCTGCATTAATGGGCATCATAGCAGATAAATGGATCAATGCTGAAAAGCTATATGGCATTTGTCACATTTTAGGCGCAGCTGTGCTTTTTTCATTACCAATGATTACGCATCCTGCAACTATGTTTTGGATAATGCTGTTAAACATGATGTTTTATATGCCAACATTATCTTTATCAATTGCAGTTGCTTATTCAGCTTTAAAAAGAAACGGCAAAGATGTAGTTAAAGATTACCCGCCGATAAGAGTTTGGGGAACCGTTGGTTTTATTATTGCTTTATGGGTAGTTAGTTTGCTTCATATTGAAACTTCAGCAGATCAGTTTTATGTAGCATCAGGCGCAGCTTTATTGCTGGGCTTTTATGCATTTACTTTGCCCAAATGCCCGCCTCAGCTTAGTCGTAACAAAAGCCAATCAATTATTGATGCTTTGGGTCTTAACTCTTTCTCATTATTTAAGAATAAAAAGATGGCTGTGTTTTTCATTTTTGCAATGTTATTGGGCGCTGCTTTGCAATTGACAAATGCTTATGGAGATACATTTTTACATGACTTTGCCATAGTTCATAAATATAAAGATTCAATAGCCGTAAAATATCCGGCTATCATTATGTCGATTTCACAGATCTCTGAAACCTTGTTTATTTTAGCTATACCATTTTTTTTACGAAGATTAGGAATAAAACAAGTAATGCTTATAAGTATGCTGGCATGGGTTTTCCGCTTCGGTTTGTTTGCTTACGGAAACCC
>CAXSDW010000080.1:0-15989 GCA_964236235.1 uncultured Chitinophagaceae bacterium
CTTCTCCATCCCTCTCCTTTGGAGAGGGGATAGGGGTGAGGTCAACCCACTCCGTAATATTCGCCAGTGGCCCTTCTCCTTCCGGCCCAGGTTTATAATTTTCTACATGAGGTAATTCAACGGGTAACTCACTTTCATCAACCGCATAAGCAATTCCATCTTTATAAATAATCGGAAACGGCTCGCCCCAATAACGCTGACGGCTAAAACCTGCATCCCGCATTTTAAAATTTACTTTTCTTTTTCCAATTCCCATCTTCTCAATTTTCTGCAACACAATTGGTATTGCATCTTTCATAATCATTCCATTTAAAAAACCGGAGTTGGTAAGTGTTGCTTCTTTAGTTGGGTTTGCTTCTTCGCCATTAAACTGCTCACCAATAATATTGGTGATGGGAATATTGAAATGCTTTGCAAAATTAAAATCACGCTGATCTCCGCAAGGCACAGCCATTATAGCTCCTGTGCCATAACCGGCCAAAACATATTCTGATATCCAGATGGGAATTTCTTTTTTATTAAAAGGATTTACAGCATAAGCTCCGGTGAAAGCACCCGTAATAGATTTTACTTCGGCCAATCTTTCACGTTCGCTGCGACTTTTTACATAGTCAAGATATTTTTCAATTTCCTCTTTTTGACCAGGTGTTGTTATTTGCAAAACAAGTTCATGCTCAGGAGCAAGCACCATAAAGTCAACTCCGAAAATTGTATCAGGTCTTGTAGTATATATTTTAACGGTCTGTTCATTATCAATTTTAAATTCCATCTCCGCTCCTTCACTTTTCCCGATCCAGTTCCTTTGCATTTCCTTCATTGCATCAGAAAAATCAACTGTTTCAAGTCCTTGCAATAATCGTTCTGCATAGGCAGTTATTCTTAAATACCACTGACGCATTTTCTTCTTTACAACAGGATGGCCTCCACGCTCGCTCACACCATTTATTACTTCATCATTTGCCAGCACAGTCCCTAAGGCTTCGCACCAATTCACTTCGCCGAAGGCTGAATATGCAAGACGATAATCCATTAATATTTCCATCTTCCTTGCTTCATCAAAACCGTTCCATTCTGTAGCACTAAAGTTGACCGATGACTGCTGACCATTGACTGAAAAAGAACCTTCTCTCTCAAAAATTTTTATAAGCTCTTCAATTGGTCTTGCCTTGTTTTGAGTTTTATCGTACCAGCTATTAAATATTTGCAAAAAGATCCATTGAGTCCATTTATAATATTTTGGATCACTGGTTCGTACTTCCCGGCTCCAGTCGAAACAAAAACCAATGTTATCTAACTGGCTTCGGAAAGTTTCAATATTTTTTTCTGTTGTTACTGCAGGATGTTGCCCCGTTTCCAAAGCATATTGTTCTGCAGGCAAACCGAAACTATCATAGCCCATAGGATGCAGTACGTTAAAGCCTTTCAGGCGTTTATACCTTGCATAAATATCACTGGCAATATAACCTAAAGGATGACCAACATGAAGGCCTGCGCCACTTGGATATGGAAACATATCCAGCACATAAAATTTAGGCTTAGGCGAAAAATTAGAAACTTTGTACACCCCACTTTCTTTCCACTTTTGTTGCCATTCTTTTTCTATTTTTCTAAAATTATAAGTCCACTCTAAAGCTCCCTCATTACCGGAGATTTTGGGATCACTATTATGATTTGTCTCATTCATTATTTGAAATCCATTTTTCTGTAGAAATAAAGTTGCCTGAAGATATACAGTACAAGTGAGTGACACAACGAAGATGCCATGAAAATCAAATGCCCGTTACCAAAATATTTAATGTGAAAAATTTGTTATAAGGTATTGTTTTTACTGCAATCTACTGTTTCAATACATATATAGTAATAATCTTGCAGCCTGCAAAAATACTAAACGTATACAAAATCAATTATTTTTGCCCGAATTAAAAACTGATAAATTTATTATCGTTAATTGAATTCCTTCTCATGGCGCAATTTGGTAAAGCATCTGCAAAGCGTGGTAAGCCTTCTTACATTTATGCAATTATCGGCGTTGCTTTGGTTTTATTTTTATTTGGTATTGTTGGCTGGATCTTTTTAAACATTCGTAAAACCGGTGAATATTTTAAAGAAAGTATTCAGGTGCATGCATGGATTGAAAGAAGCGCAAATAAAAAACAAATAGATACTTTAAATAAATATATATCATCGCTGCCTTACGTAAAAAATGTGGAGTATGTAACCAGGGAAAAGGCAATTGAAAAATGGAATACAGAAAATGATACCACGTGGAGAAAATTTCTAAACAATAATCCTTTACCTGAAAGCATAGATTTTTTTGTGAAAGCGGATTATATGGATAAAGATAGTTTGGCCATTTTAGGTAATCACCTGGAAACAAATTTCACCGGCGTAATCTCTGAATTTCAATATCCCACGGATACTGTTGCTTACGTAAGCAAATTTGTACAAACTGCTGCTTTATGGGTTCTAGTGATTGCTATAATCCTTTCAATATTAGTAATAATTTCTATTGATAATACCATACGTCTCGCTATGTATAGTAACCGGTTTATCATAAAAACTATGCAGATGGTTGGCGCTACACGATGGTTTATTGCAAAGCCTTTAGATGCAAGAGCCTTGATAAACGGACTTATTGCGGCAGGTATTGCTATTGTACTATTGATCGGATTTATTGGTACGGCAGAAAAGTTTGTTCCTTATTTTAAAGTTTTGCATGATAATAGCAGCATGCTTTTATTGTTTGCAGGCATAATTATTTTGGGCTTGTTTATTACATTATTCAGCACACATCGCTCAGTGCTTAAGTATTTAAAAATGAAACTGGATGATTTGTATTAATCTTCCTGTAATGATTATTATAATAAAATTTAAATAAAAATATGAAACCAAATACGCATTCTCCAACGCCGTTGAAAACAGCTCAAAATAAAAAAATAATTAGTACTCCGGTGGAAAAAGATAAAATAGCAAACCAATTATTTAGTAAAGAAAATCTACAATGGATGCTGGCTGGTTTGATTGTAATTAGCATTGGGTTTATTTTGATGGCCGGCGGAAAAAACAGTGATCCAAATGTGTTTCAGGATAAAGAAGTATATAGTTTTAGAAGAATTACTTTTGCGCCAATATTAATTATTGCCGGATTTATTATTGAGATAGTTGCAATAATGCGAAAACCGGGCACAAGACAAAGTTGATTTTTCTAATTGATATATATATTACAGCGATGAATTCTCATCGCTTTTTTTTAATAACCCTGTTAGCTTTTATAAATAAATAATCTCCTTTAATGACAGTTATCCAATCAATTATTATTGCTATTGTAGAAGGCATAACAGAGTTTATTCCTATTTCTTCGACAGCACATATGCGCATTGTTGAAAATTTATTAGGACTTAGTAATACCGATAAATTTATAGAAGTGTTTACTGTGGCTATTCAGTTGGGTGCAATTATTTCTGTTGTGGTATTGTACTGGAGAAAGTTCTTTGACTTTAAAAGATTGAACTTTTATGTGAAGCTTTTAGTAGCTGTTATTCCTGCGCTCATCTTCGGAAAATTGTTCAAAGACCAGGTTGATGCGATATTGGAAAGACCATGGATCATTGCCGTAATAATGCTTGTTGGCGGAATAGTTTTATTGTTTGTTGATAAGTGGTTTACCAACCCAACGATCAATAATGAAAAGCAAATCGGGTTACTAACTTCTTTTAAAATTGGTTTATTTCAATGCCTTTCAATTTTGTTTCCCGGGCTAAGCAGAAGCGCTGCAACCATTGTTGGCGGAATGAGTTTAAAACTTTCAAGAAGCGCTGCGGCGGAGTTTTCATTTTTTCTTGCAGTGCCTACAATGCTTGCTGCTACTGTATATTCACTTTATAAGTACACTAAAGAAAATGGTGCTTTTACGCATGATCAAATTAAGTTACTGGCTATAGGAAATGTTGTTGCATTCATTGTAGCATTAATAGCAATCAGGTTTTTTATTACACTTCTAAAAAGATATGGGTTTCGCATGTGGGGGTTTTACCGGATAATTGTCGGACTGCTTTTATTAGTATTTATCTGGCAGGGAATAATTAAATAACCCAAAATCTTAATGTGACATTTAATTATTATCATTAATTTTTCATTCTTAATTATCTGTCATGCAAACTGCTTCCAAAAAAGTTATCAATGGATGGGCTATGTACGATTGGGCCAACAGCGCTTACTCCCTGATAATCAGTTCGGCCATATTTCCTGCATATTATACTTTTATTGCACCGGCTTATGTTCATTTTATTGGCCGTACATATGAACGCACAGCGCTGGCTTCTTACTCAATCTCTTTTTCATTTTTGATAATAGCATTGTTGTCACCCATCCTCTCTTCTATTGCAGATTATAAAGGCAACAAAAAGCAATTTATGCAGTTCTTTTGTTACCTCGGATCCGCAGCCTGCATTGCTTTAACATTTCTTACAGCAAACAATATTTCATTTGGAATTGTATGTGCAATATTTGGTTCGATCGGCTTTTGCGGCAGCATAGTTTTTTATAACGCTTATCTCCCTGAAATTGCAGCAGAAGAAGACCAGGACAGGATAAGCGCCAAAGGATTTGCAATGGGATATGTAGGCAGCGTGCTTCTTATGATTGTTTGCCTTGCTGCTATAATGCTTAACGATTCTATGAAGCTTGGCTGGGGCGCCTGGCCAACACGTCTGTCATTTCTTGCGGTAGGCTTATGGTGGGCAGGGTTTGCGCAAATAACTTTTAATAAACTTCCGCCATCAAAACCTTCTTTGCAGGTTCCTGAGCGAAGCATTTTTAGCAATGGTTTTTATGAACTGAAAAAGGTATGGCAACAGCTAAAGACTTATCCTGTAACCAAACGGTTTCTTATAAGTTTTTTCTTTTATAATATGGGTGTGCAAACAGTAATGTACATGGCCACTTATTTTGCGTCAGGAGAATTAAAGCTCCAGTCTTCACAGCTTATTATTACTGTATTAATTATTCAGTTAGTGGCTATCGGCGGCGCATTATTGTTTTCAAAATTATCAAAACGTACAAGTAATATTTTTACCATTGGCGTGCTTATCATAATATGGATTTGCATTTGTTATTTCGCTTCAATTGTTACCACTGTCAATCAATTTTATGCGCTTGCTTTTACTGTAGGAATGGTTATGGGCGGCATTCAATCCATGTCTCGCTCAACATATTCAAAGTTGCTGCCTCCCACAAAAGATACAGCCTCTTACTTTAGCTTTTATGATGTGTGTGATAAAATTGGTACCGTTATCGGCACCTTATCTTTTGGGTTTGTATCAGAATTTTTGGGTGGCATGCGAAATTCAGTGCTTGCACTTATGACGTTTTTTATTATTGGCGGAATACTATTATTTTTTGTAGAACAGAAAAGAAAAACACTTGTTGTAGCATGAATTTATATTCAATAAATGCTGGCTATTTTAAATTGGATGGCGGAGCAATGTTTGGCGTAGTGCCGAAAAGTATCTGGCAAAAATTGAATATGCCTGATGATAATAATATGTGTAGCTGGGCAATGAGGTGTTTACTTATTGAAGATAATAACCGGCTGATTTTAATTGATAACGGAATGGGTGATAAACAGGACGAAAAATTTTTTAGTCACTACTTTTTACATGGAGAAGATACGTTGGAAAAGTCGCTGGCAAAACATAGATTTAACAGTGATGATATAACAGATGTATTTCTTACGCATCTTCATTTTGATCACTGCGGCGGATCGATAAAAAAGGAAAATGATTTGTTTGTACCTGCGTTTAAAAACGCCAAATACTGGAGCAATGAAAAGCACTGGCAGTGGGCAACTGAGCCTAATGACAGGGAAAAAGCAAGTTTTCTAAAAGAGAATATTCTGCCCATTAAAGAAAGCGGGCAATTACATTTTATTGAAGTGAATGATGGTATTAAATTTACTGAAAATATTGCTATACGTTTTGTAAATGGCCATACCGAATCTATGATGCTGCCTCAAATAAGTTATAAAAAAGAAACTATAATTTTTATGGCTGATCTTTTACCTTCAGTCGCACATATTCCACTTCCTTATGTGATGGCATATGATACCAGGCCATTACAAACGCTGGCAGAAAAAAAATCATTTTTGACAGAAGCGCAGCAAAATAATTATATACTTTTCTTTGAACATGATCCTGCTATTGAATGTTGCACACTTGGCTTAACGGATAAGGGAATTAGAAGTAATAACACTTTTCTCCTGGAAGATATTTGACGAAATTAAGATTAACGGATATTCAGTAAAGATGTAAGTGGATATCGTAAATTACTATAGCCCATCATATCTACTTTTATGCTGCCTACAGAAATGGGACTCTCAACTCTTAACAGCAAATGATTAGGATCATCGCTTACCCATATATCCATTTTTTCTCCACCTTCAAACATGGTTCCCTTTATTAGTAAAGGTTTAAATTTTATGCTTTTAAATTTACCGTAGCGTGTCTTTATTGTTTCTTTACCAACATATCGCAAATAAAGATGGTACACCTGGTCATCTAAAAACATATCAAAAGGAATTCTGTCTCCGGGCTTGTAACTGTTGAAGTTTATGTTACGGGCATAATATGTGGCGCTTATTACATCCTGTATGCAAGGCGGAATTTTAAAAACTCCGTTAGTGCTCACAGCAGTTCCGGCGCTCTGGTTAAAGGTTACATTATTGTATTTTTTATAATCACCTTCACTTACATTTCGTATAAATTTTATGGGCAGCATTGTAGATGTATCAACAAATGTTTCATAACGATCCCTTACCTTAAAAAAATTATCAAAAAAGGAAAACGTTTTTCCTTCGCCAATGCAGTGATAAACCATTTTGCCATTAAATTTTTCAAGAGTTGTAGTAAATGAGGCATCACCTGCGCCAATGTACACTCCCAGCGTACTATAAAATACACGCATTGTAACTTTTTCACCTGCCTTAAAAGCAGTATTTGTTGCACGGCAAAATTCATCGCCGGCCTTTAGAGAAAAACCAATCAGCATAATCAACAATGTTCCTGCTATTTTCAACTTATGTCTCATCCTTATTTTCTCATTAAGTAAAGGAATTATTTCTCCTTAAAGATTCTTATTCCTAATATTAAAATACTACCGGCTATTGCCGGTATAAAAAGATTAATAAACCAAATACCAAAAGTAGTTCCTATTATTCCAACAGTATTTGTGCTATATAGTGTCAATAATTCTGTACTAAATTTTCCTCTTATGCCAAGGTCGGCAATGGCAAATGAAGGCACAATAGCTAATACTAAAAACAAAATACTTATTATCCAGAAAGCCTGCATCCACGTTATTTCTACATTAAGCACGTGTAACAGCAATATATATTGTATGACGAACACTGTATAGCGAAAGAATGACAAAGAAAGTAACCTTAACAATACTTTTGCATGAAACTCTTCCAGTACACTTATGTAATGCGCATACTTCATGAATGATGGAATTTTTTCAATAATTTTTATCAGCCATGATAACCTGAAATAAATAACCATGAAAATAAATGTTGCAATAATGGAAACGAATAACAATATTTTAATCCAGAAAAAAGATAAACCCATCACAAACCCGGCACCGGCCTGCTTTTCAACAATTAAAAAAATCAAGCCACAGCAGCCCATAAATAAAGTTATTATCAGCTGGCTCATACTTCCTGCTATTGACAACGAGATTGCCTTTATGCGGTTGCCTTCTTTAATGTATAATATTCTTCCGCCATATTCACCTATCCTGTTTGGTGTGTTTAATGAAAGTGTAACGCCGGAGAGTACGGCTCTAAAGGCAACAAAGAAACTTATCTGCTGAAGATGTTGTATTAATATTTGCCACTTTCTTGCTTCAATTCCCCAGTTAACAAAAGCCAGCATAACAACTGTCCAAAAAATAAAAGCATTGGAACCGAAAGGCGCTTGTTTTATTAACTCAATTGAATCGTGAAAATGCGGCTGTTCCTTTACCTGTTTGTATAAAGAATAAAATAGCCATAAACCAAGCAGCGGCCCCAAAACATAGTTGAAGATTATTTTGATATTTTTGTGAAAAATGAACATTCAGAGTTTATGGTAAACAAGTAGAAACGTTACTTCTATATTAGCTTTTATCAGGATTATTAAACAGTTGCCAAAAATACTCTTCACTTTGCATAATAAAACAAAAATCATCTTAGGCATTGATCCGGGAACATTAATGATGGGCTTCGGATTAATAGAAGTGAACGGTAATGATATCAAACTTATTTTGATGGATGTATTGAAATTATCATCAAAAAAAGATGCTTATGAACGCCTTCAGATCATACATAATAAAGTAGGCGAATTGTTAAAAATTCATGCGCCACACCAGCTTGCAATTGAAGCGCCTTTTTTTGGTAAAAATGTACAGAGCATGTTAAAGCTTGGCCGGGCACAGGGTGTAGCCATTGCTGTGGCTATGCATGCCGGCGTTCCTGTAACTGAATATTCTCCAAGAAAAATAAAACAATCAATTACAGGCAATGGTAATGCTGATAAATTACAGGTGATGAAAATGCTGCAGCGTATTGTACATTTTACTGAAGATGCTAAACATTTAGACTCCACTGATGCACTCGCCGTTGCTGTGTGTCACCACTTTCAACATAATGTTTTAGCCGGAACTAACGATGTGAAATTAAACGGATGGAAACAATTTCTTGATAAAAATCCCGGCAGAATTAAATTGAAATGATAAATATTCAGTTATAAATATCTTAATATTTTTTCCGCCGATTCGCTCATTTCTTTTTCACTAAGCCTAAGTTTGGTTCTTGTAAAATTTAAATCATCAGCACTGTTAATTGGCACAAGGTGCATATGAGCATGTCGCACTTCAAGGCCTACTACGCTCATACCACAGCGGTTACAATTAAATGCTTTTTCTATAGCTTTTGCAACAGGTTTTGCAAACAAAAGCATTTCCGTAAGGTAATCATCGGGAATGTCAAAAAACTTGTCCACTTCAATTTTAGGTATAACTAATGTATGCCCTTTTACTAAAGGAAACACATCAAGAAAAGCTAAAAATTTTTCATTCTCCGCAATCTTATGGCAGGGAACTTCCCCTGATATTATTTTTGAAAAAATGGTCATTTCATAAAATTAAGTGAGCGCAATAATTTGAAATCAACACAACCTTTTTGCTATGCTTTGATTTCTTCAACCTTAAATTTTATAACACCTGCAGGAGCATTTATTTCAGCAATGTCTCCCTTTGCTTTTCCCAGCAAACCCTTGCCAATAGGCGATGATGCAGAAATCTTACTAAGTTTTAAATCTGCTTCTTTTTCTGAAACAATCTGGTAGGTGACTTTCTTTTTAGTAGCCAGGTTTGTAAGTGTTACTTTAGTAAGTATTGAAACTTTACTGGTATCAATATTAGTTTCATCTACAATACGTGCTGTAGCTATTATTCCTTCAAGCTGTTTTATTTTGGCTTCAAGCATTCCCTGTGCTTCTTTAGCGGCATCATATTCAGCATTTTCTTTAAGATCTCCCTTTTCTCTTGCCTCAGCAATAGCCCTGGAAGCTGCGGGTCTTTCAACACCTTTCATATGTTGCAGCTCTGTCTTCATTTGGTCAAAAGTTTCCTTCTTTACATAATTTGTTTCACTCATAACATTCATTTTATCATACAAAAAATTTCCTTCATACAAAAGAAAAAAAATACAACGCCCCATATTTACTAAGGCGTTGTATGCGTACAAAGATAAAAAATTTAATTATTCCAACTGTAACTTTTGGAGTAATACATCGGACATTTTACAAAATGCCTCAACACTATAGCCGGCAATATGCGGAGTTATAATAACATTTGGCTGCTGCAAAAGCCAG
This sequence comes from uncultured Chitinophagaceae bacterium, assembly GCA_964236235.1. GTDB lineage: Bacteria > Bacteroidota > Bacteroidia > Chitinophagales > Chitinophagaceae > Ginsengibacter. Next base: position 9,906 of record CAXSDW010000080.1, read on the forward strand.
TCAAGTTGTGTCTTTTCTGAAGGCGAGTAGGAGTCAAGTCTTTCGTTCTCCAAAACATCCAGTGCTGCGCCACTTATTTTACCGGTTTTTAATGCATTTACAAGAGCGCTGGTATCAGTGATTTTACCGCGGCTTGTATTTATAAAATAAGGCTTAAGCTCAAGGTGTTTAAAAAAATTATCATTGGCCATATGGTATGTTTCATCAGTAAGCGGCACATGAAGGCTTATAACTTCGGCATACCGGAAAAGCTGCTCAAGATTAGCCTCTTTTATATGCCCTGCGCCAAACCCATAATTATATTTGTCATACGCCAATATTGTTGGCTCAAATGCAGATAATAGTTTTGCAAAAGCGCTGCCCGTATTCCCATAGCCAATTATTCCTATAGTTTTGCCATGCAGTTCAATGCCTTTATTATCTTCTCTTATCCATAAATTATTTTTTATTTGAAGATAGCTTGAGGTAATTTTTTTGGTAAGATTTAATAACATGCCTAAAGCATGCTCTGCAACGGCGTTCCGGTTTCCTTCCGGGCTGCTCACGCATAATATTCCTTTGCTTTCTGCAAACTTTGTATCAATTAATTCCATGCCGCTTCCAAGCCTTCCAATCCATTTTAGCCTGGTTGCTTTTTCTAAAATTGGCTTATCAATATGAAGCCTTGTAGTAACAATAAGTCCATCTGCCTGGTTTATTGTTGCGCTCAGCTCCTCATAACTTATCTGCTCAGAGTGTAAGATTGAGTATCCTTTTTGCTGAAGTGATGAGATAAGATTATTGTGAACTTTCGATGTTATAATTACCTGTTTCTTCAAAATTAATTTTTTAGCTACCGGGCCGCTATCATACTTATTTCCACATTAGCATTTTTAGGCAAACCCTTTACCGCCACGGTTTCCCTTGCAGGAAAATCTTTATCAAAGTATTTGCCATACACTTCATTCACCTGTGAAAATAATTCCATATCGGTTAAAAAAATAGTTGTTTTAACTACATTATTAAAATTCATTTTTGCTTCTGATAAAATAGATTCAAGATTTTCCATCACCTGGTTCGTCTCTTCAATTATATCTTTATTCATCATATTTGGTGTGCCCGGTTTTAAAGCCACCTGGCCAGATATAAAAAGTAAATCCCCATAAGATATTGCCTGGTTATAAGGCCCGATCGGTGCAGGTGCATTATCCGTTCTTACAATTGTTTTTGTCATATTTTATGACCTCACCCCAACCCCTCTCCAAAGGCGAGGGGCTGGAATAATGATTTTATTTAGTAAAATAATAATTTAAAATTGCAAAACTTTCCATCAAATAACAAACCTATTTTTACTAAAACAAACACATGCACATTGTTGTATTTGCAGATGATGCGCAAAAAAAAATATTGCTTTTAAAAAAAGTGACTGCAAATGTAACATTTGAATTCTTAAGTGATCGTTTGCCTGAAATATCTTATGCAAAAGCTGATGTACTATTTTTATTAAAAGATGATTTAAATATTAATGAGATAAAAATAATTACTTCAATTCCTGTATTTATAAATTCTGTTATATTAACGCTTCAGGATTTGCCTGATAACATTCACAGGGTAAATGCGTGGCCTGCATTTTTGGAAAGGAATATGTGGGAAATTGCTACAAAGAATGTACAAATGATTAAGCAGGTTTTTGAAAGTATAGGCTGGCAATATATTATAACTCCTGATAAGCCCGGTTTTATTGCTGCCAGGGTAATTAGTATGATAATTAATGAGGCGTATTTTGCTTATGAAGAACAAATAAGCAGCAAAGAAGAAATTGATTTAGCAATGTGCTTAGGCACAAATTATCCATTTGGCCCGTTTGAATGGGCAACAAAAATAGGGTTGAATAATATTTTAAAATTATTAGAAGCTTTGGGTGAACATGACGATCGTTACTTAGTATCGGCGGTACTTAAACAGGAAGCACGTACTTAATTAAAACTATTGAATGAGTTTTATAATTAAATGTCTTCTATTTTCATGCAATAAATATTAAGTGAGTGAATACTGTACGCATTCAAAATACATTTCTCCATATGCTTTAATCAGCGTTGAAATCCTTCTATTCATATTTTAAATTTTCCCTTTATTCCCTTACTTTTGCGGCCATAAAAAGGCAAATATTATGGCAAACGTTGGTAAGATAAAGCAGATCATCGGGGCAGTTGTTGATGTACACTTTGCAGATGATAATAAGCTTCCTGAAATTTTACATGCATTGGAAATTACCAGGCAAAACGGCGACAAACTTATTCTGGAAACCCAGCGCCATTTAGGAGAAGACAGTGTTCGCTGCATTGCGATGGACAGTACCGAAGGACTCGTTCGTGGTATGGATGTGATTGACTTAGGAAGCCCCATATTAATGCCTGTTGGCGATGCAATAAACGGGAGATTGTTTAATGTTACCGGAGATGCAATTGACGGCCTTCCGCAGGTAAGCAAAAAAAATGGACGTCCTATTCATAACAAGCCGCCACTGTTTGAAAATCTTAGCACAGCATCAGAAATATTATTTACCGGGATTAAAGTTATTGATCTTATTGAACCTTACGCCAAGGGTGGAAAAATTGGTTTGTTTGGCGGTGCCGGTGTTGGTAAAACAGTGTTGATCCAGGAATTGATAAATAATATTGCAAAAGCTTATGCAGGCTTATCAGTGTTTGCCGGTGTAGGAGAAAGAACCCGTGAAGGCAATGACCTGATGAGAGAAATGATTGAAGCCGGTATCATGAACTACGGTGATAAGTTTAAGCATAGTATGGAAGAAGGCGGATGGGATCTTGATTCAGTAAATATGGACGAATTAAAAGATTCCAAAGCAACATTTGTTTTTGGCCAGATGAATGAACCGCCGGGAGCCAGAGCCCGTGTGGCTTTGAGCGGATTAACCATTGCTGAATATTTTCGTGATGGCGATGGTACCAGCAAAGGGAAAGACATTTTATTTTTTGTTGACAATATATTTCGCTTTACGCAGGCAGGTTCCGAAGTATCGGCGTTACTTGGAAGAATGCCTTCTGCAGTGGGCTACCAGCCAACGCTTGCAACAGAAATGGGATTGATGCAGGAGAGAATTACTTCTACAAAAAATGGTTCAATTACTTCGGTTCAGGCCGTATACGTTCCTGCAGATGATTTAACAGATCCGGCACCTGCAACAACTTTTGCTCACCTTGATGCGACAACAGTATTAAGCCGTAAGATCGCTGATCTTGGAATTTATCCTGCTGTAGATCCTTTGGATTCTACATCAAGAATTCTTACCCCGGCAATTGTTGGTGATGCTCATTATGATTGTGCTAACAGAGTAAAGTTGACTTTACAACGCTATAAAGAATTACAGGACATTATTGCCATTCTTGGCCTTGATGAATTAAGTGATGAGGATAAACTTACCGTTAGCCGGGCAAGACGTGTTCAGCGCTTTTTGTCGCAGCCTTTCCATGTGGCAGAACAATTTACGGGATTAAAAGGTGTGCTTGTTCCAATTGAAGATACCATTCGTGGCTTCAACGCTATAATGGATGGCGAGGTAGATGAATATCCTGAAGCGGCTTTTAATCTTGTAGGCACTTTGGAAGATGCCATTGAAAAAGGTAAAAAGATGATGGAAGCGGCGAATGTGTAAAGCGAGGCTGAGCAGCAGATGATAGATTTTAGAATTTAGATGAAGCAGAATGCACAACTTTAGAGAGTTAAAGATATGGCAGCGATCAATGGATTTTGTTGTGCAAGTTTATAAGATTACCAAAGAATTTCCTGCTGAAGAGAAATATGGCTTAATTAGTCAGCAAAGACGAAGTGCGGTTTCCATACCAAGTAATATTTCTGAAGGTGCAGGAAGAGGAACTAATCCCCAGTTTAAGCATTTCCTTGAAATCTCGATGGGTTCGTGCAACGAATTAATAACACAAATAGAATTGTCCAACAGATTAAAAAATCTATCACTCTTGAACAAAGAGATACTTGATTGATGAAGCCTCTCAAATATATAAAATGATTTTAGGTTTTACAATACGCTGCAACAATCTAAATACTAATATCTAAAATCCTAATATCTAAAATACTAATATTTACATACTATATGAATCTTGAGATATTTACACCTGAACGTAAAATTTTTAGCGGGGAAGTTTATGGCGTACAACTTCCGGGCATTAGTGGCTTATTTGAAGTGCTTGATAAACATGCGCCGCTTGTTAGTGCTTTAAAAGCAGGCAAGCTTAAAATCTTGAATGATAAAACATCGACATCTTTCTATACTATTCAAAGTGGTTTTGTTGAAGTTATAAATAATACAACAACGATATTAGTTGAAGGCGCAAAAGAAGTAGAGTAAATTTTATTCACTTGTTCCTACAAACAGGTTCTTATTTTTTTACAAATGCCCGGAGTGAAAACTGCTAAGGCAAATGCCTGCAATATATTTTTAAGAATTTAATTGCCGGATAGTTAATTATGTATATTCTTTGCCCTGCTGTAATTCATAAAAATTTTATTGTTATTTTTTATAAAATACCTGCCGCCACCTGAACCAATATAAACATGTTCACCTCCAGGGCCAACAATATCTTTATCAATATCTCCTTCATCATTTATATTTGGTGATGAGTGATTGTTTTTCTTGCTTTTAGGTAACAAATAAATTGCAGCAATAGCAAGCACAAAAAAAATAATTCCAATTCTTTTCATGTTTCAAGTTTAAGTTGAATTAATTTAATTGCGGATCAATTGGAAAGTTGATCATCATTTCATATTCGCCGCCAAGGTGTTTTAAAGAATCCTTCCAGATATCCTCCGGCCTTTTATGAAAAAGTAATTTTCGTGTTGCTTCTGTAGTTAGCCAGCTCTTTTCTTTCAACTCATCTTCAATTTGATTTTCTCCCCAGCCGCTGTAGCCCATAAAAAATTTTATCTTATTAAAATCAATTTGCTTCGTTTCAATAAGAGCCATTACGCTTTCAAAATTTCCGCCCCAGTACACATTTTCCAACACCTGTTCACCGCCGGCAATTTCATCGGGATATTGGTGAAGAAAATGGATAGTGTCTCTTTGTACCGGTCCTCCAAAGTACAATGGAATTCTATAATGTTCTAATTCAGGCATTAACTCTCCAAGAGTATTTGGATATAATTTGTTCACCACAAAACCAAAACTACCTTCTTCTCTATGCTCACATAAAAAAATTACAGTTCGCATAAAATTCGGATCTTTTAAAAACGGATTAGCAATTAATAATGTACCCCGTGCTGGTGTTATCATAATCTGAATATATTATAGTTTAACTTGCTCACATTTATTTTTACTGAAAAGATAATGAAAATCCTAAAATTTCATTCTTGCTATGTTATTTGCCTGCCGCTGCTTTAAATTTGTACATACCTGATGAAGAGAATATTTCCTGTTATAACTATACTCATTTTTCTTTCCATGCTTGGAATAATTTTTTTTCAGGTACTTTGGATAAGACAGGCGTTGGAAGCCCGTGAGCAGCAATTGGAGGAAAGTATAATACTGGTAACCGCCACTGCCGGAAATGATTTAATTGAAGAAAAAGGCAACTTGTCGCCATTTGATAAAAAGACAAACGACGCATTATTTCCATTGAATATTTTTCCGCCAACTATTGCGCATAAATTTAGCAGGGATGAAATAAGGGCTAAAATAAAAAGTGCATTTGAAAAGCAAATGCATGTAAATCTTCCTTTTGAATTTGCAATTACTACAACATCTATGATGGGTGACGAACTGCAATCTGAGAATTTTTTAAATCTCTACCAGGATTCTGCTAATAATAAAACGTATGTATATGCACTTGAGTCTCCCAGCGGAAGCTTATCTGAAGGTGTATCGCCTGAAGAAATGTTGGTGATAATTGTACCTCATGTAAAAAGTATTATCTGGAAGCAAATGTCGTGGATGGTAATTGGTGCAATATTGTTTACTGTCATTATATTTTGCGCCTTTTTTCTTACTGTAAGAGCTTTACTTCGGCAAAAAAAATTGAGTGAAATAAAGTCTGATTTTATAAATAATATGACCCATGAATTTAAAAC
>CAXSDW010000081.1:0-15871 GCA_964236235.1 uncultured Chitinophagaceae bacterium
AAACGCTTTTGTATTTTTTTGTACTTCAAAAGAATCAGCCATAATTAATAGTTGATAGTTGACAGTTAAGTACGCTAATTTATTTCAATCTTAAATTAAGTAAAACTTCGTTTTAATTCGTGTAATTCCTGTTAAAAGAATCATGTAAGTCGTGTTAAAAAAATCATTCCCTTTCACCAAAAAGCAGGCTGCCAATTCTAACCATATTACTTCCTTCTTCTATAGCTATTTTATAATCTGCACTCATTCCCACAGACAAAATTGATAGCTGATAATTGTTAGTTGATGACTGAGAATATTTATCAAAAAGAGATTTTAAATATTTGAATTCACTTTTTACTTTTTCAATGTCATCAGTAAAAGAAGCCATTCCCATAAGTCCGCAAACATTTACATTTTTAAACTCTTCTTTATTCGTTTTAATAAATGTAATCAGTGTTGTTAGTTCTTCTTCATTCATGCCGAATTTAGTTTCTTCTTTAGCTATGTGTACCTGAAGCAGGCAATCAATAACGCGGTTGTTTTTTACAGCTTGTTTGTTTATTTCCTTCAACAATCGTAAACTGTCAACACTTTGGATAAGCGAAACAAATGGAGCTATATATTTCGCTTTATTACTTTGAAGATGGCCAATAAAATGCCAGTTAATTTCTTTCGGTAACGCTTCGTATTTTTCAACTAATTCCTGAACATAATTTTCTCCAAAGTCCTTTTGGCCAAGATCAAATAATGCGCTTATATCCGCTACCGGCTTAGTTTTGGAAACAGCAACTAATTTTAATTTATCGCCCAGTTCATTGCGTATTTCTTTATACTTATCCTTGTTGATGCTCATATTATAAACGTAGGGAATTTTAAAAGCTGCAGGAGGTTAGCGCAGGCTATTTCAAAATGCTTCTTCCAATCACAATTCTTTGTATCTCGCTGGTGCCTTCATATATCTGTGTAATCTTGGCATCTCTCATCATCCGTTCCACATGGTATTCTTTTACAAATCCGTAACCACCATGAATCTGAACAGCTTCAGTTGCTGTCCACATAGCGGTTTCACTTGCATATACTTTTGCCATCGCAGCACTTAGTGTGTAATCCATGTTTTCATCCTTTTCCCAGGCAGCCATAAGGCATAATAAGCGTGCTGCTTCAATCCTGGTTGCCATGTCAGCAAGCTTAAATTTTATTATCTGGTGATGCATTATTTCTTTGCCAAAAGCTTTGCGCTGTTTTGAGTAAGTCAGTGATCTTTCATATGCACCTTCAGCAATGCCAAGCGCCTGTGCCGCAATACCAATGCGTCCGCCTGATAAGGTTTTCATAGCAAACACAAAGCCTGAGCCTTCTTCACCTATCTTGTTTTCTTTAGGCACTTTTACATCGTTAAACAAAATACTATGAGTATCGCTTCCTCTTATGCCTAACTTATTTTCTTTTGCGCCAACAGAAACCCCCGGCCAGTTTTTTTCAACAATAAAAACATTTATACCACGGCTTTTTTTGGCAACATCTGTTTGTGCTATTACCAAATAAACAGATGCGCTGTTGCCATTAGTGATCCAATTTTTGATTCCGTTCAATAAATAATAATCACCTTTATCCTGCGCAGTAGTTTGCTGTGAAGTGGCGTCACTGCCAGCTTCCGGCTCACTCAATAGAAAAGCGCCAAGGTATAATTCACCATCTTTTTTACCTTGCGCTAAGGGAGTAAGGTATTTTTGTTTTTGTTCTTCTGTGCCATATTTTTCCAGTCCCCAGCATACCAGGCTATTATTTACACTCATGCAAACGCTGGTGCTTGCATCTACTTTACTTATCTCTTCAATAGCCAGCACATAGCTTATTGTATCAAGCCCGGCGCCGCCATATTGCGGGCTTACCATCATGCCCATAAAGCCAAGATCGGCAAGCTTCATAATTTGTTCTTGCGGAAATTTTTGGAGTTCATCTCTTTCAATAACACCAGGCAGGCATTCATTAACAGCAAAGTCACGGGCTGCCTGCTTTATCATTAATTGTTCTTCTGTAAGTTGAAATTCCATCGCATGTTTTTACTCATGCAAAAGTAAGGCAATTGAGTGGTAGAGGTGAGATGTCAGATGTCAGATGTCAGAAGTCAGTTGTCAGTTGTCAGAAGTCAGTTGTCAGAAGTCAGCAGAGATTTGAGATAGGAAATAGTAATTAAATTGGAAACAGGAAATTGGAAACAGGAAATTGGAAACATCAAATTGAAAACAGTCAATCGGAAATAAAAATTTGAAATAGTAAATTGGAAAATAGAAAATCAGAATTAAAACAAGCAATCAAAGTTTTTCTATATTTGCAGCGGCAAGTCTTATACGACCAGCTCCTGTTGAACTCCCCCAGGACCGGAAGGTAGCAAGGGTAAACGGTTGAGCGGTGCGATGTAAGTAACTTGCCATTTTTATTTGCTTTAAATTCTGAAAGCCATTTGCTAATTCTTAATGAATTAAATAATTTATTTTTGTAAATATTTTTAACTCAAAAACAAATCCTTTCGGGGTATAGATATGAAATTTTTTATAGACACTGCAAATCTTGACCAGATAAAAGAAGCTAATGAACTTGGTATTTTAGATGGCGTAACTACCAACCCATCTCTAATGGCCAAGGAAGGAATAAAAGGAATTGACGCTGTAATGCAACATTATAAAACCATTTGCGAAATGGTGGATGGCGACATAAGTACTGAAGTGGTATCAACTGATTTTAAAACCATAATTGAAGAAGGAAAGAAGTTTGCCGCAATTCATAAAAATGTTGTTGTAAAAGTGCCAATGATAAAAGACGGTGTCAAGGCAATTAAATGGTTTAGCGCAAACGGCATCCGCACAAATTGCACTTTAATATTTTCGGCAGGCCAGGCAATACTCGCTGCAAAGGCAGGCGCCTCTTACGTTTCACCTTTTATCGGCAGGATAGATGACAGCGGCTGGGATGGTCTTGAACTTATACAGCAGATAGCACATATTTTTGAAGTACAGGGCTACGAAACGGAGATATTAGCAGCATCAATAAGAAGCTCTTTACAAATTATTAAATGTGCTGAATTAGGTGCTAATGTGGTTACTTCGCCACTGGAATCTATTTTGGGTTTATTAAAACATCCGCTCACTGATATTGGCCTGGCTAAGTTTTTAGATGATGCAAAGAAATTTGCATAGCTGCAGAACCTGTTTGATTTAGCTACTATAGCATTGTAATAAACAAAAATATTTAGTGATCTTCCTGTTTTCGCAGCGTAAATAACAGGTTTATTTTTAAAGAATGAAACAACCTGGTTTTATATTTATTGCGATAACAAAAGATCATTACATTTAACCGAATTAAAAAGGTATAATATCCATATTATTTATAAGAAATTTTTCAGGCAGAAATTAAAAATGCGGGACATAATCCCGCATTTAAATTTTATGGTGTATGAAAACATTATAATAATTTATTTACAACAACGTCTTCTACCACACGTGACTTCCTGTTAACAGTATAAATGGTTTTGCCACTTTTTTTACTGCTTACTTCAATAAAGATGTTACCATCAACTTCTTCTGTATTTAACCTGTACTTTCTTGAAATTTGCTTGCCTTCAACTTTTTCAGAATAGAGTACATACCCGGCATCATCTTTAAGCATTACTACAAATTCATCTGCTTCGCTGTTATTAAAATTTAACAGAAATACAGGCTGGTTGTTTGTGTTGCCAACATATTTCAATTCTACAGGGTTATCACCTATGTTACCGGCAAAGCTTTGCGCAGATGCTAAAGTAAAAGTGACCATAATGGCAATTGCCATTATCATTCTTGATTTGTTCATTAACTTTTTCATAACTTAATTTTAATAATTAATAATTGTTGTTTCAGATTTAAAAATTCTTAGTATAGCAAAAACCGGTTTGTAAACTTTTAGCAGGCAAAGGATCTATAGCAAGTAATTGATAGCAAGAAATTATACAATCGTGGTAAAAACAATTTTCTCAATCTGTGCCGGGTTTGGTACCGGCGAAATGTGCAGCGTTAGTTTTTATTTGTTGATGTAAAATTATATCGTATTGAAAGGCTATGCAAACAACATGTTATATAATTTTATCATAGTAAAAAAAGAATACATTGTCTGAAATATAAGCCAGTACTGCATTTCAAGAGAGGATTATACTTATGCCCAACTTCCATGTCACCATCTTTCATGCCGCCGAAAAGTTAGCTTTAAACTTTTTGTTAACAGGTTTACTTAATAATTTTTTATTTTTTGTAAAGAACAGAATAAAAATATTTTTCAATTTAATCTAAACTCAAAATCCGCCTAATATCATTTTAAATAACATCAAAAAATAAACGTCAATAATTCATTTTATTTGTTTCATCAAATGGGATTAATACTTTTTATCATTAAATAAATATTTATGATAAATCTTCTTTCACCAATAACTTATATTTATAGTTAATAATTCAATCTCTACAATCAAATCATGAAAAATACATTTTACTTTTTCCGGTTAATGCTTCTTCCTGTTACGTTATTTTTTGGAGAGGCCTGTTTTTCACAATTCGATTTAAATAAAAAATTGCCGGTTGATCCTAAAGTGAAAATTGGTAAGCTGCCAAACGGCTTAACCTATTATATAAGGAAGAATGTGAAGCCTGAAAAGAAAGTGCAGCTTCGCCTTGTTGTTAATGCAGGTTCTGTTTTAGAACAACCGGATCAGCAAGGCCTGGCGCATATGATGGAGCACATGAACTTTAACGGATCAAAGCATTTTAAAAGAAATGAATTGATCAATTACCTGCAATCTATTGGTGTGCAATTTGGCGCAGATCTCAATGCCTACACAGGTTTTGATGAAACAGTTTACATACTTCCACTCCCGTCTGATGATCCGGTAAAAGTAGATAAAGGCTTTACTATATTAGAAGACTGGGCCGGCAATGCATCGCTTGATACATCGGATATAAATAAAGAACGCCGCGTTGTGTTAGAAGAATCAAGGCTCGGTAAAGGAGCCAACGAACGCATGAGTAAAAAGTATTATCCTGCCTTATTTAACGGCTCTATGTATGCTTCAAGAATCCCGATAGGCGTGGACAGCATCATACAAAATTTTGATGCTAAATCATTGATAAGCTTTTATAAAACATGGTACCGGCCAGACCTGATGGCTGTAATAGTAGTAGGAGATATTGATCCGGCTTTTGCAGAAAAAGAGATCATTAAACATTTTAGCCAGTTAAAGAATCCGGCTAAAGAAACTTTGAGACCTGCAATTATTTCTATTGCAGAAAGGAAACAAAATGTTGGAATGGTGCTTACCGATAAAGAGCAAACAATGAACCTGCTGCAGTTATTTCATTATGTTGAAAAAGATAAGGTCATTAATACCTGGGCCGATTACAGGAATAATATTGTAGAAGATTTATTTAACAGCCTTATCAATGAAAGGCTTAGTGAATTAAGCCAGTTACCTGATCCTCCATTCCTGTATGGAAGCACATCTTTCGGGAATTTTATAAGAGGATACAGGGCATTTATTTCGTTTGCAGTTATCGGTGATAAGCCTGTAAAAGATGCAATAGATTCTCTTGTAAACACAACGGAAAATGTAAGAAAATTTGGATTTCTTTCATCGGAACTGGAAAGAGCTAAAAGTAATTTACTCACTCAAACTGAAAACGCATATAAAGATAAAGACAAGACAGAATCAGGTGGGATAGTGCAGGGATACATAAATAATTTTTTAACCAAAACACCAATAACAGGCATTGCTAACAGGTATGCATTTATTAAACAAGTGTTGCCAACCATAACTGTTGCAGAAGTAAATGCTGTTGCCAAAAAGTTAGATTCCAGGCAAGGGAAATTTGCTTTGCTGCTTTCTCCTGAAAAAAATAAAACACAACTTCCATCAAACAGCGAGCTTTTAAGTTTTGTAATGGATGCTCAAAAACTTCCTGTAAAGCCTTATACTGAAAACGTTGCCACTGCTGCTTTAATGGATAAACTTCCGGAGCCAGGTAAAATTATCAATGTAAAAAACGATGCAGTTTTAGGCACAACAGACCTTACACTTAGCAACGGAATTACCATAACACTTAAACCTACTGAATTTAAAAATGATGAGATACAAATGGATTCATGGAGGTGGGGCGGTACACATAATTATGGATTAGCCGATAAAGAAAATGCCGAAAATGCTGCTAACATAATACAAACTATGGGTGTAAAGGATCTTTCGCCAATTGCGCTTGGTAAATATTTATCCGGTAAAACAGTAAGTGTTCAGCCTTATATAAATCCTTATGATGAAGGCATACAAGGCGCAAGCAGTGTAAAAGATTTTGAAACATTTTTACAATTGGTGCATCTTTATTTCACGCAGCCGAGAGTGGATTCTCAATTGTTTAAATCATATATAAATACACAAAAAGGATTTATTGAGAATCTTAAAGCAAACCCGAATAATTATTTTGCTGATACTTTAGCTAAGTTGGAATTCAATAATAATCCCTGGGCACGGGCAATACCTGATGTGGCTGATTATGATAAAATAACTCTCATCAGAAGCTTTGCTATCTACAAAGAAATTTACAGTAATGCCTATGGACTGCACTTTACATTTGTTGGAAATATAGATACTGCTAAAATAAAACCGTTGCTGGAAACCTATCTTGGCAGTCTTCCTTCAAAAGAAAAAGAAAACAAATTTTCTGATGAAGGATTGCGGCCGGTAAAAGGAGTTGTGCAGGCGGTTGTAAATAAAGGTGCTGCTAAACAAAGCGAAGTAAAAATTATTTTTACCGGAGATGCAAAATATAGCCAGGAAGAAAATTTAAAATTAAATGCTTTAATGGATGTACTTAATATTAAAGTGATTGAAAAACTAAGGCAGGAAATGAGTGGCATTTATGGCGGAGGAATGAATGGAACAATTATAAACCGGCCATACAATCATTATGTTATTACAGCAAGTTTTCCCTGTGGCCCTGAAAATGTGGAGAAGCTTACATCTGCATTATTTGACATTATTAAAAATGCAAAGGAAAAAGGCATTGAACAAACTGATCTTGATAAAGTAAAGGAAACTTTGAAAAAGCAAAATGATGATCTGCTAACACAAAATGATTATTGGCTTAGTGTGCTCACACAGTCGTGGATAGAGCATGATGACCCTAACTGGATATATATTTATTCAAAAAAAGTGGCTGCTTTAACTGTGCAGGATCTCCGGGAAACCGCAAAAAAATATTTTAATATGGATAACTATATTAAAGCAGTTTTAAATCCTGAGAAATAAATTGAGTTTTTATTTAGAAGATTAAACGTTTGTTTAAGTCAGATAAAATATTCTTAAATTAAACTATCACTTTACAAGTTTGTATACTGAGCCTTTGTTTCCGCCTGAACCGGAAAAATTAACAAGCATGTATAACTCTCCCAATTCATCTTGTCCCCAGCTTAATATTTGCATATTATCAGTTGGCTTGTTAGTAACATCAAGGTTATTGTTTGTCCATTTATTACCGCTTTTCCACAACACCCACATGCTGCCATTATAGTCACCATACACATATTTACCTGTTAATGCAGGCATCGCTTTACCACGATAAATATAGCCACCTGTAATGCTTATTCCCTGGTCATGGTCGTATTCATATATCGGATCAATGAGGTTATTTTTGTTAGCGCCATCAGGTACATTAAAATCATGAAAGCCTTCTTTAATACGCCAGCCGTAATTTCCTCCTTTAGTAATTATATCTACTTCTTCAAATTTATTTTGTCCAACATCACCGGCATATAATTGTTTTGTTAACCTGTCAAATGAAAAACGCCAGGGATTTCTTAGGCCATAAGCCCAAATTTCCGGTCGTACGTTTTTATTGCTGACGAAGGGATTGTCTTTTGGCACTGCATACGGTTGCCCGTTTACATCTATCCTGATAATCTTGCCAAGCAAGGTGGCTAAGTTTTGGCCATTACCAATTGTACCATGCTTGTCACCGCCACCACCGCCATCTCCAAGGCCAACGTATAAATATCCGTCAGGCCCAAAAGCCATGTTACCACCGTTGTGGTTTGATTCAGGTTCTTCCACTTCCAGCAAAACTCTTTTGCTTGAGATGTCTGCAGTATTAGGATTATTTGATGACACTTTATACTCAACTATATTGCTTTTATGATCGCTGCCGTTTGCATTAGAAGGCACGCTGTAATAAACATAAAATTTGTGGTTACTTTTAAAATCCGGATGAAAAGCAATGCCTAACAAACCGCGTTCATCATAACCAGGATTTATTTTTACCATTTGATTACTTACATCTAAGAAAGGTTGGGTCAGCAATTTTCCCTTTTCAATTACCCAAACTTTTCCTTCTTTCTGGCAAATAAATAACCTGTTACTTCCATCTCCGGCCACGCCAAATGCAACAGGCGATGGTATTTTATCAGTTATTAATTCCACTCTCGCCTGTACAGAAGGTGTATTTTCATTCTTTGCCGCAGGCTTAGTTGCAGGCTGATCACATGAAAGTGAAACACTAATGAACATAATTAATGTTGTCAATCTTACCTGTCTTATTTGCTTATTCATATTGTATTATTTTTTCTAAATTTTTTAAGAAGTGTTTATAAATCCGGTTACGCTCAATATATAAAATTAAAGGAGATTATAATTCGAATAAATTTAGTTCAGTTTTTTGTTACCAATATTAACAGGTAACCATAACAGCAATTATGGCAATGTGGTTCATTTTTTTTTTAGTAGAAACTGATCGTACTTGTAATTTTAAAATACTGTAGTTTTATTTACATCATTGTAAAAAATTGTGTATGGCCTTGAGCAGAATATGGGCTGCATTTATTATAGTAGCAATCTTGTCTTCGTTGTTTTTGTATCTCTCATCTCCGCAAAATAATGACATTTTTAATAAGATGGTTGTGGGCAAAGCCGGCGATACTTCAAAGACTGCTTTAATTGATTCCGCATCAGTATCTCCGCAAATAAGTAAAGCGTTAGATACACTTAAGGAAATTAAAACAGGTGAAATTAAATTTACAAAAACAGCAGATAATAAGATACTGACTTTTCATGAACAATCTGCTGATGGCATAATTGCTACCTGCAAAACAGCAGTTGATATATCTATAAATTTAATTGGCATAATGGCGCTGTTCATGGGTTTTATGAGCATTGCTGAAAGGGCCGGAGGCATAAGATTTCTTTCAAAACTTATTGGTCCTTTTTTTTCCAGGCTTTTTCCTGACGTGCCCAAAGGCCATCCTGCAATGGGACATATGATGATGAATTTCTCTGCCAATTTATTGGGCCTGGATAATGCAGCAACTCCCTTCGGATTAAAAACTATGGAAAGTCTTCAAACCCTTAATCCAAGCAAAGAAACGGCTTCTAATGCGCAGATAATGTTCCTTTGTTTACACGCTTCCGGGCTTACGCTTATACCTGTAAGTATAATAGCAGCAAGGGCTTCATTAAGGGCGGCCAACCCTACAGATATTTTTGTGCCTTGTATGATTGCAACCTTCGTCGCTACTATCACGGCTATGCTTATCGTTTCTTATAAACAAAAGATAAACGTATTTCAACCCGTTATTTTAGGTTGGATAACAGGCATATCAGCAATAGTTGCGCTGATGGTTATATATCTTAAAACACTCACTTTCCAGGGCGTTCAAAGTTTTTCAGGAGTATTAAGTAATGGATTAATATTGCTCCTTTTTTTCCTTATTGTGTTGGGCGCTTTATATAAAAAGATAAACATTTTTGATGCGTTTGTTGAAGGCGCCAAAGGTGGCTTTGAAACAGCAGTAAGAATAATACCATTTTTGGTAGGTATGCTGGTAGCAATAAGCATGTTAAGAACCAGCGGTACTTTTGATGTAATAATCACAGGTATGAAAAATATTTTTACTGCTTTTGGTATAGATACAAAGTTTGTTGCAGGCTTGCCTACAGCGCTTATAAGGCCTTTGAGCGGCAGCGGCGCAAGAGGAATGATGATTGATACGATGAAAGCGTACGGGCCGGATTCTTTTGCCGGAAGGCTTACCTGTATTTTGCAGGGTTCTTCTGATACAACATTTTATGTAGTGGCGCTTTACTTTGGGGCGGTGTCTGTAAAAAACACAAAATATGCAATAGGAGCCATGCTGCTGGCTGATCTTGCAGGAATAATCACTTCTATAATATTAGCTTATTTGTTTTTTGGCAACATAGCTTAATCAATGTCGCCTGTGCCTTTTTACCGGCGGATGAATTTTTGGATACTTCATAATTTTCAATTGTGCTGAATCAGGTTGCTCATCAGCAACTGCAGGTTCTTTATTGCCTTCATTTGTTTCTTCTTCATCAGTATTAAAATAAGGCTCAAATACATTAGCTAATTTTTTTGCATCATAAACGGCCCTGTTGTATTTGTTTCCCAAAACTATTATGGTTGCAGAATCCTGTATAAGATGAATGAGAATTGTGTTGTTTCCATGCCACCATCCTGTATGAAAAATAATTTTTTTACCATTAGGATAAATGTTCATACGCCAGCCCAAACCATAATTTTTAATGCCCGGTTTTTCGTTACTGTAAGGTGTAAATGCTTCTTCAAGTGTAAGCTTGCTGAACAGCTGGTTATTAGAAAGCGCCTGGTCCCATTTTAAAAGATCACGTGGTGTACTGTAAATATTTTTATCTCCATATTCTCCATCCAAAAAATTAAATACTTCCTGCCTCCATCTCCAGTCGTATGAAGGCATTGCTGTTGCTGAATCAGCCATTGTAAAAACATAAGTATCGTCCATTTTTAAAGGCTTAAAAAAAGTGAATTGTAAAAATTCAGGGTAAGATTTGCCGGATACTTTTTCAATAATCAATGCCAGCAAAGCATAATTTGTATTGCAATAATTAAAACGTGTACCCGGCACATGCGTAAGCGGAGGTTGAAATTTAATAAGATAATCCAACACATCTTTATTGGTTGAAACCTTTGTAACATCCCAGCCAAGTTGTTGAAGAAAGTAAATATAATTTGGCAACCCGCTTCTATGGTTTAAAAGCATTTTTACCGTAACACCTTTATAAGGAAATCCCGGAAAATATAAACTCACATCATCATCTAATTTTATTTTACCAAGCTCCACTAATTTTAAAGTGGCCATTGCAGTAAACGTTTTAGAAGCAGAAGCCAGGTGAAAAGCGCTGTGTTCATCTATCAATTCTTTTTTTTGATAATTGCTGTAACCGTTATATGCTTCAAATAAAACAGCACCTTTTTTGGCAACTAAAATGCCTCCATTAAAACCTCTTGCAAGTAAGTTTGATTCATAGAAAGCCTTTATGGTGCTATAATACCGGTCAAATTCGGCTTTATCAATTTTACCAGCAACGGGTGGTGTGTAAGTAACTGAATCAACATGAACAGTTTTTAATTTTTCACTATTGCCTGATGAACATGCAGCAAATAACAAAGAGATAATGATAAGGTACAGATAGTTTTTCCGGATTAACATTGGCAACCAATAATGAGTTAAGACGCTATATTTGCAAAATTACGTTACTAAATTTATATAACAGGATCGATGACAGACAAAAAAGTAACCAGTTATCCCAAAGAAAAAGTTAACATCCTTTTTTTAGAAAATATAAGTGATGCAGCAATAAAAAAGTTTGCTGATGCAGGATATAATTCAGTAAAAAAAATTACCGGTGCATTAAGTGAAGATGAATTGGTTAAGCAAATAAAAAATGTGCATCTGTTGGGCATTAGATCTAAAACACAAATAACAAAAAATGTTTTAGACAATGCTGACAGGTTGCAGGCCATTGGTTGTTTTTGTATAGGTGTAAACCAGGTTGATATAAGCGAAGCAACAAAAAAAGGAGTTACTGTTTTTAATGCACCTTACTCTAATACACGCTCTGTAGCGGAACTTGTTATTGCGGCATCTATAATGCTGATAAGAAAAATTCCGGATAAAAATAAAGCCGCTCATGAAGGTGTGTGGCTCAAAGATTCCAAAGGCAGTTATGAACTGAGAGGTAAAACGATCGGTATTATCGGCTATGGAAATATTGGTACGCAGGTAAGTATACTTGCCGAATCATTAGGCCTTAAAGTTATTTTTTATGATGTGGAAACCAAGCTGCCCTTAGGAAATGCTGAAGCAAAAAGAACGCTTAAGGAAGTGTTGGCTCTTGCAGATATCATCACACTTCATGTTCCTGATCTGCCTTCTACAAAAAATCTTATCAATAAAAATAACCTCAAATATTTTAAGAAAGGTTCTATTCTTATTAATTATGCAAGGGGCGAGGTTGTTGATCTTGTGGCATTGAGTAAAGCTTTGCAGGAAGGTCAGCTTTCAGGAGCAGCCATAGACGTGTATCCTGCAGAACCTGAAAAGAACGGCGATAAATTTACCACACCATTGCAGGGATTAAGCAATGTTATTCTTACGCCTCATATTGGAGGTTCTACCGAGGAAGCGCAACAAAATATTGGGGAAGATGTGAGTAATAAATTATTCAACTTTTTAGAAAAAGGCGTCACTACAGGTTCGCATACTACGCCTGGTTTAAGCCTTCCGCCGCAGGAAGGTACGCACCGCATTCTTCATATTCACAAGAATGTGCCCGGTGTTTTGTCGGATATCAATACACGTTTATCAGAAAATAATACAAATATTCTTGCCCAGTATTTAAAAACAAATGATGATATTGGCTATGTAGTGTTGGATATAGATAAAAGCACTTCTAAAAATGCACTTGAGTTATTAAAGAATGTGAAGGAAACAATTAAGGTAAGATTGTTGTATTAATGAAGCAGTCAGTATCGGTAATCAGCTATTCATCTAAATTTTAAAACATGGTTAATGAAATAAAACCTTTTGATGGAGAAAATCTTGTAAAGCCTCTCATTAAAGTATTGATCATTGGTGGTGGCTTTGGTGGTTTAAAATTAGCAAGGATGTTAAACAACAAAGCAGGTTTTGAAGTTGTGTTAATTGATCGTTTTAATTATCACCAGTTTCAGCCTTTGTTTTACCAGGTGGCTACAGCAGGCCTCGATCCCAGTAACATTTCATTTCCTTTGCGCAAAGTTTTTCACCAGAGTAATAATACACATTTTAGAATGACTGAGGTTACCGGTATTATTACTGCCGAAAATAAAGTGGTTACAGTTGTTGGCGAATTTCTTTATGATATATTAGTTATTGCAACAGGTGCTGACACTAATTTTTTTGGAAACCAGCAAATGATTGACAATGCTTTTCCCATGAAGAGCACTGTAGAAGCGCTGCAAATAAGACACAGGCTAATACAAAATTTTGAAGATGCTTTGCTGGTTAAAGATGAGAAAGAACTGGAGCGCCTGATGACTATTGTGTTGGTTGGTGGCGGCCCAACCGGTGTAGAAATGAGCGGCGCAATTGCAGATATGCGAAGATTTGTGTTACCCAAAGATTATCCTGAACTTGACTTTAATAAAATGAAAATTTATTTGCTTGAAGGCTCACCAAAAACGCTTGGTAATATGAGTGAAAAATCAAGTGAAGATTCATGTGGTTATTTAAAAAAGCTGGGTGTAATTGTTATAAATAATACTGTTGTAAGCAGCTATGATGGAAAAACAGTGACCATGAAAAATGGCGATGCCATTGATGCTTCCCTGGTGATTTGGGCTGCAGGAATTAAAGGAAATGTTCCTGAAGGAATAAATAAAGATTTGATTGTAAAAGGCAACCGGATAAAGGTTGACAGGATGAATAAAGTTTTAGGTTTTGAAAATATTTATGCCGTAGGTGATGTGGCTAGTATGGAGACAGAAAAATATCCCAACGGGCATCCGCAAGTGGCTTCTGTGGCTATTCAACAGGGAGATGTACTGGCAAAAAATCTTATAAGAAAAGAAATGAAAAGCCCGCATGTAGAAGAGTTTGAATATCATGATAAAGGAACAATGGCAACTGTAGGCCGCAATCTTGCAGTAGTTGATTTACCAAAGCCAAAGTTGCATTTTAAAGGCTTTATTGCCTGGATTATCTGGATGACTTTACATCTTTTTTTATTACTTGGAGTTAAGAACAAGCTTTCTGTTTTTTCAAATTGGATATATAATTATATGACGTATGATCAAAATTTAAGATTAATATTTAAAGAATTTTATAAGCCCAAAGTTTCACAATGAGTTTCGTCTTTTTGAAAGCCGAATGGAATTATTTGATAATGGCAAATTATATTATTGAGCCAACTCTACTGCAACCTTATTTACCAAAATTCACAAAACTGGATTTTTTTAAAGGCAATACATATGTAAGCCTCGTTGGCTTCATGTTTAATAATACCAGAATAATGGGTGTCAAAGTTCCTTTTCATATAAATTTTGAGGAAGTTAATCTCCGGTTTTATGTGAAGCACAATGATAATGGCCAATGGAAACGGGGTGTTGTGTTTATTAAAGAAATAGTTCCAAAATATGCTATCTCTTTTGTTGCTAATAAATTTTATAATGAAAAATATGTGACTATGAAAATGTCGCACATAATCAAACAAAGTGCTGACGGGTTATTCGTTGAATATTCCTGGAGAAACAATATTCACAGCAATAAACTCGGAGTTGTGGCTGAAAAAGCTGCATACCGGATGACAGCCGGAAGCGAAGAAGAATTTATTGCCCAACATTATTGGGGCTACTCAAAATATAATGAATGTACAACGTTTACATATGAGGTAAAGCATCCAACGTGGAATGTTTATCCTATAAAAGAATTTACTGTTGATTGCGATTTTACTGCGTTGTATGGCAAAGCGTTTTCTTTTCTTGAGCATACAAATCCATCGTCCGTATTTCTTGCTGATGGCTCGGAAGTAACTATTTTGCAAAAGAAAATGCAAGGCCATTAAGTATCCAATAATTTCTTTGCCCTGCTTTTAAAAGCCGCGGTTTGGTGTTGCCATTGTTCTTCTATCAGCAATTTTACTTCTGATAAAATCTCAGGATATTGTTTAGAAAGATTGCCTAATACTGTAAGTGAAAAAGCTTTTATAGCAACAGCTTCAGTTGGAGATTCAACATAGCTGAAACATATTTCCATCACTTCTCCATGGAACTTTTCAGGAATACTTATGTGTTGCATTAAACGGATAGAATTTCTTTTTACAGCATTATGAAGAGCTGGTTTTTTAAGGTTATCAATAAGTTTTGAAAAATTTTTAGTAATAAGCCCGGGATGTGCAATAACGCTGTAACTCAATGGCCATGCGGCTCTTTGGGTTACACGATATTCATCATTTAAGAAAAGTTCAAATAAATCATCAAATCTTTTTTGATTGCTGCCAATCCACTGCACAATTTTATTACACGGGGCTTTTGAATGTTCTTTTAAAATTTCTTCGCGTAAATTCATGTTTGATAAGATTGAAAAATTTCATAAATTATCTGCAAGCAAACATAAATTAATTAAAGATGTTGTCTGAAATCTTATCAAAATTTGGATTAAGTCAGAATGATCAAATTGTTCCTTTTGGTAATGGCCTCATTAATAATACATGGCTTATTGATAAAAAAGAATCTGATGAAAGGCTTATTTTGCAGCGTGTAAATCAGAATGTTTTATGAGCCAAAGAAAGTTTTTTCACAGTCTGACGTTCAGGTATTGCTGTAAGTGGGGATTTTTTGTTCGTCCAGCTTGGAACCGCTGCCCATTGAAAATATAAAGTTGAAGTTAACAACAAAAAGCCAAATAGATATTCGTCTGCCGGAATCAATGTACAGCGATGCAAACAGCCGAAGTTTCAACGTCCAGCCCCACCTTTAGATTTGTTTTTTAATTTTATACAGATCATTACTAC